>JAJRWS010000196.1 GCA_024276705.1 Planctomycetota bacterium | reverse complement strand
TTGCGGGGTACTCCATCAGTTATCGGCCTGGGGGACGGACGCTTGCCGGCGAGGTCGACCCTCGGTGGCATGCCCACGTCCAAATCGACCGGAAACTCTACAAAGAGCTGCGGGATTTCTTCCTAGACCTGGCGGTCCACAGGTCGGTGAAAAACCTGGCACTTAGATTCTACCGGATTCCATTCGAGCCGTACGCGCCGGTTCGGCGTCAGCTCCTTCGGATTCATCGGGAGGTGAACCGAGCGCGAAAGCGGGCCGGGTTCTCGCTGGTCCCCCGAGAAGTGCTCCCGCTTAGGCGCCGAGTGGTTCGGCCATTTGAAAAACCGGAGAAACCGCACTCCATCTGCGGCTTTTCCGGTAGCAGGTAGATGGCTGGCAACCTACAATAATAGTCGACAATTTGACGTGACGCGTGTGCGTCCGGTGACTGCTTCGCTGGAAATCGCCAACGTGAGCGCCAATGGTTCGCGAAATTTGCAGAGGCAGGACCAGATGCCGCGCTCCCCGCAGGGGGAGCGTTGGCCGGGTTCTGTTCTGCAAGCCCTTTGGCGAGGGTCCAGCGAGCAGGCTTGGTTCAACGCTCCCTTTTTTCGTGCTGGGCCGTCATGTTTGTTCTCCCCTGGCGCCTCGTCACTTGCCTCGCGTACGCCCTTTCTCCGCCCGAGGCCACATCATGGCAGCAAAAACCGGAGACCAGCTCGCCACTTTCGCGGAGTGGGTTCAACCGAAAGCGGCATAATCTTGCTAGAGAATGCCGAAACGTGGTAAGGACTCTGGTAGGTGGCCGTATTAGCAACATGACTTGGCCAGCGGCTGAGCTCCTGCCAACCAGCCGCCGGCCACGAGTCGCACCACGGAAACAGCTAGTAGTAGGTGCGACACTCTGGGCTGGGTTGCAGCTACTGGCGAGGCTTGGACAGCGAGTCGGACGCCGACAGCGAGTCGGACGCCGACAGCGAGTCGTGCTACGACAGCGAGTCGTGCTACGACGGGTAGTCGGGTTTGGCCGTTACGTTCTTTTCCATGACTGCAATTTGCTTGTCAGTCACCAGTGTGAGCCAAAGCAGGCTGTCTTGGGTTCGTGGAGCACCGAAAACTGGATCAGTTTTCAGGGGGCAGAGCCGGGCACACTGAATCGATCTTTTGAGATTTCTTCCGGGAAGACTGACACAACCGAACTAGGGGTCGCTGTGCGCACAAGCGTCGAACGACCCGGAGTCGGGCAAGAGTTAGGGTTTTTCTTGGTTTCAATCCGAAACGTCTTTTATCAAAAAGGAGATTTGAGATGAGTAGTATTCGAATTCGAACAGTCTTTTTTGTGCTCATGGCGACGTTGTTTGTCATGGTGTTCTCAGCGAGCCCTTCACGGGCCGCGCTTTACCTGAATCAGGCGGACCTGGATCAAGGCGATGACTATGCGTACAACGCCATGTTCGACCCTGTGGGGTTCATGTATCTGAAGAAGGATGGCCTCTGGCAACGAGGTGGTTCAGGTGTGCTGATTGATAGTCAGTGGGTACTTACCGCAGGGCACGTCATTGTTGGAAATGATGACCTGGGTGGAGGCATCTCGGACATTCAGTTCTTCACCGGGCATGACCTCTTTGGTGGAGACTATCAGAGAGCGATTGCTGATGCGTGGTACATCTATCCAGGATTCTCAGGGTCGCACGCGCCTGCTACTGGAGTTGACCTTGGTCTTCTTCACCTGACTGATCCTGTCGTTGGTGTTGACCCTGCGGTGCTCTTTAGCGGGGAGGACCAGCGAGGAACCGTTATGCACATGGCAGGATTTGGACGCCCGGGGACTGCTGCTAACGGGTACGGAGCATTTGACGGCATCAAGCGTGCCGGAAATAACATCGCCCAGGAATTTGGTGGGGATCGTCCTCCGTGGCACAGAGCGGAGAGCCAGTATTGGTTGGCTGATTTTAATGCCTTTTATGATGACGCTCAACCGCTTGAATGGCAAACAACGCCAGGCGATAGCGGAGGCGGGTGGTTTGCTCAGGTTGGTGGGGAAATGCAACTTGTTGGTATCAATAGTGGATGGCTGGGTGATTATGGCGATGGTGTGAGTACGGCAATCCGGACATCGCTGTACAACGACTGGATCTACGAGACCATGGACAGTCATCCAAGTGTGCCAGAGCCTAGTAGCTTCCTGATGTTCCTCACCGGAAGTCTAGTCTTTGGCTCATGGTCTGCTATTCGGAGAAGATGGGAGAGGGCTGCCTGAGAGGGTTCTCTGCTTTTTCTTCGGTGGGAGGGGTGAGTGGTGCAGAAATGCGTCACTCACCCACTTTTCTTTATTAGGGTTTGCTCATTGCCCGTCTTTGGCTCAACATGGAGGTGCTTCGCCTGGCTGGCATATACCATCTCCGGGAATAATGCCGTCGTCTGGGTTATCTCCACCGGCGTTCTTGATGGTCTTTGCGACTACCTTAAAAGTTTTCTGCCCTTGATTTCCGACCCTTGTGACTCCTGCGAGTGCGACAACTGCGATGAGGCAGGCAAGGAGGGCGTATTCAAGCAGGGTTGCGCCTTTTTCAGATGTGAGGAGTGTTATTGTGCGTTCTCGTGTCATAGTCTTTACCAGCTGAGTTAATGGGCACTTCAGCCTAATTCGTACTGATTGCGACATCTGTAGACATACTAGTACAGCAGGGCTATCGACGTGTATTCAAGAAAACTTGATGATCTGGTGCGATAATGCTTTCATGGTTTGCATGGATTATCGTGTTCGGAATATATTGTATCGAATACGCGAGGACTTGCGGGATGTATCTCCTCGGATCAGGCTCATGGCGTACGGCCTTGGCGTGGCCTTTGTGCATGTTGTGCTTTTTTCAAGCTCAGTTGGAATGGACATCGATTCCATCGAGCTCCGTACCTGGTTTGCGATTCGGGGCGACAGGCAAACTCCGCAGTCCGTAAGCGTGGTAGGTGTTGATGCTGCAACGTTTAACAATACCAAGTTCCCGCTTGGTGGGACTCTGCCACGGGAGTTCTTTGCAAGAGTGATCAAGCATATTGCGGAGGCAGGGGCTCGGTTCATTGTGCTTGATCTGTTTTTCGTCTCCGAGGGACTAGACAAGAAAGCGAACGAGGAGCTTGCCCAGGCGCTTAGTGAGGCAAGAACGGTCATTGGCCGGGGAATCACGGAGATCAATGAGACGGACCCGAGCGGAAAAAACACCAAACGCGTGGAGCAGAAGATTCCGCTTGGAATGTTTGCAAAGAAGGCCGATATGGTTCTTCCTATGCAGGTCCAAATATCTCACTGGGGCGTTGTAGAACGTATCAGCTTGCCAACGGAAATTGTTTCATCTCTGCCAGTGAATGTGCCCTTGATTCTACCTCTTCGGAAGTTCGTCTCTGCGAGTCTTGAAGAGCCGTCCAAGTACGATTACATCAACTACTACGGCGGCAGCTCTTCGCTTACGCGCGTGTCGTTCTACAAGCTGCTCGATGCCACGAATATGCCGACAGATGGATATTTCCGAGATCGAGTCGTGTTTATCGGGGTGGCAACCGATGTAACACCAGGGGTCCGAGGCGAGGATAGCTTCGTGATTCCGGCATCTGACAAGAAAATGTACGGGGTTGAAATTCATGCGACTATTGCAGCGAACCTGCTTGATAAGAGCTGGATTCGTCGCTTGTCGCCAGAGCGAGAGATCGTTGTTTTGCAAGTGATAGCGATTGTGGGAACGATGGTCCTTATGTCACTGAGTCCAGTCGTTGCACTCGTTGTGGTAGGCGTATTGGCCTTGGTGTGGGGAGTGTCGGCATATTTGTGTTTCTCGAAGCTCCTGGTCTTTTTGCCGGGTGGAACGCTTTTTATTGTAGTTTTGCCGATGTTGTTTGTGTCTCGGGTATTGATTGCCAATCGGCGCGGGCAGGTACGTAGCGCATGATTGCGGGGGGGCCACACAAATGTTGCTCGTCAGCGAAGAGGGGGGGAGGAAATTAGTCTAGGTGCAGTAATCGGTTGGCAATTCTTAGCCAAAGGGGCTCGGGGGGCACGAGTGCAGGGCTGAGCAGACCGAGCTTGGCCATCTTGGATTCAAGTAGTGAGACGATATCTCGCATAGAGTCGTAGCGATTCTTTGGCATCTTTTCTGTGCAAATAGCAACAAAGGTTTCGAACCATCGAGGGGTGCCAGGAGCGGCCTTGGTGAGTTTGGGGATGGGCTCACGAATGTGCATTTCCGCGAGCTTGACATACTCGTCATGCACGAAGGGGCGTCTACCGGTGGCCATTTCAAAGGCCATGATGCCGAAGGCGTACATATCGGTGCGGGGATCGAGCTTTGTGCGGCGATGAAACTGCTCGGGCGACATGTAGTAAGCCGTGCCTATTGTCTCGCCGGGCGCTGTGATGGTAAAGCCGAGGTCGGTGTCACGCGCCAAGCCGAAGTCTACGATTTTCACAGTGCCGTTGTGGGTAAATAGGACGTTGTCGGGTTTCAGGTCCCGGTGGAGCACGTGGTTTGCGTGTGCGCACTGGAGGCCGAGCGCGACCTGGTGGAGAATTCGGAGGATTTCCGGAAACTCAAGCGGGGATGCTTTGTCCTTGATTCGCTGCTTGAGGCTTCCGCCGTCGATATATTCCATGGCGATGAAGAG
>JAJRWS010000195.1 GCA_024276705.1 Planctomycetota bacterium | reverse complement strand
CCTCCCAGTCGGGTTCGAGTACGAGTACCGCTTTGCTGAGTACGAGTACGATATTCTCTTCTCGGCTCCTTTGAGGAGCCTTCCTCAAGCCACCCGCTATGCGGGTGGTACATGACTGTGGTTGCGGGGGGTAACCCGCTTTAGGAGCCGGCCATGACCGCTTGATCTCCTGGCTGAAGGTCTTGCCGCGAGGTGCATTGTCGGCAGGTGTTGCTCTGGTCGGAGGCGGTGATTTCGTACAAATGGGTTGCCAGTACGGAATTCAGCAGTTCGGTGGACGGCAGCTCCAGGTAAACGATGCCCTCTTCGATTTTGACAGGAAACACCGCCACGGACGCCTGCTCCTCGCCGGAAAGCGATTTTCCCGTTTCCAGGGAGTAGGTCCTCTTGTGCAGAGGGCAGGCAATTTTGGGCATTTTGTCCCGGCTCCCGAGAATACCACGGGAGAGCACGAAGGCATTTTTGTGCGGGCACCGGTTCTGGCAGGCATACCATTTTCCATGGCTGGTGAAGTTAAATACGGCAATTTGCACATCGCCATATTTGATGGCCGCTCCGCCATCGGGCGGAAAGTCTTCCACCTTGCCCACTTCGGTCCACTGCCGTGAGGATGGGAGCTGTTCATTCAATGAGGAATTTTCGTCCAGTCGACTCCCATCGGGCAACGTGATTTGGGCAAGAGGGACTCCATCCCGGGGCCAATCCGCGGGGCGTTGCTGGCCTCGCTCGGTGACGATCTCGATACCCGTTTCGGTATCCTCGGAATTGACGAATTGGCGAAACCACTTGCGGCGTTCTGGGTCTTTGACGACTTCGCGCCATTCGCACCGGTAACTGTCCACCAGGTATCCCATCTGTTTGTCCAGCTCATCGCAGATGCCCAGTTTGTCCTCCAGCAGAACCTCCTTCAGGTGATTCAGACCGCCTTCCATTTTCTCCAGCCAGGTAGCCGTACGGTTGAGCTTGTCGGCGGTACGCATGTAGTAAATTAAAAACCGGTCAATGGTGCGAATCGCCGTGTCGGTATCGATGTCCGTCAAAAAAAGATCCGCATGCCGCGGATTGGCGCCGCCGTTGCCGCCTACGTACAGGTTGTAGCCATGCTCGGTGGCGACCAGTCCCACATCCTTGCTTTGCGCTTCGGCACACTCACGCGTACAACCCGATACGGCAAACTTCAGTTTATGCGGCGCGCGGATGCCGCGGTAACGCTTTTCGAGCTGAATGGCCAGACCAACCGAATCCTGCACCCCGTACCTGCACCAGTTGGTGCCCACGCAACTTTTCACGGTACGGACCGATTTGCCATAGGCGTGGCCGCTTTCAAAACCCGCGTCGACCAGTTTCTCCCAGATATCCGGAAGTTGTTGACTTTGAGCCCCGAACATATCGATTCGTTGGCCGCCGGTAATTTTGGTATAGAGGCCATGCTCCTTGGCGATGTTTCCCAACAGGATCAATTGATCGGGAGTCACTTCTCCCGCGGGTATCCGCGGCACGACGCTGTAGGAGCCACTTCGCTGGATATTGGCCAGGAAGCGGTCGTTGGTATCCTGGAGCGTGAGATGCTCTGGGCTGGTGATATCGTCATTCCAGATTGAAGCGAGCAGCGAGGCAACCGTTGGCTTACAGATTTCACAGCCAAGTCCCTGGCCATGCCGCTGGATCAGTGCATCGAAAGTCTTGAGCCTTTCGACTCGTACAAGGTCGAACAGTTCCTGTCGAGAGTAAGAGAAATGCTCGCACAAATTTCGGTTGACCACCTTCCCGGCTACGGTCAATTCGTCTGCGAGCAGGTCGGCTACCAGGGGCTGACAGCCACCGCATCCCGCGCAGGCCCGGGTCGCCCGTTTCACGTCGTCGAGCGTGGTGAGATCACTTGCACGAATGGCCTCGCATATCTGCCCCTTGGAAACCTGGTTGCAGGAACAGACCTGCGCATCGTCATCGAGGCTGCCGGCCCCCAAGGCGGCTGCGCCGCCTGTTCCCATCAGTTGTCCAGGCGTTACGGGGAGGGTCTGGCCACCGTTGGCAAGGGCGGAGAGGGTCCCATAATCTGACGCATCGCCAATTAAAATGCCACCCAGCAAGCGGTCACCGGTCGAATTGACCAGCAATTTCTTGTAGACTCCCGCAAAAGGATCTTCGTAGACGAGTGCTCTGACACCGTCTCGAGCCGTATTTTCGAGTCCCGTTTTAGGAGCGGCCATTTCTCGCGAATCCGCATCATGGTCTCCAAAGGAAGCGACGTCGATGCCCAGTAGCTTCAATTTGGTCGATAGATCGGTGCCTGCAAATCGCCCATCGCCGCCGGTGAGGTGCTGAGCCACAATCTCCGCCATTTCCCAACCAGGAGCCACCAGGCCATAGACCATGCCGTCGTGCATGGCCACTTCACCAATCGCATAGATGTCCGGGTCGGAGGTCTGTAGGAAATCGTTGACTTGGACTCCCCCCCGATCGCCGACCACCAGGTCGCAGGCACGTGCCAGCTCATCCCTGGGACGAATGCCGGCCGAGACGATGATCATGCCGACATCGAGCTGCATGCCATCCTCGAAAACCATGCCGTTGACCTCGCCAGCTCCCGTAATTTCCTTCGTCGCTTTGTTCAAATGGACCTGCACTCCCAAGGCTTCAATTTTCTCCACCAAGATCCGAGAACCATCGTCATCGATTTGCCGTGGCATCAAGCGAGACGCGAATTCAACGACATGCGTCTCCAGACCGAGATCGTAAGCTGCCTTGGCGGCCTCCAGGCCTAATAGGCCTCCTCCGATCACCGCACAACACCTGACGTTTTCTGCGTATCGAATGATCTGTTCCAGGTCCGCGATCGTGCGGTAGACGAAGACTCCTCGTTGCTGAATCCCCTCGACGGGTGGCACGAACGGATAAGATCCGGTCGCCAGAATGATATGGTCATAGCCAATCTGCCGGCCTTTTTCCGAGTGAACCACGCGGCGTCGACGATCGATCTTATTTGCACAATCGCCGATATGAATGTCGATTTGATGCTCTTGGTACCACTCGAGCCGGGCCAGCATCAGCTTTTCAGCATCGCGGTGGGCGAAGAAAGAGGTCAGGCCCACGCGATCGTAGGCGGCCCGCGCCTCCTCGCAGAAGGTAATGATTTTATATTGTTGGCGGACGTCCTGTTCCACGAGTTGCTCGCAGAAGCGGTGTCCTACCATCCCATTGCCGATTACGACGATGGTTTTTTTATGTTTGGCGATCATGATTGCGTATTCGTGACTTCGCGCATGGAGCCACGGTCCTCGGCTCGGAGGCAGGCGATGATGGAGAGTCTGTCGATAGAGGCACGGTGGCGGGCATGTGGGATGGCGGGATGGAAATCGGCGCGGCAACATGTCCGCGATTATTTTCTACGCAAGTAACATGCCACGAGTGTCGGCGTTCGCGTTTAGATCTTGGGAAGACGAGTTTCAGGGCAATCACAAGAGAAATCAGCCAGCAATCCAAAAGCTGAATGGACTGGCATACCCAGCTCGCATTAAGGCGGAGTGCCCGGAAAATAGTCAGTCGCTGCTTATGTAAAAGGCAGACGCTGTTCGATCGCTTACCTGGAACCGTCGCCGCTTTGGGAACTCGATTTGCCCGAGGAGCCTTTGGCCTTCGAGCTGTTCTTGCCCTCTTTTTTTGCTTTGTCTGAAGTCGGTTTCCGGTCTTTTTCCGCCGCCTTCTTGTACGACTCGCTGCGATAGTCGGTCTGGTAGAATCCCGATCCTTTGAATACTATCGCCGCTCCGGTGCCAAACAAGCGGCGCAATTTCAATTTGCCGCAATCCGGACACTTCCGTTTCACCGGCTCGCTTATCGATTGAAACAGCTCAAATTCATGGCCGCACGCATCGCATTCGTAATCGTAAGTAGGCATGGCAGTAAGTGGGAAGGGAGGAGTGGGAAGGGCCGTGAACGTCTTGAGTTGGGCTGCGCTCATGCCTCTGCGGGTCCGGCGGAGACAATCACTTGGGCAGCTCGTACCACGCGGTCATGCAAGCGATACCCGGCTTGCGTGACCATCATCACATGATCTTTCGGCTGATCTTCAGACGGTTGTTGCAAGATGGCTTCGTGAAACTGGGGATCAAACGGCTGCCCCAAAGCATCGATGGGCTCGCAATGGTGTTGCTCCAGGACAGAGAGTAGTTGCTGACGCACCAACAGAAACCCTTCCAGCAGACCACTCGGATCGGTTTCAGGTTCTACCTTATTCTCTTGCCTGGAGGGCGGTTCTTCTTGTTGCGCCGATTCAAGGGCCCGGTCGATATTGTCGATGACCGGCAAGATATCTTTTAGCAATGGCAGGCAGCCATATTTTCGCTGAGCGGCCAGTTCACGCGCGGTGCGATTGCGTAGATTTTCCATTTCCGCATGGAGACGCAGCATGCGATCCTTTTGCTCCGCGCATTGAGCTTCCCAGTCCGGGTGTGATTCCTGGTCCGCGTTGGCAATTTCTGCACCGTCCGCACCGTCCGCATCGTTCAGATTGTTGGCCAATGGATTTCCCTCTGCCAATACCGCATCCATGGCGGCTCGCTTGGCCCTTTCGCCGTCGTTGCCATCCGCAGAGCTATCTTCTTGCCAGTTTCTCTTGACAGACATGTTTGGTCACTCCTCATCACAAAACGGGGCTATCCTGATCCGCATGACTTTTTTCGTCGGCCTCATCATGATGGGTAAAGTATTCTTTTACTTTCTCAATAAAGTTCATACGCGCCGGGGCTACATTGGTGTGTTCCAACTCGGATAACTTTCTCAGCAAATGTTCTTCCTCTTCAGTTACCTTTTTGGGCACCTCGATGTTCACCTGCACCAGCATGTCTCCCAATCCCGTGACGCGCGGATCCGGCATGCCTTGCTGTTTGAGCCGAAAGACGTTACCGGTTTGAGTGCCATGCGGGACCACCAGCTCACTGCGACCGTTCAAGGTGGGGACTTCCAGGGTACAACCCAAGACGGCTTGAGGGTAGGTGATAGGCATGCGGCATATCAGGTGTTGCCCTTCGCGTTCAAAGAGTGGGTGGGGCAAAATTGAGACAAAGCAATAACAGTCGCCGGGAGGACCACCGGTGGCGCTTGGCTCTCCCTGGCCCGAAATTCGGACTTGCATGCCGTCGTCCACGCCCGCGGGAATCTCGACATCCGCTTTGACGCGTTTGAGTATCTGGCCCGAACCACGACAGGCTGGGCATGGGGTACTCACGGAATGCCCTTCACCGTGGCAGGCGGGACATACCGTCTGCACTCGGACGATCCCGGCTTGTTGCACCACTTGCCCATGACCACCACAGTAGGAGCATGTTTCGCGGTTGCTGCCAGGCGCGGCGCCGGAGCCGTGGCAAGTCGTACAGGGCTCGTGGCGTTGGAATTGAACCGCCTTCTTGGTTCCCGATGCCGCTTCCTGCAAGGTGAGCGACACATCGCAGCGTACATCGCGTCCTTTGCGTGATCGCCGACGGTTGCCGCGGCCACCTAAAAGATCGCCAAAAAGATCGCCAAATGCCGAGAAAATGTCCTCGACGTCCGAAAAATGGTGCCCGCCACCCGGACCGTTCACCCCCGCATGTCCAAAGCGGTCATAACGGGCACGCTTCTCCGGATCGCTCAATACATCGAAGGCATCGGCCGCCTCCTTGAAGCGGGCAATCGCGTCCTCATTCCCTGGATTTTTGTCGGGATGGTATTGAATCGCTAGTTTGCGATACGAAGTGGCAATCACGTCGGGAGACGCGGATCGGTCGATTTCCAATACTTCGTAATAATCTCGAGGCATTTTCGATGGTTGCCCTTGCCTTGCAGTCCTTGCCATGGGTGGATCGCGGACAGCCACATACAACGGGGCCACTGGCCAAAAACAGCCTGGTGGCCCCTTAGGGTACGAAATAACAACAGCCTGACCCTAACGAATGCTACCCGCGACGGCGTGCTTATCTTGATCTTTCGAGTCAAAATTCGTTACCAGTGCTTCGGTCGTGAGCATCAGACCGGCAATGCTGGCAGCATTGCTGATCGCCGTCTTGACCACTTTCGTGGGATCGATGACACCTGCCTTGAACATGTCGATGTATTCACACCGATTTGCATCGTAGCCCGTATTCTGGCTTTTTCGGAGCACTTCGTCCGCCACGACACTGCCATCCAGGCCGCCATTATCGGCAATCTGTTTCAGCGGAGCGCTGAGCACTTGGGCGACAATTTTGACGCCAATCTTCTCGTCACCCCGGGCACTCGTTTTCGCCGATTCCAACGCTTCGATCGCGCGAATCAGAGCTACGCCGCCACCAGGTAAAATGCCTTCTTCTACGGCTGCCCGGGTTGCATGCAATGCGTCTTCCACCCGAGCCTTTTTCTGCTTCATGTCGGCTTCACTGCTGGCGCCTACGGAAACAATCGCCACTCCTCCGGTGAGTTTGGCCAATCGTTCCTGCAGTTTCTCGCGATCGTAGTCGCTGGTGGTCTCTTCGATGCCCTTGCGAATTTGATCGATACGTTTTTTCACGTCAGCCGTACTGCCAGCTCCTTGCACCAGGGTCGTCGAATCTTTGGTGACTGTGATTTTCTTGGCCCGACCCAATTCGGCCAGCGTGATGCTTTCCAGCTTCTTGCCTAGTTCTTCGCTGAAGACCTCACCGCCGGTAAGCGTCGCGATATCTCCCAGCATCGCTTTGCGGCGATCCCCGAATCCAGGCGCTTTGACGGCACAGACATTCAAAATGCCGCGCAATTTGTTCACCACGAGAGCGGCCAGGGCCTCCCCTTCAATATCTTCGGCGATGATCAGTAGAGGTTTGGCTTTTTGGCTTACCTTCTCCAGCAAGGGAAGCAGATCACGCAGATTGCT
>JAJRWS010000194.1 GCA_024276705.1 Planctomycetota bacterium | reverse complement strand
CCTTCTCGATTTCAATGCCGCCAACCAGTTGTCGAGCTTGGACGAGCAACTCGGTCATTCGAGCATATTCGTCGGACAGGAAAAGGTGACCAGGAAAAGGTGACAGCCACCAAATCCAGGCAGTCTGGGAGATCTGAGGCTCTTTCGCAGTCGTTCACAGGTCGGTGAGAGTTTTTTAGAAAAAAGAAATTCCGCCTCAAGACATGGCCGACCTGATCTCGTTCCTGAAGAACTGGCGATATCTGGACGGCCGCACCCCGGCCCGCGGCTTCACTCCCGCGGATGGGAAGTAAGAGGCGGAATATTGGATTGTCGATCCACGAACGCGGCTCTTCGAATTTCTCATCAATGAGCAGGGCCGCTTCGTCGTCATGCCGCAGGGCGAAGGCCATTATCAATCGCCGCGGTTACCGGAGATTGCGATCGAACTCATACCCTTCTGGCAGGAAGTCGACAAACGGCTGCCGAAGAAAGGCTGAGGCAAAGTATCCCCAGTAGCAACAAGCCACCGGAATACGGCTCCGGCACGAACGTCAAGACCAGTTGGGGAACGTTGGCACGCGCTTTGGGCATCGCAAACCGGTAGGTGTTGGACTGATTGTCTTCGCTAAGATGCGCGCCATCGACCTGCAGGCGAAACGCACTGAGAGGGTTGTCGCCATCCGCCAGGTAGTCGGCCAGCACCTGCGCGGTCACATCCAGCGTGTAATAGGCCCGTGACGCATCGGTCGCTTGCACCAGGTCGAGCAGCGTGTCACGATAGCTCGCGTTCTCATAGTCAGACGCCTGCCCGGCGCCGTCGTTATCGGTCTCACTGTGATAGAGCGAGACCGGTCCCGCCGGGGTCCCCGTCACGCCTTCCAGGTAGAACCGAAGCTTGGCGCTCTCCAGAAGCGTGCCTGCGTTAGGCCCGCCGGGCAGTTGAAACTTGGCAACCAGGCGCGATACCCGGTTTCTGGATTGCAAATCGATCTCGCCAACCTCGACTCGATGCGCTAATAGAAGACTATATTTCTTGTCCCCGCGGTCGTCAAAAACCGCATCGGAATCGTCGTCCTGCGTCATGTAGATTGGCTCGGGCGTGAGCGTCATGGCACTGACGGGCCGGCCCACGGCTAAACCGATGCGATTGAAAAATTCGCTCCATGTCCCCTGCCGTGCTTTGGTCAATTCTGTTCCCTCGCGAGCTATGACCATATCCCATTCCGGAATGACATAGATGTTATTCGATAGGTAACCTTCCGCCGAGAATGTCTCCGATGTCGCGCCAGGATATTCTCTTATCCCATCGCGGCGGACACCGTTGACCCACCATCCATACCCATAAATGCCTGCTCCATCCAGCTTGTACGAATTCGGGTGTTCGGGCACGGTGACCGGCACCTGCACGCGGGTGGCCGTCTCGACCCAGTCGCTGCTGACGAGTTGCTCGCCGTTCCAGTTCCCCTCGTTCAGGAACAAATGCCCCAACCGGGCCGCGTTCTTGGCCGACATACTGATGCCCCAACTCCCAGCCTCCACTACCAGGCCGTCGGCAGTCAGATTGTCTTCCCAATCCCAAGCGGTCGGTTCCAAACCGATCGGCTCTCCTACTCGGCGCTGGAAGAAGTCCTGCAGCGGTTCCCCAGCAACACGCGTGAGGACATTCATCATTTGTTCCATCGCATTCGGCGAATAAGAAAATCGCGTGCCCGGGGTGAAGAGAGGCGGGCCAGGCGTAAAAGGATCTTCCGACCCCCAGTCGTAATCGGTCTGCAGAGGGTAGTCCTCTTCGATATTGCGATAGCCACTGGTATGCGTCGCCAGGTGGCCAAGGGTAACCTCCGGATAATCGGCCGCCATACTCGGAACATAATCTTGCGCCAGCGTATCGATCGTCACCAGGCCATCGTCGATCAGCAGCCCGAGGGTGGTGGTGGCGAACGATTTCGTCATCGAGTAGACAAGGTGCACGGAATCGCTTTCAGGCCCCTGCCAAATCATCCGGCCATTGCGAATGATCACCATCTCGCTGGCGCCACCGCCGGCGGACATTCTGCTATCCAGGAAGTCCACCGCTTCTTGCAGGATATCGGCATCGACCCCCTGCGATTGGGGCGTCGCAATCTCCCACTCCGGGCCGGGAAACACCATGGTTTGGGCGTTTCCACTCGGAGTCATGGCCAGCCATGAATAGACCAAAATAGCGGCGGTCGTGGTCAGTCGGGTGCGTTGCATTGGTCTCTCCTTTTGCATGGGACGCTGATGGGGATCGGGTTACGATGCCACGATACAGGTCAAAGAACAGCACGGGCTGTCCTCTAAGGGATGACTCAAAAACAACTTCCATATTCTCATGTCCCCTCACCCTACCCTCTCCCCATGGGAGAGGGGACTAAGGCGAAGTTATTTTTGAGCCATCCCTAAGAGAATCGCAGCCGGTGCCGAAAACCTGAGACCAAATCCGCATTTTTTTCTTAGCGCCTATCCCAGAACCACTTGCAGGCGCTGCGGGCACGGAAGCTTTGGCAGGTTCTGGGATAGGCTCTTACTCTGGCCGCACAACCAGCAGCGTTTCCGCCTCGGCCCGGGAAAATAGCACTTCCGGGCTATTAGGTCCCTCGCGGTTTTCCTTGTTTTCGAGCGCCCGCAGATACCACTTTCGCGCCTGATCTTTCGCCTCCTGCTGCCAGTGCGACATGGCCAGAAAATAAAAATCGATGCTCTCACCACCGTGACGATACCTGATCGCCTGGCTGAGCGCATCGACCGCCTGCTCGTAACGGCCGCCACGGTAGTGAGCTATACCCAGCAACAGCCAGTAATCGGGACACTGCGGATCGCACTCGAGCAGCTTCTGGCATAGGGTGTAAGCCCTTGAATGATCGTGAAATTGCGATAACGGACAGGTAAGCAAGATCCAAGCCAGCGCATCCTGAGCGCGAAGGCGGAAAAGAGGATTATGCCGCGATTCCGCCAGCATTCGCTCAAACTGGTCGATCGATTTTACGAAGCAATCGGCCGCCTCCTGGTGGCGGTCATCGCGATAGACAAACAGGCCCAATTGATAAGTCGCCCAGGCCGCGTTCGAGAGCGAACCGAGCTTGCTGTAGGAATAAGCGTTGCCGATCCTGATGGCTTGCCGCTGCGCGTCCTCCGCCTCGCGGAATCGTTGCTGAGAAAACAGGGCCAAGGCCAGGCGGTGATAGCTGTATCGAAGTATCCTTTCGTATTCGGCGTTTTCAGAAAAATCCGCAACCAACGGTTCCAGAAGAGCCATGGCCGAACGGGCTTGCTGCTCCGCTTCCTGGGCCTGCGCTCGGGCGAGCAGGACATCGCCCAGGTAGTTCCTTGCGTGCGCGAGTAAAGCCTGCATTCTTCGATCCCGAGGGGCTTCGGCCAGAATTTTCTCGCGTAACTCGACCGCCTGCCTGAGATGAGCCTCTGCCTGTTCGTAGCGGCATGTTTTGATCAAGAGGCTGCCCAGCCAATGATGCGAATGGGCTTCTTCTCCCGCCCGCACTGCCCGTTCGGGAAAATCGTGGCGAAAACGGCGCCACAGGACCAACGACTGGCGAAAATGGGCTTCGGCTTCCGTAAACTTAGCGGGCAAGCGTTGTATTCGGTTGCCCATGTCGACATGTTCCATGGCAATCCGGCGACGGTACTCAACATTGGCTGGGAAACGCTCTGCCAATCCGTGCAAAATGGCCAACCCTTTGCCTCCGACCGCGACCGATTCTTCAACTTGCATGTCGAAAAACAGTCGCAGCGCGAGTGCCCCATAACTTTCCGCCAAGAGTTCCTGGTATTTGATGTCCTCGGGATAGTCCGCCTGAAGCTGCTCGGAGATCGATACCGCCTGCCGGGCCGGCTCGATTCCTCGATGCTGCTCGTCCAGTATCCCCCGAATATAGGAGACTCGCAGGTAAGCCAATGCGGCCCCGCGACGGACGCCCGGATCGTCCCCCTTCTGCCGCAAGAACCCTTGATAGAACTCCAACGCATCTTCCAACAAGGCCTTTCTGGTCTCGGCCATATGCGGCTTTCCGGCCAGCTCTTTGGCAACCCGGGTGAGCATACGGTCGACCGCCTCACGCGACATCTCCAGATTCTCCTCAGCCCGTCGGCGTTCGGCTGCAGCCTCCGCGGCATTGCGCCTGGCAAGTTGGCTTTGTCGGTCAGACTCCGCGGCCGCGATCGATTCCCTGCGGGCAGATTCTCGAGCCGCATTGCGTTGCCTGGTAATCAATAACGTGCTGATCACCAAACCTGCCGCCAGGGCCAGACCGCTGAGAATCAGGGCTGCGGTCGCCGGATTCCGCCGCGACCACCTCCAGATCCGCACACTTTTCAGTACGGGCCTTGCCTCAATCGGTTTACCCTCAAGCCAACGCCTGAGTTCGACGGCGACCTCGGCAGCCGATCGGTAACGATGCTTTGGCTGTTTCTCCATGCATTTCAGGCAAATTGTTTCCAGATCGCGAGGGATCGAGCCATCCAATTGCCGCGGGCTTGGCGGCTCCTCATGGATCGCCTTGCGCAACAGCATCTCCGACGCACCACGAAAGGGGAGCTCCCCGGTCAACAACTGAAACAACAATACGCCCAACGAGTAAATATCCATCGCCACCGTGGCCCGCCCCCCTTCGCCGCGAGCCTGTTCGGGAGACATGTACGCAGGCGTGCCGAGAATGACCCCCGCGACTGTCATCGTGACTTCGCCCGAAATTTGCTTAGCCAGGCCGAAATCGGTCAGGTGCGGCAGGCCGGCCTCATCGACCAGCACATTTTGCGGCTTCAAATCTCGATGGATGACGCCATGGTCATGGGCATGCGCCAGCGCCTCGGCAATCTGGCAGACGAGCGTTACCGCTTCTCGGCGCGACAACTGGCAACTCTCCAACAAATCCGCCAGGGATGCACCTGAAATGTAATCGCTGACGATATAGACGGTACCCTCCGTGCTGCCAACCTCGTGCACCGGCACAATGCACGGGTGGTTGAGCCGTGCAGCAGTCCGGGCTTCGGCGAAGAATTTTTCCACTCCGCCCTTGGCAAACTGGCCGCTGCGAGGAATCTTGAGCGCCACCGTGCGTTCCAATTCCAGGTCGCGAGCCTTCCAGACTGTCCCAAAGGCCCCCACCCCAACTCGCTCGATCAGCTCAAAATGTCCAAGGCGAGAAATCGGGCGAGCCTCATGCGTGGCGGACTCTCCGGTAACGAGGCTGAAATTGCTGCCGCACGAAGGACAGTCGACACATGACAACTCCGCTTCGGGCACCAGTTCGATCGGGTTTCTGCAGTACGGACAGTGGAAATGCAAACCTTGGCCAGCCCCAACGTCTACATTACCCGCTCCCGGATCTCCAACACCCAGATCTCCGACTTGCGGCTCCACGTCGCTCAACCAGGCTGCCGCCCTGGTCACCAGCGGTGCCAGTTCGGCCCGGATCGACCGATTGGCTACCAGTATTTCCTCAATCGCGTCTCCGGCACCCTGACGCCGTCGGTCTTCAAGCTCCAAACGGGCCAATTCGACTAAGATCGCCTGGCGTGCAATTCGCGGAGCTCGGTCGGCATATTCGGCAATGGAAACGGGCCGCCCGCCCAGCAATGCAACCTCAAAACGATCGCAGATATCGTCCACCTGCATGGCGATCGGTAGCGGCAGCTCATCAACTAGGCAGTCAGAGGGTTGGGCCACGATGCCACACTCCTCGGTAATAAGTCAGTACGATCCGTCTCCTCTAAGGGAATCGCCATGCGTACCAAAAACCTGAGATAAGAACTGTATTTATTTCACTTGTTCCGAAAAGTCAGCCTCCGAAAAGTCATCGGCACAGACATCAACGACAATCGGCCAACTCCTCCCACTGGCGCCGCATAATTCGTAGCTTGCGATAGATTGTGAACGTGGAAACGCCCCGCTCCCGGGCAATTTCCTCATTGGTATATCCCGCCAGCTTCAAACGGGCCAGATCGCGATAAGCTGGATCCTCCAGCCGTTCGAGCAAATACTCCATCTGATCGGCCACTTCCAGGGCGAATTCCGGGGTCGGCTCGTCGGTGATGATCTCCGACAGGTCCGCTCCGTGGTCTTCCTGGCCGGGTGACCTGCGCTGGGCATAATGCCAACGAAGTTGCGTCCGAGCCTTGCGGGCGACGATCGTGACCAACAACGGCCACAGGCCCGACCGGTCATGAAGTTGCGGAAACCGTCCCTGCTGGATACCCACCAGCACGCTCTTCATTGCGCCGATCGCCACATCTTCTTCATCCAACACCCGGTGGACGCCACGCAAGCGAACCCGGGCGATTCCTACCAGGCGAGAAAAATACCGGTCCCACAACTGCTGGGTGGCATCGGCGTCCCCGTCGCCAGCGGCTTCGAGCCAACAGGTCACCGATCCGCGCGTCAGCAGTTCCATGGTCATGGTCAATGTGCCCCCAGTGAAAAGCTCCCAATCAGACAAGCTGCAATTCAAACCCGCGGCCATTCTGGCCGATCGAACTGAAAAGTGCAAGAAATTTCTGGCTTTTACCGCATAAAAATTATCGCAGCCGCGATTCTCAGTATGAACTACGGATATTTCTTCCGGCTAACCTGTGGATCCGCCACAATCAGAACAAACGCATCGACTCGATGTCGGTTTGCAGGGACGCCGCCCGGCTCCTGGCTGCAGACCAATCACTAATCTCCTCACCTTTCGTCCCCTCCTTGGGTCTCTTGCCTGAAGGAATGAAATTTGGGCAAGTTCCTTGAGCGCACCCTGCCGTTACGACCTATTTTTAAATAGGCACTCGTCCCTTGGGCCCATGGGCTTGCCGGTCCCACCCAACAGGGCCCAGGACTTCAGTCCCTGCATGGAGTGCAGGCATTGGCAGATCGGGGGAGTGACCTCTAGCCAAAGTAGCTCGCCTTACAACAAGACTGCCTGTTTAGCACGCACCGTGCGAGCTTGTACCTGAGTAAGACTCGAAACGCACCCACTCATGAAATTCCTGACCCGTTCCAGTTACACTGCCTTTCGGCTCTCCTTGGGTATCCTGGGTGTACTGCTCTGCGCCTGGCTGCTGGCGAGCCTGATCGATCTTTCCTGGGTCAACCATACGGCCGAAAGTAAACCTCAATCCGTCTCGGATCCTTCCGTTTCAGACAGTCATTCCTTGGCAACTTCAGCCACCACAGCCGAGAAAAAACGCGAGACCGGCTGGCGTGCCGTGGTCCGGCACCCACTAGCTCGGGTCTTGGCTTTCACCGGCATGCTCACCTTCCTGCTGTCACAGTTCTATTTCCGCGGCATGCTCGACAGCCTGGACGCGGCCACCTTGATCCCTCAAAGTACCGTCGATTCGCTTGCAGAAGGATTGGTCATTATCGACCAGGATGAGTTGATCCTGCTGGCCAACCAATCGTTCGTCGAAATCGTCAATTCTTCCGTGAGCGGCGTGACCGGCAAACGTTTATCGGATTATGGCTGGTCCCTGCTACCTCCCACTAACGGCCAGAGCTGCTATCCCTGGATTCGGGCGGCACGCGATCGCTCGCGGCACTTGGACCAGATCGTCAGCATTGGAACCGGCGTCCAGAAACGCCTGTTCCGGGTACGCGCGACCCCCATGCTGAATCGCGGCCGGAAAAGCCGCAATATTTTTGCCACTTTCGAAGACGTGACGCATGAGCAACACAAGAATGAAGAGCTGAAAAACACCTTGCAGCGTCTCGCCCAATCTCGAGATGCGATTCGCTGCCAGAATCTGGAATTGGAACATCTCGCGGCGACCGACCCGCTCACCTCCTGCATGAACCGCAGAGCCTTCTTTCCCCAGATCGAAAAACAGTGGGCCGAGTCGCGTAACCGCGGAAAAAGCCTGTCGCTCATCATGATCGATCTGGACCGCTTCAAAGCAATCAACGACTTGCATGGGCACGCGGCAGGCGATCAGGTGCTGGCACAAGTCGCCAACCTACTACGGATGTCGAGCCGGAAGACCGATTCGGTCTGCCGATATGGGGGAGAAGAATTCTGCATCCTGCTACCTGGCACATCACTCGAACCTGCCAAGCAACGTGCGGAGCAACTACGGCAGGAAATCGAGCAGGCGAACTTCGACGTATCGTGCCCGGTACACGTAAGCATGGGGGTTACCTCGGTGGCCGAAAATGCCGGCAGCTTGCAGGAACTCATGGAACAGGCCGACCAGGCTCTTCTTCATGCGAAACGCAATGGCCGCAACCAGGTTGTCTGCTGGCGCGATCTGGAGAATTTACCCAATAAGATCGTAGTGGCTTGCGAGCAATTGATGATCAAAGATCGGGTTCTCATGGAGCATGGACGGTGTAATCCGAGTGATGAGCAAACTCACATCTCAATTCAAGCAGTTACCGCCCTGGGCGCCGCGCTCTGGTATCGGGACTCAGCCACGGCTGAGCATTCGCGACGAGTCGCTGACTTGTGCGCGAAAATGGCTCGCGATCTGCTCTCATTTCATGAATCCTTCATACTCGAGTCGGCCGCGTTGCTCCATGACACGGGAAAACTTTGCGTTCCCGATTCCATCCTGCTCAAACCGCGCTCACTTTCCAAGGAAGAGTGGTCTGTCCTGCGCAAGTTTGACAACATCGGTGTGGAAATCGTCAAGAATACCTTTCGCAACAATTTGCTCGTTGAAATCGTCCAATCTTACCATGCCTGGTATGGTGGAACTCCACATGATCCACAACAGCCCGTTGGTGAAAACATTCCGTTGGAAGCGCGAATCCTGGCGCTCACGGATGCCTACGATGCTATGACCAGCGACAAAGTCTACCGCAAAGGTCGTACCACGCAGGAAGCGATTCAAGAATTACGCAACTGCGCTGGGACCCAATTTGACCCGCAACTGGTCGAACGGCTTGTCTCGATTGTCGAATCACCGGAAGCCACCGCTGCCAAACCACAAGAAGAAATTTCCCGGGCCGCCGCAATCAGCATCGGTACCGAAATCGAACGACTGTCCGATGCCATCGACCTGGGTGATCTGGAAAGCATTCGCACCATCACGAGCCGGCTGATGCACACTGCCCAAACCCATGATCTGCCGGAATTGACCGAACATGCTCGCGAGTTGGAACGCGAAGTCTTGCACAAGCAGGATCCGTTAAAGCTGCTGCAGATGGTCACCCAGCTATCCGAACTCTGCCGCAGTGCCCAGAACACACACCTCCACGCATCGCGTAACAACGCAAGCTAACCCGAATATTTCATGGAACCGCGTCCTGACCGTGAGACACTGAAATAATGGAATATTGGAAAGATGGAATGAATCGTACTTCCAGCATTCCATGATTCCAAAACCGCTGGTACCCGGCATCAATGGGTAAAATCAGTAAGTTATTAATCGGTCATCACTAAGGTGTCGGGGATTCATGGATCTACCAGTTGGCCAGATTCCATTCGGACCACTCGCTGGGCATAATCCAGGGCCTGCTCGTCATGCGTTACCAACAGCACGGCCCCTTCCTGGGAAAACTCCCGCAGTTGCTCCAGCACTAAGACTGCATTGGACCGATCGAGATTCCCGGTCGGTTCATCGGCCAGGATCACTTGTGGCCGATTGAGCAAGGCTCGAGCCAAAGCCGTTCGTTGCCGCTCTCCCGAGCTGAGCTGCCCTGGCAGATGATCGGCTCGGTGCGAAAGGCCCAAGCAGTCGATCTGTTTCCGTGCCCTCGCGATGACTTCCGCTCGATTGTTAGATTTGGCTCGCGGTGTCGCCATGGCCGCGGCCAACACATTTTCCAAAACATTCAGGTAAGGCACCAGGTGGAACTGCTGAAAAACAAAACCAAGCTTGCCCGCACGCAGTTCCGCCCGGCGATCGGGGGAGAGTGCGTAGGGATCTGCACCCGCAATGAGAATCTTGCCCCGATCCGGTACCAGCAAACCCCCCGCGGCCAACAGCAGCGTGGTCTTTCCACAACCACTCTCCCCCCGCACCGCGACGAACTCGCCCGCCGCCAATACCAGCGACAGGTTGTCCAGTGCGCGCACCGACTGCGACTTGCCGGCATAAGTTTTAGTCACATTGCGTATCTCAAGCAACATTCGGCATCTACCCTTCCCTCAGCACGTCCGCCGGTTCCTGGCCCGCGGCCAACAGGGCCGGAATCCAACTTGCCAGACCGGAAAGCAGAGTCGCAAGCCCCAGGCTGACGCCTAGCAGTCCGGGCGAGAACCCGGGGGCAGACGCGTTCCCTGCTTCTCCCCACAGGTTTGACACCACCACACCGACCCCGTATCCGAGGATGGCTCCAAGCAACCCAACCAGCCATGCCTTGGCCAGAAAAAGGCCTACAATCTGCTTCGAGCGAAAACCTATCGCCCGCAATATGCCAATTTCCAATGTCCTGCCGCGAACATTGCCGAGCGTCAACATACCAATCCAGAACGCCGCTCCCAGGAGTACCAGAGGGACCAGAACGGCAGCCAGCAACTCGCGTTGTTTGGCCAAAGTGGCACGTCTGGCCTGCTCTTGTTCAAGCTGCCGAGTACCCGACGCGATCTGATTCTCGAGAGCCCGTTCGGCCGCCTGCTTGGCTTCGGTCCGCGCTTCTGCCCGAGCCAGCGCTTTGGAACTGAGTTGTTCAACCCGGGTACCAGGCAACAATCCGGTAATCTCCGCCCGAATCTGTCCCACCCGGTCCAGGGCGGAACAATTGCACTCCAAGGCCATGATCGCATGGATCAGGTTCTCCAACCCCAGCATCCGCTGCGCGACCGGCAAGCTGATCCAGACCGTGCTGTCGTCGATGGAGTTGCGTTTGGGATGCAAGTCGCTGACTTGAAATTCCTGCCCCAGCAGGGTCATGCGATCCCCGCGCTTCAGCCCCTGTTTCGTGTGGATATGATAACCGATCACAATGTTTCCTGGTTCAACCGGATCTTGCAGCGGATGCTTGGGGTTACGGTGCAGGATCGGCACTTCGCCCCGAGTACCAATCAGGATCAAGGTCTGCTCCTGCCGCGGTCCCTGCCATTGCATGCGTTTGGTAACAATCGGCAATAAATGGTTGATGGTTACCAGTTTGGACTCCGAGAGCCGCTTGACATAACTTTCGGGTATCGTCTCCGTCAACTCACCGCGCAAATGAAAAGACTCGAGATCCTGAGTATCGGGTAAAATAAAGATATTGAATCCGAGTCCCTTGGTGATTTTGCGCATCGCATCGTTGAGCTGAGCGCCGGCCTGACTGACTTTGACTTTCTGGGCCCGGATGGCCACTTCGATTTCCTCCTGTTGAGCCATGAGAATTTCCGTCGTGCGCCGTTCGTATCCTTGCAACAATCGCAACGCCCCGACAAAGCAGCCCACGGCCACGGTAACCGACAACAGGCTCAGCACAAAATTCAATTTGCGATGTGCAATCTCACGAATGACCAGACGCCAGAGGCTCATGTTAGATTCGGTGTTTCGGTGTTTCGGGTGTCAGGTGTCAGGTGTCAGGTGTCAGGTGTCAGGTGTCAGGTGTCAGGTGTCAGGTGTCAGGTGTCAGGTGTCAGGTGTCAGGTGTCAGGTGTCAGGTGTCAGGTGTCAGGTGTCAGGTGTCGGGTGTCGGG
>JAJRWS010000193.1 GCA_024276705.1 Planctomycetota bacterium | reverse complement strand
CTCATCAATAACTTCGGCATTTCCATGCAAAGTCGCGGCACCCTTCATCCTGGTGAGGATAGAATGAGTGATGTGAGATGTTTGATTGTTGACCTGAAGAATAGCTCCTTTTGCAGTTCATCGATCACACTTCAAACATCCGTATGGCGTGCTTCTCCATGGTTATCCCAAAGCAGGAAGTTATTTTTGCAACATTCCTAAGGTCGCCCCCTGGACATATGTACCATTTTTCATTCCGTACTTCCAAATGGCCGTTCAGCCCTACGTAGGTCAGGGCGATAAGCCGCCCGGCACCCGGCGTTTTACTGCTTTGTATGTTGCCCGGGTCGGCTTCATCGTCCATCCTTGGAACTGCTGTCATTTTTCATCGGTCTCCCTGACAGGCGGGTAAACCGCCTGGTCCGATTCCTGAGATGAGTAAGACCCCGTTGGCATGGTAATTTGCGGCTCGTCCGTCAAATCTTCCAAGGGCTGGTCGGGAAAACGGAGCCGTATCAACAACAAATGCTCGTCGATAAATCCGTCGAAACGGCCAATGAATTGCACCTTCTCGCCGGCTTGGAAGCGGCCGAAATCCCCCGCATTCTTCTGTTCACACAGGAAAACAATGCCAAAGGGCTCGGGCAACGGTGGAAGCTCAAACCAGATGGCCTGGGAGGGCCCCACGATGGGCGACTTCAACGTGGCCTCCCAGACAACCTCGCCTAATTCCCGTGCAGCCATTGCAGCCTTGAGAAACAAAGGCTGCACCTGTTCCTGGGAAAGTTCGCCACGAGCAACACGAGAAGGCGCTCGAAATGCCTCGTAACGGGCGGCCAGAGCATCCAAGCCCCCCCAATCCAGAACCCATCCCTCACGTTCACCACGGCTGGCAGAAAGTTGCTCGCTGAACGCTTGATAACTGGTTCGCCAAGGCGACTGGTCCGGCAAATCGGGCTGGTTGGGATCGACCTGAGAGGAGGAAAGAGTGGTCAGCGTTTGCATCGGCGCGGGAATCTGGCCTGGCTTTGCCATGAACTCCTGGGCTTCCCTTCCTGGCTCCGGCAACTGCCGGGCATCTGGCTCCGTCGCGGAAGGAGGATAGCCATAAGGCTGATCAGGTTCTTCCTGGCTGAGTGCATCCTTTTCGCTTTCCTTTTCGTTTTCATTCGTGGGCGCGGGGATCGCCATGGCCGCGGCTTCTCCGCCCTGGTAGCTACCATAGCCTCCCTCCCTGGCGTAACCTTGCTCGGCCCTCCTTGCATTGGGCCCCCCTTCCGTACTGGTATCGGACAATAGTTCTTCGATTTTTTCCCGTGCGAAAGCAATCCGATTGACCACCGACTTACCTTTTTTGTCGAGTTTCGCCAGCGGTACAGTCACTTCCTTTTCAGTCCGTGTATCTCCTTTTCGAGTCAGGACCAGCAGCTTGACCCATTGGAAATCTGGATCATGATCCAGGTACTTGGCGAATGTCTTGTGCTTGCCAGATTGGTCAGTCCAACTGCGGCGTTTTACCAGGTTGTACCACCTTTGTGCCAGCTTCTTTTCCGCCGGTTTTTTCAACTCCTTGAGTTGCTCGTATAGCTCCTCCGGTTCGGTCAGGTTCTTTTCATTCTTTTCACTCTTCTCCTGCGCCAACAGCGTTGACGGCAAGAGGAGCAGAAGCAATACAATACCCAGAGCATACCGATAAGTGTTCATGGTGCTGCCTAACTCGGCCTGCCGGCCGTAGCCAAAAAGTTGTCGGGACGGGAGAAGATTCAGGGTTCAGGAACGCTGGTTCCTGCTTCTCCGATTTTATCCCGCCAGGTTATCGGGAAGCAAGGAGAATCCTCGATTTCCCATACGGACTGGAAAAAATTGCTTCCGTCAATTATGCTTACTTGATTCGCCCTCCCCCTAACCCCTTACAGGACCCAACCACCTTGCCTGATTCAACCACTCCAATCCCCAATTTTTCCAAAGGCAATGGCTTGCTCCCAGCCATCGCCCAGGATGCCGAGACGGGCGAAGTCCTGATGCTTGCTTACATGTCTCCCGAAAGTTATGCCCAGACGGTCGAAACGGGTGAGGCCGTTTATTACAGCCGCAGCCGGAACAAGCTCTGGCACAAGGGCGAGGAGAGTGGCAATGTGCAGCAGGTACAAGATATATTCATCGATTGCGATGCGGACACCGTCCTGCTGAAAGTGAAGCAAGTCGGCGGGGCGGCTTGCCATGTGGGCTACAAAAGCTGTTTTTTTCGTCGGATCACCCCCAGCGGCGTGGAGGTTCAGGGCCAACGGGTCTTCGATCCGGCCACGGTGTATAAAAAAAGTTGAGAGTTGAGAGTTGAGGATATAAAGTCATCCAAGCGTCCCAATCCATACTTCGGCACAGTTGAAAGCGTTCCCATGCCCGATAATCTTCACGACATCCTCCAACTGGGTATCCCCGCAGGCAGCCTGCAGGAAGCCACCGCGGAACTGTTCCGCCGGGCCGGCTATCGTATCACATTTCGTCCGCGCAATTACTTTCCGGCCATCGACGATGACCAGATCGAGTGCATGCTGATCCGCGCCCAGGAGATGGCCCGTTATGTCGAAAACGGAGTTCTCGATGTGGGCTTGACTGGCCACGACTGGATTATCGAAACGAAAGCTGACGTCCATGAAGTGACCGAGCTGATTTTCTCCAAAACGAGCCGGCGGCCGGTACGCTGGGTACTTTGTGTTCCCAACGATTCGCCCATTCAAACAGCCCAGGACCTGGCGGGCAAACGAATCGCCACCGAAGCGGTGGGACTAACCCGCCAATACCTGGAAAAGCATGGCGTGGAGGCCAAAGTCGAATTCAGTTGGGGCGCAACCGAAGTGAAACCGCCAAAACTGGCTGACGCCATCGTCGAAGTGACCGAAACGGGTGGTTCGCTCCGGGCGAACAATCTGCGAATCGTCGACGAATTACTGCAGAGCACGCCTCGTCTGATCGCCAACCGCCAGGCTTATCAAGACCCCTGGAAAAAACAGAAAATCGATGATATCGCCCTGATGCTGCGTGGGGCGATGGCCGCCGAGAGCAAAGCGGGGTTGATGATGAATGTCCACCGGGAGATTTTACCGAAGATTCTGGCAATCTTACCAGCCATGCAGAAGCCGACCGTGTCGAGCCTGGCTGATGGCGGCGACTGGGTCGATGTGATCACCGTGATCGACGAATCGGTCATTCGCCATATCATCCCCAAATTGAAAGCCGCCGGGGCGCGCGGCATCGTCGAATATCCGCTCAATAAAGTGATTGAGTAAGGCGTGTTAGGCCCTACGAAAGATATCCGCCACGACCAGGCTTGCGCTGGGGCGGGCAAGTGGCTGCAAGTACTGCATCGGATGAAGTCGACGATGCTGGTATCGTAGTCATTGGTCTGCTGGATTGAGAAGTTGGTGCAGAACGAGGCCGCAACCAACGACGGTGTGCGAACCACCGTGCATTGTATCATAGCCTGAAGGAAAGCGTCAAATCCGAGTTCTGGCCTCGAATCGTACTCGTACTCAGGCGTCAGCCGGTACTCGTACTCGTACTCGAAAGGTATGACGATGGCGAGACACACGACAAACTGAAACGAGTGCTCAAACGGATCGTTTCGATGTTGACCCGATTGATTGCGAGGGGTGACGTGGCCCGCGAGGATTTTGCGGAGTACAATG
>JAJRWS010000192.1 GCA_024276705.1 Planctomycetota bacterium | reverse complement strand
GTTCCATCGGGTTGAAGTTGAACCCATTCGCCGTGCAAGGTAGCCGTTCGAGTTTTAAGATCACGAAGTGTGTGGCGGCAGCGGCTAATCTCGGCATCCAATTCAGCGACTGGATGCTGGGAGGACGAGGTTTCTCCGAACGATGCGGCGTCCGACGGTTGGCTCTTGTCGATGGGCGGAGTTTGCCGAGCAATTCGTTCGAGTGAAAAATATCGCAGCCGGATCTCGATTTCAGTCAGACGAGTTTCGATGCCACGTAACTGAGTTCGGAGGTTGTCCGCCTGTTCACGGTGGCCGGTAAGGGTGGTTTCGATTTTACCCAGCTCGGACTGTCGGGCCTCACTCTCTTCGCGACGATCTGAAAGTTGTTCTGCAAGTTGGCGGGCCAGATCGTCACGGCGACGGACCAATCGGTCCAATGCTTCATGGCAATCCGGTGAGGCGATATTACGCAAACGCGTAGGATCGCGAGGGCTTTCCGCATCCTGGCCAGGCTGGCTGGATCCACTTGTGTTTTCTTTGGTGATGCCCTGGAGTTGCCGTGAGATAGTTTCGTCGAGGAACCAGTCGAATTGAGGTGTTTGAGTAAAGTCAACTGCGTAGAGTCGTGAGAGGAGTGTCGGCGACAAGTGAGAAAGCAGCGTGGGGATGGTCTGTTCGTCTACCGTCTTGCCATCGTTGGCCGAGATGGTGAGACGACATGATTGATCCGGTAAAAGTTGACGCTTCAGGGTGAATCGGCCCGTATCGCTTTCAACCTGTACGGTTCCAGCTACAGGCACCTGGCTATTGGGATGGTCCTGGGCGGGACAGCCCTGGGCGGGATGAACTGGAGGGGGCTCCTGAGAGGGAGAATGCCCAAGAGGGAGTGCGCGTTGGTCGAATGGCAACAGGTCGCTGCCAACCGGCGGGGGGAATTTTCCATAAAGTAAGTGCCCAATCAATTGGGCAACGGTGCTTTTGCCCATGCGCGGTGGGGCAAAAAAAACATTGATGCAGCGATCGAGATTATCGAGCCGCAGATCGGGCCAGATTCCTTGTCCCGTGACCGTGAGTTTGGAGATCTTCATTTACCAGCATCCTTGCAGCGTGCAATACTCTCCTCGGAAACACCGCTGATGGTTTGCCGACTGCATTCAAGAAAGGCATCGAACGGATGCTGGCAAGATAGCGAACTCCCGCGGTTTTCACAAGATGAGTGCGGTGAGGAGCGTTCCCCAGGAGCACATTGCATCTCGATGCAGGTAAAGGGCGACCGATCAATAACTTACCGATTTCACGCATTGGTACCTGCTGTCAGGGGAATTGGAATGTTGGAATAATGGAACTGCTATTCATTCCATCTTTCCAATATTCCATTATTCCAATGTCTCACGGTCTGGACTCTGCCCCATGAAAAACCAGGAAGTTATTTTCCGGCTTTCCCTAAGCTAGCAGCTATTCTTGCGTTATTCCCAGCCGGGCCAGGAATTCAGCGCCGTATTCACGGAAGGGCGGATCGAGCAGGCGTTCCCTTACCATGTGCACAATGATTTGAATCTGCAGGTTGTCATTGGGTGACAGGTCCAGTGCCAGGTAGGATGCGTAGATGGGACAGCAGGAGACCAGGCCAACTCCTTCTTTTGACAGGTTGACCACCATCAATTGAATAGGAACTCCCAGGGGATTGAGGTCACTGTTGAGCGTGATTCCTGATACGAGCAGGGACTGATCGACTCGGGTCGAACGCCGTTTTTCAAGGTTGAGCACACGGGTTTGACGGTTGACGATATTGGTTATTTTTTGTCTTTGCCACGAACTGATCGGCTGAAACCCCTGGGTGTTGAAGTAACGCCGGTCGAGTTGGATGTTGTTGGAGATGGTCGATAGCTGATCTTTCAGACAGATCGCACTGTAGGGCATTTTGCAATGGGCACATAACCAGACAGCCGGCTGTTCACCTTCCCCCGACATACGCAGTGGCAGCGTGTGCGCACAATTGCCACATTCGATCTGGGGCATTTGTGTCGTAGGTGGATCTTTTGTGGTTGGCTGATTGTGTATCCCGGTTGTCATGGCAATATCTTGTCGAATAGACTGAGGGGTATCTCAATATTGTAGCTTGCCGCATGGCGGGTAAACGACAGCTGGAGGCTCGTCGTACGGTCTGAAAATAACGATCGTTACGATGATACCGGGAATCCTCCCTGGATTCCTGCTTGCCTGGCGTTTTGGCACCATGGTGCCGTCTAGCGGGAAGTTATCGGTCCGTTGTTTCAACCATGGTGGGAGGATTGAAATGCCCAGCCTCAACGAGCTATTCGACGAGCTATTCGATAAGGAAGCGTGATGCATCGAGTTTTAATATTGGGCGCGGGAAAAATTGGTCGAATGATGGTCCGATTGTTGTCTGATGCCGATGATTACGAAATCTTGGTGGCCGACGCCCGGGCCGAATCACTCGAACGGATTGCCAACCACCCGGAAATCCGGTCTGAGGTGAGAACGCAGACGATCGATGCCAGCGATCGTCGTCAATTGGCAGCGGCGATGCGCGGGTGCCAAACGGTACTTTCGGCGTTAAGCTTTCGTTTCAACCCGCTGCTGGCAGAGGTGGCGTTGGCGGAGGGGCTCAGCTACTTTGACTTGACCGAAGATGTTGCAACGACGCGATTGGTCCGCCGTTTTGCTGATGGTGCCAAGGCTGGGCAGATATTCATGCCGCAGTGTGGCCTGGCTCCCGGTTTTATCTCCATAGTCGCCAACCAGTTGACCAAGGCCTTCGATAAAGTGGAAACGGTCCACATGCGAGTGGGCGCATTGCCGCAATTCCCCACCGGGGCACTGAAGTACAATCTTACCTGGTCGACCGACGGCTTGATCAACGAGTACTGCAATCCTTGTGATGCCATTCACGAAGGGAGTCGGATCGACGTGCTGGCGTTGGAAGGTTTTGAACATTTTTCGCTCGATGGCGTGCGCTACGAGGCATTTAACACCAGCGGTGGATTGGGGACGCTGTGTGAAACGATGGATGGCAAAGTACGAGAACTCAACTACAAAACGATTCGTTACCAGGGGCATTGCGATCAGATGTTGCTGTTGGTCAACGAGTTGCGTCTGAGTGAACGGCGAGATTTACTCAAGGATATTTTGGAATATGCCGTGCCCGTTACGTTCCAGGATGTCGTGGTAACATTTTGTACAGTGACCGGTCGGCGCGATGGTCAATTGGTGCAGATTACGGATGCCCGTAAGATCTACCATGAAACCATTGGTGGCGAGAACTGGAGCGCGATTCAAATCACCACCGCGGCTGGGATTTGCGCCGCGCTCGACATGCATCTGGCGGGCCAGTTGCCTCGGCAAGGATTTGTCCGCCAGGAAGAAGTCGATTTTAACCAGTTCCTCGCCAATCGATTTGGCCAAAGGTACCAGTCCCAAATGGCGACCCGTTTCAGCAAGTAACACCATGAATCATCCAGTGCAAATTTCCCTCGATCGCATAGGGGTGCGGCAACCGTTATCCGCCGTGGCCGTGGGGGATCAGTGGTTGCCGGGCCATGGCCGAGAGCTTTCGAGTTGTTCTCCAATCGATGGTAGTGACATGGCTACCCTGGCATTGGCCAGTGCCGCACAGGTCGACAAGGTCACGGTCGCGGCGACCGCTGCTTTTGAAGCGTGGCGACTCGTGCCCGCCCCCGCGCGTGGTGAATTCGTCCGCCAGTATGGCACGCTCCTGCGAGCTCATCAGGCCGACCTGGCGATGCTGATCAGTTGGGAGGTGGGAAAGATCACCCAGGAGGCCGTGGGTGAAGTGCAGGAGATGATCGACATTTGCGATTTTGCCGTGGGCCTGAGCCGCCAGCTCTATGGTCGTACGATGGCCAGCGAACGTCCTGGTCATCGGCTGGCCGAACAGTGGCATCCTCTAGGCCCGGTGGGAGTGATCTCCGCGTTTAATTTCCCGGTTGCCGTATGGGCCTGGAATGCGGCCATAGCCTGGGTCTGTGGCGATCCGATCGTCTGGAAACCGTCGGAAAAAACCCCCCTGACGGCGATTGCCTGCCAGACGCTGGTGCAAAGAACCATGGCGAATCGGGCCGACGTACCGCCGGCTATATCCAACCTGATGATCGGTGCTGCTGAGGTGGGAGAGCATCTGGCGGCGGCCCCCGCTTTGCCACTGGTTTCGGCGACCGGATCGGTCGCCATGGGGCGGGCTGTTGCCAAGACGGTGGCCACTCGCTTGGGCCGCTCGTTGTTGGAGCTGGGCGGGAATAATGGCATGATCGTTGCCCCATCAGCCGACTTGGAACTGGCGGTTCGAGCGATTGTCTTTTCCGCAGTGGGGACATGCGGACAACGTTGTACATCGTTGCGACGGCTGATTGTCCATGAGTCGATTGCGGATGCGTTACGGGACCGGATACTCAAGATCTATGCGAGATTGCCAATTGGAAACCCATTGGGGGAGGGAACGCTGGTGGGCCCGCTGGTCGATACGAAGGCTGCACAGACCATGGCCGATGCATTGGCTGTCGCAAAAAAACAGGGCGGCAGAGTGTACGGAGGAGGTCGGTTGATGGAGGGGGTTCCTGCGGGCGGTGTCTACGTGCGGTGCGCGTTGGTCGAAATCGATCGAGATGCGCCGATCCTGCAGCAGGAGACCTTTGCTCCCATCCTCTACATGATTCGCTACCAATGCCTGGAGGAAGCGATCGAAATTCATAACAGCGTGCCTCAAGGCCTCGCTTCGGCCCTGTTTACCAGCGAACTACGCGAGGCAGAATGGTTTTGCTCCGCGGCCGGTTCGGATTGTGGCATCGTCAATGTCAATATAGGTACCAGTGGGGCGGAGATCGGCGGCGCTTTTGGTGGTGAAAAGGAAACAGGTGGCGGCCGTGAGTCAGGTAGTGATGCCTGGAAGCAATACATGCGCCGAGCGACTAATACGATCAATTACTCAGGCCAATTGCCGCTGGCCCAGGGTATCCAGTTCGAGTAATGAAAATCACTAATTGTACAACGCCATTTTGGACCCCATCCGGCTTGCCCGGATGGTGAACGAGATTACATGGCTAGCACTGAATTCACCCTCTCCTATAGGCCCCGTCCGGCTTGTCCGGATGGTGAATAAGATTCTTAAGCTGTATGTTCTCGTGCTGTTTAGCCACAGAATCTTCTTCACCCACGTGGCAAGCACGTGGGGGTCGTTGTTCATCAACAACTTGCAGCTAGCTAGTCAATCTCCTTCACCATTGGGACAAGC
>JAJRWS010000191.1 GCA_024276705.1 Planctomycetota bacterium | reverse complement strand
AGAGGGGGGCAGTCGCCGGGTCCGTGACTGACTGCCTCATAACAACGACGCCCACGGAGATGGCAAGTGTGGAGAAAAGAGCCCACAGGCAGGGGGCTACCATGGTTGTCCCACGTAACCTGGGCAGGCTGAGCAGTAGGCCCGCAGCCACCAGGAAACCGGCTGAGGCTTGAATCAGATGGGGCTGCTCATGGAGGATCGATGAAAGTGGCATTGGTGTAGCGACTGCCAGTTACGCGATGGCCAAATACTACCATCGTTCGCAAAGGGGGCCAGATGAAATAACCGGGTTAAACGGATGGTAGGGATCATGCGCCATGGCGCGGTTTCTGGGCGAGCTTCATTTCCAGGGTCAATGAGTGAGGGAAATCGAGTTCTCCGGGAAAATGGACTTCCCACGCTCGAACTTGCCAAAGATTTGTTTGACAACACTCGAACGTAACCCATGTTTCCTCAGAGGACAATTCGAGCGCCATCCGTGGCGGTATCTACTGGGGAGTAGGGTATCACGCGTGGTGGCCCGTAACAGAAGCAGGCAGGGGCCCTTCGGGGACCTTGCCTGTTTCTTTACTGCCCCAATGGTTTTAGCCGTCCTCCTTGAATCGTCCCGAGTTGCACCAGACCCGTGTTCGCCCCCACGGGATCCCAGGCAATCGAGCCTGTGACGCCCTGCCATGGGGCAAGGTTGCGCAGGGCGTCACCAATTTTTACTCGATTCAAACCGGCTGTGTGGATTGCTTCGACCAGTAGAGTGACCGCGTCGAACATTTTTCCGGCTGCACCGTCGGCCGTCCGGCCATAGTGATCCTGGTAACGAGAGGCGAAGGAATGCCAGGCCGAGCAGTTGCCATTGGCTACAACCCTGGAAGCGAGTGGAAAAACGGCTCCTTCGGCTGCCCTGCCCGCTTCGCGGAGAAAGATACGCCTTCCCATCGGGGGCGCGCCGAAGATCGGTCCCCCATAGCCGGCCGCAGCCAGTTGCCGCACCAGAATTCCGCTGCTCGACGATCCGGCCACGATGACAACTGCCCCTGGATTGGCCTGTACGATCTTCGCAATCAGATGTTGCAGCTGGGCCTGGTCTGGTTGCAGGTCCCCAGCGTGAAACTGGATGTGGTACTCCAGTGCCAGATGACGCCGAGCAAGGCACTTGCGTAATTCGCTGGCAAACTGATGCGAGTCGTGCCGATCCGATTCGACCATCACCAGAGGACGTTTTCCTTCCCGTTCGGCAATCGCGGCGCACAATCGCGGTGCAGTAAGGTGATCGCCAGCCGAACAGGAGAAGATCCATGGCACGCCCGCCAGGTTGGCCGACTTGTCAGTGCTGACTGGGCTGATGACGGCCAGGCGAGCCTTGGCCGCGATTTGTTCCGCCAAATGAGTGCTTGGGCCATCGATGCCTCCGACGATCGCCCAGATTCGGTCCTTGTAAACGAGGCTGGCAAGTTGCTGCACACCTGCCTGCCAGGGCGACTCGGACCAGGCTGATACCAGCCGGAAGGGGACGCCCCGGTAGCCTCCTTGGGCGTTTGCCTCGTCGATGGCCATCTGGGCGGCACACCACAGATCCCCCTCGGCCGAATTCTCTTCCATGGCTGGTCCAAAATACCCGAGTAAAACCTCGTCGAGATCAACCGGTTCGGAAGTTTCGCGGCCTGGGCCCGCGTAGACGATGGCCTCTTGCCGATCGCGAAAGTTGCGGGCGACACCTCGAGGCTCTGCCATCAAGTCCCCCCCCGCCAAGATGCAGTACACCATAACGATCGGCGCGGTAAGGAACACAGGTATGTTGGTCATGTTGAACTACCCTTCGCTCCTTACATCTTGCGGTCCAGATTCGATTGCCTCTTTGCCTACTCCTCCCAATTTGCGCCAATAAAGGGGAGGCTCCCTTTATTTCTTGGGCATCTTGGTTCGTGTGAGCTCCAGGTCTTTGCGCGAATGGTAATGCCAACGTCCTCCCTGGCGAATCGCCAGAAAAACATCACCCATGTCGTCCATTGCCGCGCTGAAAGGGATCGGGCCGGTTACGCCATCCCAAGGCTTTGTCCGATAGGCGAGTACGTCGCGAATCAGGGTTCGATTCAATCCGGCAACTTGCGTTGCCCAGATAAGCATCGACATTCCGTCGAAACCATGGGCCGCATAGGTGTCGGGCGGTTGCCCGAAACGGTTTTCATAGGCCTGGCGAAACGCCAGGTATTTTGCCGCTTTCCGGGTAGGATCCCATGGGTATCCACAGACGACTCCTTCGGCATGTTCGCCGGCGATCTCAAGAAATTCGTCGCTAACGCAACGGTCCGAGGCGAAGAAGGGCTGCTCCATGCCGAGGGCTCGCATCTGGTTGAGGATTCGCCCGCCATCGGCCGCGTCTCCCCAGTGGACCACCGCATCGATGTTGGACCGGTTGAGGCGATCCAGATGAAGAGAGAAGTCATCACTTCCGACTCGATAGGCCATTTCTATCGCGATCGGGTGCTCCAGACGTCGGCTGCCATCCCGGATTTCCCGCACGCCGAAACGCCCGTAGCGGTTGCTTGCCCTGATGACGCCGATTCGTTTCAGCCCCAGCTTTTGGTAGATGTAGTCCATCAGGATATAGCTCTGCTGCCGGTCATCGCCGATGCAGCGCATGATCCAGGGGATATTCGTTTCGACGAGTGTGGGATCGGTATCTCCCGAATTGAGCATCAAGACTTCCGCCTTCAAGGCGACACGGATGGCTATGTGCGTGTTTGCCCCATCGATGGTGCCGAGAATCGCCCACACTTTGTCTCGGTAGGCCATGTCAATGATCTCGTTACCAGAAGCGCCCCAAAGTCCGTTGTCGTTTTTCACGACCAGTTCGAACGGAATCGATCGTTTAAGGTAACCGCCATGCGCATTGGCCCCCTCGATTGCAAGTTGCGCTCCTTGGAGCATCGCCTGGCCAAGCGTTTCTTCGTGGCTGCGGCCTCCTGTGGCGACCGACACGGTTGGCTTGATCGGACCGATGAAGCCAAGTTTGACCGATTCGACATGTTCCGGTTCGGGCTTTGAACGCCCGGCCCCGGAAAATTCCAGTTGCCGGAGGAAATGCTTTTTGAATGGCTGCTTATGGCGGTAAGGCGCCAGTTCGTGGTTTGTGTAGGCGTAGTCGGAATTGGTCTTAGGGGCCAAATCCACGGGCCGATAGTCGCCCGCGGCTTTCAGCTTCGCGAGGATTGCCTCAGTTTCGGCATCTGCCATGCTCGGCGGCCACCAAGGAACCGCCTCGATCGGAGCCGATTCGGCCCCTCGCGCGACGCCATAGATTGCCAGTAGGAGTAGCGACAGGGTGAAAGGTCTCATGGTCTAACTCGAGTATCAGGTATCGGGTGTCAGTGTCGGGAAAAGAGGATACAGGAAAGATAAGGGTCTATGAGCATCTTAACGGTGTTTTTAGGAGTCCTGGTGCACCATGCCAAAGGGGTCCGCAACAATTTATCCTCCCTTACCCGAGGCTAGCGCCTACGGCTCAAAGTAAGCCTTGGAGACAACGCAAACCCTATAAAACCCGAGGCTAGCGCCTTCGGCTCAACCCTCTTGAATCGACAAAGTAAGTGGCATTGGGCTAGCGCCTACGGCTCAAAGTAAGCCTTCTTGGAATTCTGCTTTTCGCTTTTCGCTTTCTCCCCTCTCAGCCTTGGGTAATATCCTTTGCCTCGCGCTCGAGCCAGGCCTTTGGCGGTGCCGACCCAGATGTCGTTGCCGTCGATTCCGGTGCAAAGAACGTAGTTGTGCGGGATTGTCCGAGGTAGTTCCACACGACGAAGAATCTTCCCACCACGGCTCACCTCGGCGATGCCTTGCATCCGTTCTGGATCCATGGTGTAAGTCACCCAGGTGTCACTAGCGAAGTCGACCAATACGCCGAGTCCCTGATCGGTCGAAAACCATGCCTCATCGGCGCTCCGTCCGAAGACCGCATTGCCAAAATCGCTGGGCAGGCCAGTTTCGTGGGCATAGTAGCCACGCCAGTGCCGGCCATCGTAACGGGACATACCAAAGTAGGTTGAAACCCATAGAATATTTTCCACGACATTTGTGGCGGTGGTGATGACATGCACAAGGCCGTCGTCCCGGTAGAGGTCGATCTCCATTTCCCGGTCTGGGTCGAGATAGTCGCGCCAGCGTTCGGTCGCCGTGTCGAATTCCAACACCCCGCTGCCCCAGACGGCCAGGTAGACCTTGCCGCCTCCCGCGCTGACCGAATAGT
>JAJRWS010000190.1 GCA_024276705.1 Planctomycetota bacterium | reverse complement strand
GGCATCGAGCCGGGCACGCACGCCGAGCGGCAAGGTCACGTTGGGCACCTCGTGACCAGCCGGGAAGTTGCGGACTACCGGGATGTTGAGAGGCTCCAGGTAATCCGCCAGAACTTCCTCAAGAGACAGACTCGCCTTCTCTTTGGTCGGCTGGCAGTCGGTAAAATAGCCCAGGATGATTCCAGCCGCCACGTCCAACTTACCAGCCAGACGCAACTGCGACAGGTAGCGATCGATGCGGTGAGGCTGCTCGCCGATATCTTCAAGAAACAGGAGGCGACCGGTCGTTTCAATTTCGTAGGGAGTCCCTAGCGTGGCGGCAACCAGGGCCAGGTTCCCACCGGTAATGCGACCCTCGGCCTGGCCTGGCCGGACCCGGTCCAAGGAGACCGACCCATGCGGGTCGATCAGCACATAACCCGGTTTGCGCGCCTGTCCCAAGTCGCCTCCCAAGTCGCCTTTCCGCGCCTGTCCCAAGTCGTCCTGTCCCAAGTCGTCCTGTCCCAAGTCGTCCTTCCTCAGGTCGTCCCGGTAGTGCTCGGCCCGCAACGCACGCCAAAAAAATCGCTCGGCCAACCCTTCCAGGCCATCGATCGTGCCGAAGCCATCCATCGGGTTGGGGCTGTGGAAAGTGACCCATCGGCAATGACGCTGGAGGGCCAGGTGCAGGGCCGTAATATCACTGAATCCGGTCACAATTTTTGGCTGCTTGCGGATTGCATCGTAGTCGAGCCGATCGAGCAGACGCGTAATGCCATAGCCGCCACGGGCCGGAAAGATCGCTTGGACGGCCGGATCGGTGAAGGCGGCCATCAATTCAGCGGCCCGCGTGGTGTCGTCTCCCGCCAGGTAGCCACGAGCCCGGTAAATATCGCCGTAAGTTTTAATGCGGAATCCGGCCAACTCGATCCGCTCGATCGCCCGCTCGATCCGTCGCCGCTTAAGCACGCCAGAAGGGGCTACCAGGGCAATCGTATCGCCCGGTTTCAAGGCTGGAGGAAAAATTGGTTCCATCATTCCATCATTCCATCATTCCATTGTCTTCACCCGCCAAACAAAAAATACCCCAGCACGATCGCGGCGAAGATCCCCGAGACGTCGGCAATCAAGCACGCCGGCAAGGTGTGGCGAACTTTCTTGATTTGTACCGCCCCAAAATAAACCGACAACACGTAGAACGTCGTTTCGGTACTGCCCATCAGCAGGGAACCGGTCTTGCCGAGAAAACTGTCGGGACCATGGGTGTCGAACAGGTCGGCGAGGATGCCCCGCGCGCCCCCTCCGCTCAACGGTCGCGTCAGGGCAAGCGGCAGCAGGTCCAATGACTCGGCATATTTTTCCAGGCCAACCTGCGTGAGCATCCAGACGCCTGCCAGTTTCATGTCGTCGAACAGGCCGCTGGCGGTAAAGACTTTGATCACGAACAGGATGGCCACCAGGTAGGGAATGATCATCACCGCGACGTCAAATCCTTCCTTGGCACCGGTGACAAACGATTCGTACATTGGCACTCGCTTGGCGGCGGCCCATAGAATGATCACCAGAATCACCAGCGGGATGGTCCACTGGCTGAAGGTATCCATGGCGAGTCGAAACGTTTCCATAACGGGCTACCGTGGGGTGGAGGGATCTTCGCTGGCGGGAAGCGGGGCATCGGGATCGGACCTTTGACCGGGCATCACGACCGGCGCATCTGCTTCCGCCGGCACCGGCATGGCATAGCGGGGCCAACGGGACAGCGTCCTTACCGCAACGATCGCCACCACCGTGGTGATCGAGGTGGTCAACAGCATGCCGGCCAACGGTTCGGCCGCATTCGTGCTGCCGGCCGCCACTCGCAAGCCAATGATCGAAATCGGTACCAAGGTCACGTTGCTGGTATTGATGGCCAGAAACGTGGCCATGGCATTGGTGGCCGTATCCCGAGTCGGATTGAGCGTTTGCAATTCGCGCATCGCCTTGAGTCCGAACGGCGTGGCCGCATTGTCCAGGCCCAACATATTGGCCGCGATGTTCATCAGCATGGCCCCCTGGGCCGGATGCCCGTCGGGTACCTCGGGAAACAGCCAACGCATCAGAGGTTGCAACCATCGCGCCAAGGCATCGACCAATCCGGCCTCGCGGGCAATGTTGAGCATTCCCAGCCAAAGGGCCATCACTCCGATCAAGCCGATACAAAGTTCAACGGACAACGTGGCCGCATTCAACGCCGCATCGGTCATCGCCTTGCCGGTGGCCTGCAGTGGGCCCATCTCGCGGGCGATTTTCTCACCGGAACGTTCTTCTCGTGCGCCAGCCGCCACGGGCTCTTCGCCAGCGGGTTCCTTGTCCGGCTGTTTCACTTCCGCGGCGCCCGACTTGACGGCTTCTGGCTCCAAACGCCAACTTTGCACGGCCGACTTGCCGAACCCGTAAAGAATGCCGACCAGCAACAACCAGAACCATATTTTATTGAGCATGGGTGACTCGGCGATAGGGCAGGCGGTCAATTGCGGTGGCCAAAGAATCTATGCGGCCCATGGGAGATCCTTCTCCTCGTGCTACTCGGTTCAGGATGACAGGAGTGACAGAGGGATGACGGGGACACAAACGGGCTTGTAAAAATAGCGGTAGTTCAACCGCTTTGCGATTAGGCTCCTTCAGGATGACGTGTACTTTGTCATGTCTATTTTCATGCAGTTCCAAACAATATCGCGTGAAAAACAAACAGCCATTTATGGGCCACCCCTTAATGTTTTCCGCGTTGGAGCAGACGACCCACTTTCTGGCCCGTTAGCTTCCCACGATCGAAAACAACCTTACCCCCCACGATCGCCAGTCGCAAGCCGGCCGTGGGCTCCACCAACAGCAAATCGGCTTCCGCTCCGCGCTGGATCTTTCCCTGCCCAGGAAGAATTTCCGCCAGCAAGTCTTCTTTCTGATGGGTTGTATCAAGCAACGGCACCTGGAACCATTCGGCATAGCGGCGGGCATCGGCCCGCGGCGATTCGGTCAGTAACCCCAGTAAACCCGCGGCGATAGCCCGCAGCAGATGCTCGCGTACCTCCGCCTCATCCAGCTCGACACGACCAGTACACGAGCCGACAAACCCCAGATGAATCGGCAATTCCAATAAAGACTCCAATTCGATGAGCCGCTCTACCTGGGCCACATCGGTCAGATCGGCCACTCCCACCAGCGAGGTCACCCCACGGGCGAGCCATTCCTGGCACTGCCCGAGCGAAGGGAGAGACCGCGGATTGATCTGCCAGTCGATCCACATCCGCCCTGGCCGGCAGATCAACCCCTCACCCTCGACCACCTGGCTACCCGTCGTCAGGCTCAGATCCCCCAGATCGGCAATCGGCGCCCTATGCGGCATAGCCGGAAGATGGTTGATCCCCACATCAGCCACGAACGGCTCGTGCCCCAAACCATTCTCGAGGGTTGCCCCACGGATCAGCAAATCGAACCGCCGGTGCTCGTTGGAACGGGGCAACCGGTCATAAACGTCGGGATCGGCCTGGCCCAGCGCATCAACGGCAATTGCTCCCAAGGCGGAGACCAGCCCGACAAAGTGCAGTTGCTCCAGGGTGATCGATTCATCTTCCAGCCAGCCTCCCGCCTCGATCAACAGGGTCGCAGTACCGCTGGCCTGTATCGCCTCGCCGAAACTGCGAGGCATGAAGTCCGCATCGTAGCGAGAGATCATGCCCTGACTGTGGGGCGCAATGGCCTGGCAAAGCGAGCTCGCCACTCTTTTAGCCCGCCGCATGTTGTCGGTTTCGGTGCCCAGCGAATCGACTGGTGGGACCAGGAGCGAGACGGCAGCCGGGCGATGCTCGGGCCCCACGGTGGTGCGTGCATTCTGGTTGTGCAGATTGAAAGCAAAATCGGGACGCAATCGTTCCACCGATCCCTTCAAGATACGTCCTTCAGGAGTTTGCAAATGCCGCGCGTCCCGATTGATATCAATATCCTGGGCATTGTGACGTGACTGGCGCTCGGCCCCATCTGGATTGAGCAGCGGAATGATCGACAACGTACAGCCGGCCAAAATGGCCCGGGCGTGAGGATGTTCGGGCGACTGCAGCAAGAGACTCAAGAGATCGAGCAATACATGCGTATGGGTCGATTCGTCGCCATGCATCTGCGACCACAGCAATACGCCGCGAGGCCCCTGACCAATCGTGACCATCGAAATAGGGCGTCCTTCGACCGATCGTCCCAGTTCTCGCACGGCCATCCCCGCTGGGCAGATGGAGCGTAACTGATCCAGACAGCTCAGCACTTCGGCCGAGCTGCAGTGGCCCGGATTGTCGGCACTCAGGCGAATTTTGCGGAAATCATTCCAAGGGAAGGGGGTGAGCATTTGGTCTCCTGACGCGGCAGGGCCACAGCTAAAAAGGGGTCAGAGGTCAGAGGTCAGAGGTCAGAGGTCAGGGGTCAGGGGTCGGGTATCGGGAAAGAAGAGAGTAGTAAGTAGACTGCAGGAGAATGAAACAGATTTCAGTCGGTCGGTACCCCAAGAGATGTCGGGCAGACAAGCCGCCCGAGCAAGAGGCTGCAAACCGAGGTGATGCTAGTCGAGTCGGCTTCATCCGCTAACCTTGAACTACGGAACTTACTCAACCACGGGCAATTGCAGACAAGAGGCCTGTTCACCGCCAACGATCAGGGTTTGTGTTGCCACGATCGGTGGCCCTTCGTCTCCGGCGAGTCGATTCGAATGCGGCTCAAGACGCGGACTGTTGCTGCTGCTGATGGCCAGCCGAATCCGATGGCCCCGGCAGAAGACATAGCTGGTCGACCAGAGGTCGATATCGATGCGATAGGTCTTGTCGGGCGTCACTTCGCTGGGCCGATCCAGTCGATCGCGAAGACTCAGGCGGCAGATCCCGTCGGCCAGCAACATGCTGCGGCCATCGGGGTAGACGTCGGTGAGCTTGGCGGTGAAATCGGTATCGGCCGCGCTGGTGGCCACAATCAGGTGGGCATGGATGCGACCGGTCACTTCCAATGACCGAGTCAACGGTTCGCTGCTGAAGACCAGTACATCATCACGCTGTTCGATCTCACGCTGGTCGTAGCTGCCCGCGGGAATCAGCAAGTTGGGCCCCCCGTGAGTCGGCACGGGCTGACTCGGATCGTAACGATAGGTAAACTTGCCCGAATCGGGCGTCAAGATCGCCTGCAGAGCTCCGTGCGGCGTCAGGTAGAAAGGGAACATTTTGGCCGGGGGTGGCCAGCTTGTGGCAGTTCGCCAGGTATTGCCTCGCTTCTCTGTACCGTCTTTCTCGGTGTCGCTCCTGCTGTTGTCTGTAAGCCGGGAAGTGGCCTTGGAGCTGGGAGAAGAAT
>JAJRWS010000189.1 GCA_024276705.1 Planctomycetota bacterium | reverse complement strand
TGCCTTTGGATATGCCATTAACGTAGCACCGAATCTACGGCCTGTGAACGATTACAGAGACTCGAGACAAGGGACTCGAGACAAGGGACTCGAGACAAGGGACTGGCTACATTGGCTGTCTGGTCGCTTGAAGGACACTGTGATGAAAGGGTCGAGACTTTCTCAAGGCGGGTGCTTCCAGTAGGATGTCTGAATTACCATGCCGGTGAACGCTGGCCTTACCAGAAGTCCTGAAGGTACAGATCTCGCTGAAAATCAGAGACGAACTCTCGGAAGGGTACTCATGAAGCGATTCCTGGGCGTGATGGTGTGCATGGGCCTGCTCGGCGGTGCCCTCTTTGCGTGGTATCAATATTCGCTACGCGAACGGTCCAAAACAGACGAACTTGTACTGTATGGCAATGTCGATCTCCGCCAGGTAGAACTGGCCTTCGACGGCAGCGAGCGGATTGCGGAACTATTGGTCGAAGAAGGCGACCGGATTGTGCCAGGGCAATTGCTGGCCCGGCTCGATGCCAAACGTTACGAATACGCGGTTGCCCGGGCCCAGGCCCTGTTGGAATCGCAGCGTCAGGTTGTGGCCCGTCTCGAGGCCGGTTCGAGGCCCGAAGAAATCCACAAGGCCCGGGCGGATTGGGAAGCGGCCCAGGCCGATGTTCGCGATCGGGGCCAGACGCTGCGGCGTATTGAGAAACTGATTCCCACCAAGGCGGCGACCCAGCAAGATTTAGATGACGCCAGCGCGGCCGCCGAGGCGGCTCGTGCCCGAGCGAAAGCTCGGCAGGCGACGTTCGACCTGGCAGTCGCGGGACCGCGCAAGGAAGACATCGCCGCGGCCAAGGCGATGCTCGGGCGGTATGCGGCCGAACTGAATTTGGCCAAACACGATCTGCGTAATGCCCAACTGTTCGCTCCCAGTCCGGCCATCATTCAGGATCGTGTTCTGGAGGTGGGCGACATGGCGACCCCCCAAAAAACGGTCTTCACGGCGGCCCTGATCGATCCGGTGTGGGTTCGGGCGTATGTTGCCGAGCCGGACTTGGGAAAAATTCATGCTGGGATGGTCGCGACGATCGAAACCGATAGTTTTCCAACGAAAAAATATGAGGGCCGGGTCGGTTTTATTTCACCCACCGCCGAATTCACCCCCAAACCGGTGGAGACCAGCGAGCTGCGCACGAAGTTGGTTTATCAGGTACGGGTCTTTGCCAAGAATCCACAAAACGAGCTACGGTTGGGCATGCCGGCAACCGTCCGAATCGATCTGGCCCAGCTTGCCGAATCCAAGAAAGAATCCGGTTCACCCCCAAAACGGCCAGTGGCGCGCGACACCGCTGAAAATGGCGTTGCAGCATCGGCCGGGCGGAGCACCACTCAGGAGACCTCACTGCCGGCCGCTGCAGCCAGGCCGTAGTCCTGCCATGGAAGCCACTCCTCTTCAACCCATTGCGACTTTCCAGCACGTCACCAAGACCTTTGCGCAAGGCAAGCAAATCGTCCGTGCGTTGAGCCGCTTCACGGCCAGTATCGAAACCGGACGAGTGACCGGCCTGATCGGCCCCGACGGGGCGGGGAAGACAACATCGTTGCGAATCCTGGCTGGCCTTTACACGCCCGATGTGGGAACGGTTCGCGTACTTGACAGGGATGTTGCGACCGAAGCGCTGGCCGTGCAGGCACGGGTCGGTTACATGCCGCAGCGGTTTGGCCTTTACGAGGATCTGACCGTGCGTGAGAATCTCGATCTTTACGCCGATCTGCAGGGAGTTTCCCGTGCCGTGCGGACGGACCGTTATCGAGAGTTGATGGAAATGACCGGTCTGGCGCCGTTTCCCAATCGTCTCGCCGGCAAACTCTCGGGTGGCATGAAACAAAAACTGGGGTTGGCGTGTGTGCTGGTTCAGCCGCCGGCGCTGCTGCTCCTGGATGAGCCGACCGTGGGAGTCGATCCCGTGTCGCGCCGCGAACTTTGGCAGATCATCGATCGGTACGTGCGGGATCGGCACACGACGGTGCTGGTCAGCACCGGTTATTTGGACGAGGCCGAACGATGCGACTGGCTCATCGTTCTCGATGGTGGAAAACTTCTTCGGCAAGGGACTCCGGAGAGTTTTTGCGCTCCCTTGCGGGACAAGACTTTCAAAATCCGGGTCCGCGGCATGCCGCAGCGCGATATCCAGGCCCGCCTGGATGCATGCGCGCAGGTGGCCGATGCGGTCGTCCAAGGCGAAAGCGTACGGGTCGTAACGTACGAGAAGACCGAGAACCCGTGCCACGGGTTGTTTGCCGACCAGGACCAGGTGGCGTTGGAGTCGGTGCCGCCCCGCTTTGAAGATGCGTTCGTTATGTTGCTGGGTAGCCGACAACAAGATCGCCCGCAGGCTTCTGCGGATGGCAAACCGGCAGCGCCGCGTTTGCCCACTCGGGATACAGGATTGCACGCCGCGAACAGCTGTCCGGCAACGGGCAGCCCGCAAACCTCCCAGGTTATCCAGGTGGAAGGCGTAAAACGACGATTTGGTGATTTCTATGCCGTCAAAGGGGTCACCTTCGATGTCCAGCGGGGCGAAATTTTTGGTCTCTTGGGGGCCAATGGAGCGGGCAAAACCACCACGTTCCGCATGCTCTGCGGCTTGCTTCCCGCCAGTGCGGGGAAATTGTTCGTGGCGGGGGTTGATGTTCGGCGGACCGCGGCTCGCGCTCGCCAGCGGATCGGCTACATGGCCCAAAAATTTTCCCTCTATGGGGCACTCAGCGTGGTCGACAACTTGCGTTTCTTTAGCTGTGCCTACCGATTGCGCGGAGCGGCTCGAGAGGAACGCATTGGCTGGGCGCTCCGGCAATTCGAGCTTGAGGAAGTCGCGGCCGTTGCCAGTGGCAGTCTGCCTCTGGGTTTCAAGCAGCGGCTCTCGTTTGCTTGTGCGCTGATGCATGAGCCGGAAATATTGTTTTTGGACGAACCCACCTCGGGCGTCGATCCTTTGGCCCGCCGAGAGTTCTGGCGTCGGACAGGCGACCTGGCCAACCAAGGTGTCACCGTGCTGGTTACGACCCATTACATGGAAGAAGCGGAAAACTGCGATCGCGTGGCCATCATGGCCGCGGGGGATATTTTGGCCCTGGATACACCCGAAGCCATCAAACAGAAAATGAAAACGGTTGAGAAACCCACGCCGACGATGGAAGATGCCTTCATCGAATTGCTCAATACGAGAAGGGTGGGCAAGACATGATGCGCGGCCGTGGTCTGTACGCTCCTGACGAAGATCGAGGTGGCTGGCCGATGCGGCTGCGCGGTTTGGTACGCAAGGAATTTCTTCAGGTTCTGCGCGACCCCAGCGCACTGGCGATCGCCTTGGTGTTGCCGGTGGTGTTGTTGTTGCTGTTTGGTTACGGCGTGTCGCTCGACTCCCAGCATGTGCCGATTGCCTTGGTGGTGGATCATCCGACTTCCGACACAATGCGTCTATGCGCGGAATTCGCCTATTCGCCTTATCTGGCCCCCATCACAATGCACGGGTTGCCGGAAGCCCGCCAGGCGATCATGGAGCGGCGCGTCGATGCCATTGTCCATTTACGCGAGGATTTTTCAGAAAAGCTGCGGCGTCCCGAAGGGGCGTCGATCCAGTTGATCGTCAACGGGGTCGATGCGAATTCGGCCCGCATCGTGACCGGTTATATTGAAAGCGCCTATGGCAAGTGGTTGGAGCACTCCTCGAGCCATGTCGGGGCGGCCCCGTCGATCGCGGTCGTTATGCAGTCTCGGGTCTGGTTCAACAGTAACGTGCTCAGCCGCAATTTTCTGGTGCCCGGTGTCATCGCAGTGGTGATGACGCTGATCGGAGCTTTGCTCACGGCCCTGCTGATGGCTCGTGAATGGGAACGAGGCACGATGGAAGGGCTGCTGGTGACACCCGTTTCGATGAATGAAATCTTGCTGGGAAAAATCATTCCTTATTTCCTGCTCGGCATGGGCGGTCTGGCGATTTCGGTCAGCATGAGCGTCTGGCTTTTTGGTGTGCCTCTGCGCGGCTCGCTCATGGTATTGGTCCTGGCATCCACTTTGTTCCTGCTGACGGCATTGGGCATGGGCCTGTTGATTTCGACGCTTGCCCGGGTGCAATTCGTGGCTGGACAGGTGGCGATCATCACAACTTTCCTGCCCGCATTCATTTTGTCGGGATTCATCTTCGACATCGGCAGCATGCCACGCCCCATCCAGTGGCTTACCCACATCATTCCCGCTCGCTATTATGTTTCGCTGCTCAAGACCAACTTTCTGGCAGGAGATGTCTGGTCGGTCATCCTTCCCAATGCGCTGGCGCTGGCGGTGATGGCCGCATTTTTTCTGGGAATGACGCGTTGGCTTTCCCGCAAGCAATTGGATTAACAGACCGCTGGCTTCATGGCACGACTTCTCGCGTTGATCGTCAAAGAATTTCAGGTCCTACTGAAGGATCCACGCAGCCGGTTCGTGATCATCGGTCCGCCATTGATCCAGTTGATTGTTTTTGGCTACGCGGCCACGTACGATGTCACCGAGGTACCGATCGGTGTGTACAACGAGTCTCCGGGAGAAGCTTCGCGGGATCTGATCGCCCATTTCACCGGTTCGCCCAATTTCCAGCAGGTGGCCACGATAGCTCAGGCTGGAGAAATTGGCCCTTTGCTCGAGGGCCAGGTGGCACTTTTGGTTTTGCACGTTGGTCCCCGGTTTGAGCGATCGTTGAGCCAGGGAACGCCGGCCCGATTGCAAGTCATTCTTGACGGCCGCAATTCCAACACGGCCCTGATCACGCTCGGTTACGCCCAGACGATTCTAAAAAAATTCAATGCCCAGTGGGCTCGCCAACACGGGCTCCCGGAGCCGCCGGCGCGGCTGGAAGTCCGCTCCTGGTTCAATCCGAATTTACAAAGTCGCTGGTTCATCGTTCCCGGGATCGTGGGTTTGCTAACGTTGGTGGTCACGATGCTGGTCACCGCCTTGTCGGTTGCCAGGGAACGGGAACAGGGCACCTTCGACCAACTTCTGGTCACCCCTTACCATCCGTGGGAAATCTTGATTGGCAAGGCGATCCCTGGTTTCATCATCGGCACATTGGAAGCGACCCTGATCATCCTGGCGACTGTCTACTGGTTCCAGGTCCCGCTGCAAGGCAATGTGGCCACGCTTTATCTGGGGGTGCTGTTGTTCTTGCTCTCTGCCATTGGCGTGGGGCTGATGATCTCCTCGCTTTCGCTCACTCAACAGCAAGGGCTCCTGGGCGCGTTTTTATTCCTGGTCCCCGCGATCATCCTGTCCGGTTTTTCCACGCCGATCGCCAATATGCCGCCACTCATCCAAAAGCTGACACTCTTGAATCCGATGCGTTATTTCATTGTTATTTTACGGAGTGTGTTTCTACAAGACGCGCCTTTTGCCCTGTTGGTCAACCAAATGTGGCCCCTGGCCGGGATTGGCCTGGTTACCCTGGCCCTGGCCGCATGGCTGTTTCGGCAGCGGATGTACTAAGACGCTATCACTCCCACGCGCACAACCGGTCCACGTATTCCTCCGATCCATCTTGGTACCATCCGTCCAACTGGGCGGGCTCCTTGAGTTGCTGTCCGCGCAATCGGGGGACCACGACGAACTGGCTGTTGACTTCGGCCAGGGCCGACATGTCGCCCCAGAGCTTTTCGAATTGGGATACGGGGAAGACATCTTCCTGGCCATGGCCCCAGCGTTTCTTGACGTCCTTAAGCGTGACGTAGGTTGGCATCCGGCGGCTCATATTGCGGACCGCCGTGTCGACCTTTGCTGAATCCTCGAGGTCGTTGCGGGTGAGGCCGAAGATTTCCAAGAGCCGGCTGATCGTGATCCAGGTGGTCATGGTGTTGTAGTAGGTGAGGCGAAATTCGTCCTCTTCGCGGGGGATGGCGAGGCTTTCCAAAAGCCGGACCTTGCCGTCCACGCGGGCCAGGCCTCCACCCCGATCTTCCATCCGGCGGCCGATTACCTCGAAGGTGAGATCAGCCTCTTGGCCGATATGCAAACCGAGCAATTCGGCGTCGACATCCGCGCCGAGAGTGTCAATGTTGTGGAGCATCAGGTATTTCAGTTGAGGCCGTTCTTCCAGGAGGTTTCGCAAGGTCTGGTTGCGAAGCAGATTGGATACTTCAAACCAGTGTCCGACCGGATGCATGCATTGGAGTGGCAGGTTGTCGGTGTAGTCGCTGCCGCAGCCTGCCTTTTCCGCCCATTCGATCAGGGCGGCATGCAAGCTCTCACGGACTTTCTGGGCCTGCTCATCGAGAATTTGCTGGGGCATTTCTTCCCAGGCAAAACGCAGATCACGGACATGGGGAATCGTCCGTAACCCGACCGATTGACCGCGTGAGAGAACGACCGGACCGCGACAGGCGTAGTTGTTGTGCTGCTCGAGGGCTCGCGCGATGGGCGAATGCGTCAGGTAGCTGGTGGTGAAGATGTGGGGAATGGTTGTGCCGCAAGCCGCCGAAACGCGGCGGCTCTTAGCCAGGTGGACCTCGAGAAAGTTACGATATTTTCCCTGGAACCGATGAAAAGGGTGGAGTGCCTTGACCACACCCGCCCCGTGGGTCCAGCGGCTTCCGGCCCCGGCCGCCAGGGTCAGGACGGCAACCTCTCCCGCCGCGAGCGCCTCTTGGCCCAGCGCCCGGCATTCGCGCCCTGCACCGTCGATGGTCGAGCGAACGTCGCCTGGCTGGACGTCCTCGATTTCCACGTTTGCGGGCAGGCGATTCTGGGCCAGGCCGATTCGCCCATCGCGCAGGTCGGATCGGATCTGCTCATGCAGTTTCGAATCGAAACCGTTCTCTTGCAGGGTTTCGGCCAGAGTTGTGGCGCCTTGGTCTTCTTGGGGCGGTTGCGGCAGCAGACCGCCTAGCAGGAATTCGGCACTTCCGGCAAGCTGGCCGCCGGCGCGGCATTCACGCGCAAGCCGGCTCGCTTCGACTCGTTCGGCCCGGGTCAATTGCTGGGAATCTTTGTGAAACCATTCGCGGGCCACGAGCACGTAGTAGCCGATCGGCATCAGCGCTTCGTCATGGCGGCAGAGTTGGGCTTGAGTTCCATGGTTGTTGATGGAAAAATCATAGACGACCGGTTCCATGGCGAAGGGCAGGGCGGCTTCCAGCTCTTTCTTGGTCGAGGACATCAGTTCCCCCAGGTATTGCAGGGCTTCCGGCTTGCGTTTTGGGTCGAAGAGGAATCCCATGCCGCCTCCCGACATGCCACCCAGCATCAGGAATCCGTAGAACGCATCGCCAAATCGCTCCCGGCATCGATCAATCAGTGTTTGCGTGTAGTGGTTGGAAGCCCAGGGGATGATGGTCTGCAGGGGACCGAAGAAGTTCTTGGTTGTCAGGTTGGCCAGTTGCCGGATCTCGCCCTGGGCCAGAGCCTGTTCGATCTGCCGCAAGATTTGAATCGCCTGTTGCCGCCCTTTCCATTCCGGCTCGCTGCGCAGCAGATACTTTTCGGTGACCATCTGCAGGATCGGGCCAACGTCCTGGGCCATGCCACCGTGGACCAGGACGGTGGAGTCTTGGAGCTGCTGCCGGGTTGCCATACTGACCGTATTTGTATCGTAAACCCAGTGTTTGGGCAGGAGCCGACCTCGGCTGATACCGTACTCGGGGTCGTCCGGTTGGGCCGGTTGCCCTTCGATCATCTTGATGCCTGGCCAGACGCCTCCAGAATCTTGCCAGCCGCCGCCGGAACCGCCCAGCCATTCCCCAAGGATGGCCCGAGCAGCCACGATACGTCGCTCCGATTCCTGCAACCCTCCGGTCAGCGACGAGACCTGACCGGTCGCCCGCATGCAGAGTGTAATGATGGCCGCGAGCAGATTGGTTGAGACGGCCAGCCGCGATCCTTTGGGAATGTTGTTGACCTTGCTGACAATTTCCAGGCCAAGTCCGGGCCCCACCAGGCGTGCCAGCAAGTCGCTCAGCTCTTGTCCCGATGCTTCCAGACCCGGGGGGACGAGTCCGGCGGCGATCACGGCTGCTTTCAAGAGCCCCAGGTAGTCGCAGGCGAAATCAAAGACTTCACCGAGGCTGCGAACATCCGCTTTGGCCTTGAGATCGACGCTCACAAGCCTGAGGATAGGCTCGTCAATTACCCGTAGAGAGACTTCGATGGGTGGCTGCGGCGCGGAGTCTCGACCCTGTACGCCTAGATCGATGGAGACGTTGAGTACGCGTGCTCCGTCCGGATAGTCCATGCCAAGAAAGAATATATCGCTCCAGCCACTGTGCGAAAGATCCATGCGGACGGGAGTCCGCTCGCGCAGGATGGGATAGATGCCCTCTGGTTCGTCCTGGCGGAGCAGTTCGCGGCAAATGCGCAGTGGATTGTCCATCGGGTGTCCGACCCGGAACATCCATTGGTTCCCGTGTACCGAGCGGACGCTCCTGCGGACCTGGTTGGCCAAAGTTTGAAAACCGAGCTCGTGGTAGACGGCAGCCAGGGCACTTGCCAGCGTGTCGCTAATCCCTTGCCGCTCGACGGTTGCCAGGAACACATCGATCGCTTCACCGAACCGGCGGTTGAGGGTATGTTCGTAGCCACTAAAGGGAATCAGCCCGAATGCGGCAGGCGGTAGTTTGGGCGGCAAGTGGAACCGGTAGATGCCACTCAAGAAGAACAGGGCCCGAACTCGCTGGTAGAGGTTGTCGCTGGTTCGTCGAAACCGATCGAGCTGGGCGCAGGCGGCGAGGAGCTCCGTTGCCGAAAGGTTGCGGCAGAGGCCATCGAGCGATCGGTTTCGGATCTTCGGGTCATCGCTAAGGATGGTGGCAAGGAGGTCGGATGCCATGTTTCGGTGTTTCGGTGTTTCGGTGTTTCGGTGTTTCAGTGTTTCAGTTTTACCGAAACACCGAATTACCGAAACACCGTACTATCCGGTTGCTTCGCGGTTTGCCAGGAACTCAACGAGTTGGGCCAGGATTTCCTCCCGTTCGTCTCCATTGAGTGCGAGCGCGAGCTGGGTGATCAGCACCCCATATTTGACTCCGATGTTGTATCGCGTACCTCGCAGTTCCGTGGCGAGATACCTTTCGCGGTTCGACACTTGAGCAAGCGCGGGCGTCAGTAATACGGGCTGATTGCCGTCGGCTTCGACGAGCCCTTGCAGGATCTCCATCACCGTGGGTGTGAACACATGCATGCCAAACAGGCACAAATAGTGACCCGCCCGTTGGCCAGGTACCAACAGATGTTGTTCCGCGTCCGTGGGGGTTGGCTTCTCAAGGATGTTTTCAACTTCGTACAAGCCTTTTCGGGCCGCGACCGGGCGACCACCGATCGTTCCGTACTGGAATAGTCGATTCTCACGAGTTGGTTGCACGGCAGAGACCACGCATTCTTCCGACCGGGCCACTTCGACCAACTGCTGGGCACAGCGGCGTGCTTCGCCGCTGATGTAGAGATGGTCGCCGACCAGGTGCAAGAAAGGCTGGTCGCCCACGAAGTCCGCCGCTCGATAGACGGCTTCGCCATATCCCCTGGCCGCAGGCTGCTCCACAAACGTAAGGAGAGGTTCGTAGATGCCGGCCGCCTCGGCGAACAGATCCTGGTCACCCGGTCGGATCACCAACGCAATTTGCTCGACTTGGGCAGCCACCACTTCTTCGATAATGATTTCGAGAGCCGATTTTTCGGACCCATCCAGATCGACAAATCGCTGTAGAGGTAGTCGGCTCTGTTGCGGGCCCGCGGCTGTGATTACCGCCTTGGTTATTTTCATGCGTTTCTCGCTAGGTGGTTCAAACACTCGGTTGTTTCAGTATGTCCACACATAGGGACAGTCGATAATTAACGTCCGTAAACCACCAGCTCAGCAGGTGAGTACCCACCAGGCTTCGGGCGTTTCCTGCGTTTTCGTACTCGTACTCAGTATTGTGGTACTCGTACTCGACACGCACGCTGCGACTTTAACTGAATACAAGGATGATCGCCACCCAAGGTCTCTTGCTGGAGCTCCTTCAACGCTTTACCTCATACCGGTAGTTCCAGCGGCGGTTGGGCGCGCTGTCGCCGTTCAGGCCAAATTCGGCCGCGCTCTCCAGGTTCTGGACGTTGTCCGCCCAATGAAAATCAAACGCGGGTCTCCCGGTTTGCCGAACCAACCGGCGCGGCAGGGCCAACTCCAGGCCGTTGCCATGGACCCGATAGGTTGCCTGGCCCACCTCTCGCCATTTTTCATCGCGCCAGGCCTGGACGGACGTTAGCGATTCGCTGGTCATTGGGTCATGGGTTCGCGAGCCATTCACCAGAAAGTCGTATCCCAGCCAGCCCGTTTTGGGATTTTGATCGGAATCGATCAGCAATAGCAACCAATGCTTGCCGGTCGGTGGCGTTATTTTTTGTCGTGTCTGTATGTAGAAATAGATGTGCGTCTTGTCGAACGCGGCCTTGCCGAGTACCAGGTCGTTACGGCCCGTGTCGTTCTGGTAATGGAGACTACCAAAACCGGGATGATCGCGATGCGTACAATCGCCGATGGTGTCGCTAAACTCGGGGACCACTGCCAGCCAATCGTCAAAGGTACCATCAATCGTGATCTGGCTGGAGCCCCGGGCGGTAGGTCGGGGCCGTACACCTTTGAAACGTCGTACCCAACTGGCCAGTTGATAATAGTAATTGTCGCCATGCCCGCCACGCATCGGTTCGCAGTCTCGGCTGTACTCCTGGGTATACTGGTCGACAAAGAGTCCGCCTGGGTAGTAGCAGTCCGCGTCGGTGTAAGTCGACCATTTTTTGTAGCGGCCGGCAATCCATTCGTTCCAGCCGGTGACAAAGATAAAAGTGGGGTCGACCGCGAGTGCCCGCTGCCATTGCTCATCGAAGTTCAGCCCCCAGCCGACCGCACCCGGCCTGGGGTCTTTGTGTTGCTGATGCCAACTGCGTCCCATCGCTCCCCTCTTGGCGCTCATCGGAGCGGGGCCAGGCGTGTTCGGCAGCGCATTCTGGGCAACTCCCACGCTCATCTGTTCGGCCTCGCCGCGTGAGTTTTTGAAAACATGCTGGGGATGGACCTCCAGCCAGCTCCACTGGTCGGGGCCGTTGGGACCGAGCCAGTAGTCGGGCATGGGACGGCGAAAGGTAAAGAAACCCTTGATTTGTGGATCCCGGATGGCGGCAGGATCGGCCAGCAGTAGCGGTTTGCCTTCCCACTGAAACCATAACGTTTGCCAGCGCCGGGGCCGGTAGAGATCGTTCCAGAGTCGTTCCACCACCGTCTTTGGATTCCAGAATGGCGTGATGAAGCCGATCGAGGGTGTGGCCGCGCCTTCGGCACGCATCGCGGTGTATTCGCGGCATAAGGCCTCGTACTGTGGCTTGAATGTGTGAGGCGAGTTGGTGGTGTCGAACAGAATCACATCGATGCCCGCGTCGACCAGCATGCTGGCATGTTTGCGGATCACAAAGGGATCGGTCATTCGGTAGTAGCCCAGTTCCGGTTCGCCCCAATAATGAGTCTGACTCCCTTTCGGCCAGGGGACGCGTCCAGCCTTGGCCAGGGCAAGCAATTTGCTGTTGTCAGCCGGCAGGCCCGCGGCTCCGTGGTGCAAACCCGTGTGCCAGGTCCAGTAGAAGATACCGACCCATTTTCCTTGTTTGACCGGCCCACATTCCCGCAGGCCCGGGAGCGTTCGCCCCAGCCCGTCAGTAGCCACCCACGTATCGGCAAACAGGTCACTGCCTGCGTAGGACGCCCCCTGGAATTCGGCCATGAGGGTCGCCGCAGGCAGACCGCAGGCCCAGGCCAACACGACATAAGTTAGTTTCGAAGTTCCGGGGTACATTTATGGGCTGCCAATATATGGTGAATTGGAAATCCACGCGTTTGTATCGTTTTATCGTATGTCCCTAACTCACTCCCAATCGCTAAAACCGATCCCTCGCGTGGTCGTTTTCACTCGGCAGAAGAACATGTCCGCAGTGATATATAGCGTGCTGCCGTCGTCGCCAAAGGTGCAGTTGGCCGTACGTTGGCCCGTGTCGATACGGCCCAGGACTTTGCCTTCCGGGTTGAAGATGTAGATTCCACCCGGGCCGGTCGCCCAGAGATTGCCATGGGCGTCGACGGCCATGCCATCGGGAGCGCCCGGCAGTTTCCCCATGAATTCGCTAACATCGTAAAACGTCGTGCCCGCGTCCAAGGTGCCATCTTTCCGCACCGGGTAAGCTTTCCAGATTGCGGCTTCGGATTTTGATTGAGCCACGTAGAGTGTCTTGTAGTCGGGCGAAAAGCCAATGCCATTGGGACGTTCCAGCTCACGGGTGAGCAGGGTCAGGTGGCCATCGTGCAGTCGATAGACGCCGCACCAGTCGAGTTCCCGCCCCGGGTCGTCATAGCCTTTGGGTAAGCCATAGGGCGGATCGGTGAAGTAAAGTGCGCCATCCGGATGAAAGACCAGGTCGTTGGGACTGTTGAGGCGTTTGCCCTGGTAGCGGGAGACGATCTCTTCGAATTCGCCCTTCTCATTCATCCTTTTGATCGAGCGGTCCCCGTGACAGCAGGCGACCAGGTGGCCTTGCGGGTCGAGGGCTAAGCCGTTGGTGCCAGGTTCCTTGCCAGTGAAGGGTTGCGGGCCCGAGTATCCGACCCGTTGGCGAAAGATGCTGATGCCCGAGTCCGGTTTCCACTGTACGATCTGATTGCGAGGGATATCGGAGAAGAGTGCGTACTGGCCCGAAGGAATCCAAACCGGCCCTTCGGACCAGGCAAAGCCGTCGCCCAGAACTTCAATGACGGCGTTCTCTGGCAGTAGTTGGTCGAGTGCCGGATCCAGGCGGATGATCTGACCGATTGTTTTGGGTTCGGTTCCCTGGGTACTTGTACCGATGCTCACGCAGAGCAGAATCACAAGCAAGCCTGGTCGTAGCGGGTAACGCATGATGAAAATTTTCCTGCGACGGAGTAAACCCGGGAGAGAGGGTGCAATAGCAAGGGGGAGGGAAGCGTAAGAATATGCCCCAAACATAGCGAGAAGCTGCCAGAAAGCAACGGGAAGAGAAAAGGAAATTCGGATTGCGGATTGCGAATTGCGGAATGGACTCAATGCGGAATGCGGATAGCGGAATGCGTATTATTATGCGTCACACGACCCCTTTTTCCTACCCACTGCCCACCGCCACTATTATTCCCGTAAGAAAACCCCCGCTTTGCTGAGTACGAGTACGATATTTTCTTCTCGGCTCCTTTGAGGAGCCTTCCTCAAGCCACCCGCTATGCGAGTGGTACATGACTCACAGCGTATCGGCAAAGGCTTCCACGCAGTCCAGGTCAGCGGCCGTGTCGAGGGCTGCCAGTTCGTACTGCTCGCGCGCTTGCTGTTCGATCGCTTCAAGATCGATTTGGCCTTCCAGTTGGACATCGAAAATTTCCATGCTTTTATTGACCGCTTCTTTGCTTTCCACGGCAAGTGTGATCAGATCGTCGACATCCATTCCGAACTGATTTCCCAGCACTAACTGCAAAGGTTGCATGTACGGGCTGCCAGGCATCCAGAGGACTTCCGCCAGCAAGTTGGCGGCCAGCAATACCTGACTTAAGGGGGAAGCCGCTGGCAAATAAGTATGATGGTTGGCCACCGCTTCGATCAGTTCCGGGGGTAATTTCCACGTCGTTAACAAGCGTTGGCTAACGGTTCGGTGGTCGAACCCCATGATTCTATTTTCTTGTTCAATGAGCTGAATCATATGATCCGGCTCTTCGGACAAGTCGACATACTTTTCAGTTTCAAGTTGAGCCATCACCAGCATTCCCAAATCGGCCAATAAACCGGCGGAAAATGCCGTTTCCGCGTCAACCTGGCGGATGTCCGTCAAGCGGGTGATTTTGCGGGCCGCGGCTGCCATCGTCAAGGATCGCTTCCAGTAGGCCTGATGGAATTGAGCAGGAGCGCCATGGACCAGTGTCTTTACCAGGCCAAAGCTGAGCACGGTAAGCCGCAACGACCGTCGACCGAGATAAGCGATCGCATGCTGCAGGCTGGTCACTCGCTGAGTCAACCCATAATAAGAGGAATTCACCAACCGTAATACAGAAGCAGCCAGGGCCGGGTCGTGTTCCAGGCAGTCGGCCACATCGGCCATTTCAAATTCTGGATCCTGGGTGAGTTCCATGACCCGCAACGCGACCATGGGCATGCTGTGAAGCTTGTCCAGACGGGTAAGGAATGCATCAACAGCCTGGATTTGTTCTTCTGCAATGGTCAGCATAATTGGGGTCTCTTGCGAACGCTCGGCAATTGGCATGGTATTTGGTAGAATGGTGTGATGCGACTCGCCTGACACTTTGGCAAGGGGGCCGCGAGAAACATAACTTCAGTAGTTCCAAAAATGAGCCAATGAAGCCGACCCGGACGACGCGCTCGCAGTAAAAGCGTCGGGGCCCGGGCGGCTTATCGGCCTGTCCCATGTAGGGCTGAGTGGTAACTTTGAAGTACTGAACTTGGCTCTAAAAGCATAGCTTACTGGGGCGCCCGGTCTGGTAGATTGGCCTCTTTCAATCGTACCAAGGTAGGGCTGAGGCACGATTTGACCATCCATCCCAAAACCGCCGTGCCGCAGATCACCATTTTCACGATTACAACGGTTACAATCTTTCCATGCACCCTGCTCAGATACCGGTGAAACAATTATTAGCCCAATGCTCGTCGCGGCGGATGCGGCGTGGTGGTCCGGGAGGGCAACATCGCAACAAGGTGGAGACGGCCATCGTGATTTTGCATGAGCCGACCGGGGTGCGGGCTGAGGCGAACGAGAGGCGTAGCCAGGCAGTAAATCGTAACGAAGCCATATTTCGGCTACGGGTACGGTTGGCGCTTGAGGTGCGGCAAGAGGAGGGGGAGCAGGCGGTGCCGGTGCCGAGCGCCTTGTGGGCTCAGCGCAGTGAGGGCGGACGGATTCGCGTCAATCCACGGCATGACGATTTTCCGGCCCTCTTGGCCGAAGCGCTCGATGCGATCCATTGCATGGATGCGGATGTAGCTGCCGCGGCTCGGCAACTGGCGGTAACCCCATCGCAGTTGGTCAAGCTGCTCAAACTGCAACCCGACGCATTGATTGCCGTCAATCGCCAGCGGGCCACTCACGGTTTGCCTGCATTACGGTAAGGGGCTCAAACCAAAAACTGTGTGACTTTTCGCCTACGAGTAGGAAGTACCAGAAGCTCAATGAACAATCTATTCGCTAACGTGCCGTCCGGGATGCCTGAGGAACTCATCGAGGTCTTGCTTGCATCCCGTGAAGTACGAATCGAACGAATTGTTTCTCATGGCCATGCTCAAAACGAATCGTTTTGGTATGATCAACCATGGCACGAGTGGGTCGTCGTGCTCCAAGGCATGGCGCGACTTCGCTTTGAGGATGAATGTCCGTTACGGGAAATGCATGCCGGCGATTTTATCAACATCCCCGCCCACCGGCGCCATCGTGTCGAATGGACAACCCCCGATCAGCCGACGGTCTGGTTGGCGATTCACTATGCAGAGAGCAGAGAGCTGAGAGCAGAGAGCTGAGAGCTGAGAGCTGAGAGCGGAGAGCTGAGAGCTGAGAGCTGAGATTCGCCTTGGACTACGTGAAATCCAAGGATGGACTGACTAAGACCCGTATAGGTTGACTACGCATGAGTGAATCTTCTGAATCCCCCACGATTCGCCTCGATCAGTTTCTCAAGTCGCAAGGTGTGGTTGGGACCGGTGGCCAGGCCAAGCTGATAATCCAGGACGGTCTGGTGCAAGTGAACGGTAGTACGGAGACCCGTCGTCGACGGCAACTGCGAGCCGGCGATGTAGTGCAATTCGAGGATGTTCGCCTGGTCGTGGAAGGCCCGGCCGGTTAATCGTCCCTAAATCCACGGCCTCCGGCCGTGCGACCCTGATAGGCTTCGTGCGGTCCGGCGAGAGTTTTTCAAGGTCATCCATGGATTGAAAGTTCAGGCCTTGAATCGTACTCGTACTCTGGCGCCAGCCGGTACTCGTACTCGTACTCGAAAGGACTGGACAATAATCGAACCGATCTTTG
>JAJRWS010000010.1 GCA_024276705.1 Planctomycetota bacterium | reverse complement strand
TTTTGATGCGGCATTCTTCCTAAATTAACGAGTCAAGACCAGTTTTGGTGTCACTTTGCGTTTGCTGCGTAATCCTGACAAAGAACAATTGGGGTTGATTCGATGGTTTTGGGCCATTTTCACATCAAAATGGACAGATACTTCCTCTTGTCTGCCAGCACTGTTTCGGGCAACGATGCGGGCAGGGTAGTGCAAGACGAAGGTACGCGTGTTGAAGGTGGCGACGGGGGTGGCGTCTGGGTAGGGACTAGACCTCTTCATTCGGCTGCTAAGCTGACTTCCAATATTGAAAATACCACGATCTCGGGTAATTCGGCGCTCAGCCGCGGAGGAGGCCTATGGGCAGGTTTATCTGATCATCAGGACTTTGGTTTTGGAGAAACCGAGACATTTTTGGATCATGTGACTATCACGGATAATCGCGTGACCGTCACTGACGGAAATTCGCCCGAAGGAGGCGGTTTGTTTAGCCTCGATGATTCAAGAATTAGCACCATACTTACTAACACGATTGTCTCGGATAATACTAGGGACACCGATGTGAGCAGTTTGCCAAACAACGTCAGCGGTACCGTTGAACATCTTGTTTCGTCGTACAACCTGCTGGGTTCAGGAGGAACCGCCGTCTTGCCCGCAGAGAATAACCCTCTTTTCAACATCCACTCCGATAATCCTGGGCTATTTTCTCTGGCCAATAATGGTGGACGTACAAAGACGCATCAGCCTATGGAGACGAGTGCTGTGGTGGATGCGGGCGATCCCAGTTTTATTGACCCGCTCAGTCTCGATCAGCGTGGTTTTTCACGCGTACAAGATTTCAACAACGATGCCGATCCGACGCGAGGTCCCGTTGACATCGGTGCCGTAGAACTTCAAGCAACCGCCGGACTGCCACCGACCATAACCGACATCCTCCTTGATCAGCGTGGCACGCTTGATGATTGGGACGATGTTGCAGAGGTCTCTTTGGGTACGCGGGTGGCTCAGGGCAAGCAATTTCGGTCTGTTTCGACCGAGGGTGCGAACACTTTGGAGATTGTGTTTAGTCAAGCTGTGATGATCCCCGCAGGTGCGTTAGAGCTGAAATACACAGTGCCGATTCCTGGTGCTAAAGCGAAGAACTTCACCCTCGACTCGGATGACTACGTGTTTTCTACAGGCACCAATAGCCAAGGCCAATTTGTGGGGACGTGGACATTTAGTAACCAGCTACCCAACGGCAAATACGCAATTCACCTGGATACCTCAAACATTTTTGATCTGGCAACAGAGACAAAAAGACTCGATGCCGTTTGGGAAAATGACGATAACCCGGGGAACTTGGCCAATACGCCTGACAACGTTTTTGATGACATTGGTCGTACTTTTAAGGTGGGCGACGGGACAGTTTCTCCAGGAGAGGTTAATTTCCGCTTCCTTTTTGCTTACCTCCAAGGTGACTACGAAGGCGACCGCGATGTCGATGGACGCGACTTTTTGCTTGCTCAGGCAAAACACCCTGACTCCGACGGCAATGGCAACGGCCTCCTCGATGGCGACGATATCAATGTCGTGTGGAGTGATAATTTTGGGGAAGATTTTCCGCTGCTCGCGTTGAATGGTGCCGACTTCAACGATGACGAGATTGTCAACGGCGACGACTTGGCCATCCTTTTCAATAATTACGTTTCCACTTCAGCAACGCCCGAACAGGGTGATATTGATGGCGACCGCGATGTTGACGGCGACGACATCCTGCTCTGGCAACAGCTTTTTGATAGTCGTAGTGTTTGGTACGACGTATCTATAGGCCTTCAGGCATTGTCTTTACTGCCGCCTGCCAATATCCCGGACTTGGCGCCGTTTGTTATCAACATGGGTTTTAGTAAGTTCGGCTCGACGGAATCGCCTTACAATTTTACGTCGATGTTTGGGACGGGCGAGCAGCTACGTAGCGTGCCGCTTAGCGGCGTCGACAAGATTAGCCTCCAATTCAGTGAGAATGTCAGCCCGCCTTCCTTGGGCTCACTTGAAGTCATCAATCTCGATGGCAATTCCCCGGGCCAAGCCATCGCTTTTTCTTACAGTGGTTCTCCCGTTCCTGGCTCTGGAGGTACACAGACCGCGACGTGGCGATTTGCCAATACGCTGGAAGATGGCCGCTACCTGATCCGATTAACCACACCGTTGAGTGATCAGGACGGAGACTTGCTCGATGGCGAAATGGACAATCCGTGGTCGTTGGACGACAGTTCGGCTCCCCAGGGCAGCAGTGGCGACGGCATCGCAGGAGGCGAATTCCGTTTTCGAGCCACGATTCTCGCCGGCGACACCGACCGTGACAACATCGATGGCTACACCGACTACACCGACTGGATGTCGATCGAACCGGGCATGATTTTGGTCTCCAACGAGAACGATGAACTCGACACCGATTACAGCATCGGCGACATGAGTCTGCGAGAAGCAGTGCAAGTTGCCAATGCTGCGACAGAACCGACGACGATTGTTCTTCCTACAGGACGTTACACGCTGGATCGGGACGGAGTTGAGGCTGGAGATGCCAGCTACAATGACTTGGATATCACGGGCAATGTCACAATCTTGGGGGACGGTGCGGGACTGAGTGTGATCGAGGGTTTTGGAACGAGTTACTCTGGAGACAGCAGCGGAAGACGCATTTTTCATGCGGAAGGGACCGCTGCAGATTTTACTTTGTCGAAAGTAACACTTACAGGCAGTAACGATACTTCTACCAGTTACGTGGTAGGGGCAGGCGTGCTAGTCGAAGATGGGGCAACTTTTAATTTTTCGGACAGTGCTGTGGTCAACAACTACAGTACAAGTGGGATTGGAGCGGGAGTGACCTCGTTAGGAGGATATACGACCATATTACGCACGGTCTTCACAGCCAATTCAGCATTTGCGGTAACGGCGGTCCATTCCGAGCCACAGAGCGGCTTCGATGGGAGCATGACGATTGGTGACTCGCTCTTCGCTTTGAACAGTGCCTTCCTATTTCCAAATGTATTTGTTTTCGGAAATGTTGCCGTCAGCAATCTCGGTGGAAACCTGTACGATAACGATGACGGCAATTTCTTCAATGCTTACCCTGGAGTCAATGATTATTTAGGGACACCCAACTATGTCGTGACCACCGTTGAGGATGCTTTTGACCACACCGACGACAATGAATCCTTGTCATTACGCGAAGCAGTCGACCTGGCCAACAATGTTCCAGGGACGAGCGAAGTTTGGCTGCCAGCCTGGAATTTTGTGCTGACCAGGGACCGAGGCACCAACGTCACTGATACCGACGTTTCTTACGGTGACCTCGACATTAAAGAAAGCCTTATCATTCGTGGCGTGACTGGCGTGACCAGTGTCACTTGGACTCCCGGCGTGATTGATGCGGTTTTCGATTTGCTTGGCGACTACTCGGGGGATGGGATTAGCAGCCCAGACAATGGGTCGGTCAGCGGCAGTGATTTTTTCATATGGCAGCAGCAGAATGGCTCGACCGACGGTATCTTCTCCGCCGACGGCGATGACGATGGCGATGTCGACCAAGACGATCTCGATATCTGGTCGACCTACAATGGCAATACGTTTGATTTGTTCGACGTGCTGGTTTGAGTGAAATGAGTTGTTCGCGTGAGATAGACTTGCCGTGTCGGAAGAACTCTTGCGATTAGCTCCCGATCGTGATGCGTTCGACCTCATCGAGCGTAATATCGTCACCACTATGATCATAAACGCTCGTGCTCGTCCACGAAGTATTATGGGATTAACTCTAGATTCGCAGTTTGCCTAACAGTCCCTCAAGGGCAGTAAATGCCTGATCAATACCCGCCAGGAATTGTTCAATCGGTGTCCTCTCGCCCCGACTTTGTAAGCTTAATGAGAGAAAGGAGTTAGGGAAACTCGCCCCTCTCCAGGATATTTTACCCACCATTCCACCCACCATTCAATTTATTTTCGCGGCTTCATTGCCCTGTTTGGATAATGAATGGTGGGCGGCGAAATAGCCGTCGATTGCAAGCGTCAACTTGCTTTCCACACAACCAATTTTGCGAGATTCTATCATGCCCCGCTCAGCCAAGCTGAGTCGGCACAAGGGCTATTGGTATACCCGTGCCGGCAGACGTGGAGATATTGCAAGAACCTGTGGATGAGAAATTTGGAAAATCAGGCGGCATCCTTGGTTTCTTTCACTCTGTCAATGAACTTGATGCCTAGCAGGACTTGGGGCAAAAGGGAAGAACCGTTGAGTAGCCACCACTTCTTCTGGGCGGACATCATGAGCTTGTAGACCATCGTCAGGCACGCCGTCCGGCTGCCGCAGCCTTTGGTCTTCTTGGTCCGTAGACGCACTGTGGCGAACGTACTTTCGATTGGGTTGGTCGTTCGTAAATGCTTCCAGTGCTCAG
>JAJRWS010000188.1 GCA_024276705.1 Planctomycetota bacterium | reverse complement strand
GAAGGCGAGCTGCATGCGATTCGAGTGACCGATGGCCAGCGACTCTGGAAGGTCGACACGATGGCCGTGTTTGGTGTCGTGAAAAACTTTTTTGGGGTCGGCAGCACGCCACTGGTGTGGGGCGATTTGTTGATCGCCAACGTAGGCGGCAGTCCGGCTGGCAGCCCACCGGACCTCTACACGGCGGCCGGGAAGGTGCAGGGGAACAGCAGTGGCATCGTCGCTTTCGACAAGTTTACGGGTGCGGTGCGTTACCGGATCTCGGACGAGTTGGCCAGCTACAGTAGTCCAATTGTGGCCACGATCGGGGGGCGACCATGGTGTTTTCAGTTTGCCCGGAACGGCCTGATGGGGTTTCATCCGGGCGTGGGTAAAGTCGATTTTCGCTATCCCTGGAAGGCGAAAAAGTTTGAAAGCGTCAACGCAGCGATACCCGTGATCACCGGCAACGAAATATTTATCAGCGAAGCTTATGGCCCTGGGAGTGCGTTGCTGACCGTCCAATCGGGTGGGTATTCCATTGCCTGGGCCGATAGCCCGCGGCGGAGAGAAAAGTCGTTGAAAGCTCATTGGTGTACGCCGATTCTACACGAAGGCTATCTTTATGGTTGCAGTGGCTACCAGGGACCCAATGACCTGCGCTGCCTGGAATGGAAGACGGGCCAGGTCAAGTGGGTGCAAACCGGCTTTAAGCATGCATCGATTCTGAAAGTCTCAGGCATGCTATTGGTCATCCATGAGGAGGGGATTTTGCGCGTGGTGCGGCCGACACCCGATAAATACGATTTGATCACCGAATTCGTATTGCGCGATGACCACGGACAGCCAATCTTACGTCGCCCTTGCTGGGTTGCCCCAGTGCTATCGCACGGGCTCCTTTACTTGCAGGGCAAGGACCGGTTGGTTTGCCTGGAGTTAAATCCTGAGTTATAATCAAAATTTAGTGCCAGCTGCTAAATGCGCCGGTTCCCGGGCGGCTTATCGCCCTGTCCAGCGTCCCGGCTGAGTAACAATTTGGAAGTACTGAGTTTACGCTTTACGTTAGAGTCTGAGTATTTCGTAGCGATCTTGAACTGCGTAAGGAGAGTTTCGATGTTGGCTGTAATACGGAGTCTTTCTCGCCTTATCCTGATCCTGACTGTTTTTGCCCTGGGCACGATCGGGTCGATCGCCCAGGCCAAAACGATCGCCCGTTGTGGAGCTGGCTGGCTTGAGCGGATCGACGGTTATCAGGTGCTCCATTTGAAGGGCACGCCGTACGAAATGGGCTATCAGCACGGCGCGCTTCTCAAGGAGGATTGCCGACAAAATTTTGACTATTTGCTCAACGTACTCGGGAAGGAAAAAGTTGAGCTTGGACCCCTGAAGGTCAGTCCGCGCTATGCCATCGATGGGATCATTGCCGGCCAGAAGAAATTTGTGCCGAAGAAGTACTTCGAGGAAATGGACGGTTTGGCGGCGGCTACCGGATTGAAACGTGAAGATGTCTATGCCGCGAATTTCATTCCCGAGATGTTCCACTGTAGCGGGTTTGCCCTGCTGCCGTCGGCAACCGTGGATGGAACGCTCTATCATGGCCGAGTACTTGACTATGCCATCGATTGGCACCTGCAGGAACATGCCGTGCTGATCGTCGCCGAGCCGAAAGGGGGCATTCCTTTTGTCAATGTTACGTATTCCGGTTTTATCGGTTCGGTGACCGGCATGAATGCCGCCCAGGTTTCGATAGGAGAAATGGGAGGACGTGGTTTGGGGCACTGGCAGGGCGTGCCGATGGCCTACCTGGTCCGCGAGGTCCTCGAGACGGCGGGCGACCTGGATGCGGCAGTGGCCCTGTTTCGTGATAATCCACGGACGTGCGAATACTACTATGTGATCGCCGACGGCAAGTCGAACCGTGCCGTGGGCATGGCGGCCACCTGGAAACAACTCGATCTGGTCCAGCCGGGTGAGGCCCATCCGCAGTTGCCCCATCCGGTACCCGGTACGGTGTTGATGTCGGCCGGTGATCGTTACGAAGAACTGGCCAGGCGGACGAAACAGTCGCTCGGCAAGTTCGATCAGGAACTGGCACTGCGGTTGATGGACCGGCCCGTGGCGATGTCGTCGAATTTGCACAACGCCCTGTTCGCGCCGGCCAGTACGCGGCTTTGGGTTGCCAATGCCTCCAAGGATAAGCGTCCCGCGGCCGAGCAAAAGTACCATGCTTTCCAGTTGACGAAGCTGCTCGCCAGCAAGCCAGATGCCGGGGTCCGGACGATTCCCATGCCGGCTCAGACGGCCCAGGCTACTCAGGGTGAGGCTTTGCCGGTAGCCGCTCGCTGAGCGATCGATCCTCCAGGTGCATCCGCGGGGTAACAAGGACAACCCACTTCGGGGCGTTTTTGCCACCCATGCACCCGTTCGCCCGAACCTGATCGCCATGAGCCATTGCAAAGTCCTTTCGGTGAAGGGAAACGTCGTTGAGATAGATGCAATCGACGCGCTTCCGGACACGCCCGTCCTGGATCTTACGTCCTGGATCTTAAAAGGGGCTAGCAACGAACGATTACGAACTTGCCGGTCGGAGTCGGATTTAAGATGATGAATCGTGAGGGGTGGATGCTAGTGCAGGATTCCGTCTGTCGGTAAGATGAAGCGTCCAGAAAGGAGATAGACGTGGAATCCAGTCTCGATGCGCATCGTTTTCAGTTTGCCTTTACGATCACCTATCATTATCTGTTCCCCCAGTTGACGATGGGGCTGGCACTGATGATTTTCGTGCTCAAGACGATGGCCCTGCGCGGAAACAAGACAGCAAACGAAGCGGTCCGTTTCTGGCTCAAGATATTTGCGGTCACTTTCGTGATGGGCGTGGTGACAGGAATTCCGATGGAGTTTCAGTTCGGTACGAACTGGGCCCGTTTTTCCGAAAAATGCGGTAGCGTGATCGGGCAAACCCTGGCGATGGAAGGTGTCTTTGCCTTCTTCCTCGAATCCTCTTTTCTGTATGTCTTGCTCTACGGTGAAAAACGGGTGGGGCAACGAAGCCACTGGGTCGCCTCGCTGTTGCTATGGCTTGGCACCTGGATGAGCGGTTATTTTATTGTCTGTACGAATGCTTGGATGCAGCATCCGGTAGGATTCGTCGAGGATGCCAATGGCATATTGCAATTGGAGAGTATTGCAGCCGTCCTGACCAATCCGTGGGCACTGGCCGAGTATGCCCACACCATGGTTGGCGCCGTCATCACCGGTTCTTTCACGATGGCGTCGATCGGTGCATACTTTCTCCTCCGTGAACAGTCGGTCGACGTAGCCCGACGGTTTGTCTCGGTCGCCATCGTCATTGGTCTGGTGGCGACGATCGCGTCCGCCGTCCCGACCGGTGACATTCAGGCCAAGCTTGTCCGCAAGCATCAGCCTGTCACTTTTGCGGCCATGGAAGGTCATTTTCACACGACCGATAAGGCGGGGCTTGTCATCATCGGCCAGCCCGACATGCAGAAACGGGAACTCGACAACCCGATCAAGATTCCTAACCTGCTAACCGTGATGACGCACGGTCGCTGGGTGGGCGAGGTGAAAGGGTTGGTGGATTTTCCAACCGACCAGTGGCCTGACAACGTACCACTCCTCTACTACGCATACCACATCATGGTTGGGCTCGGTACGGTGTTCATTGCCATCATGAGTTGGAGTGCCTTGCAGCTAGGACGCGGCCGACTGTGGCATTCGCGAGGCCTGCTGTGGGTATTGATGCTCGCGTTACCATTTCCTTTTATTTCAAATACGGCCGGTTGGTTGACGGCGGAACTTGGCAGGCAACCCTGGTTGGTTTATGGCATCTTCCGTACGGCCGACGGTTATTCGGAGCAGGTCTCGCAAGGTAATGTCCTGTTCACACTCCTCGGTTTCATGGGGATGTACTCCCTGCTTTCCGTATTGTACTTTTTCGTGACGACTCGAATCATCGCTGCAGGTCCCGGCTCGCACGATTCCTAACCCCAAAACTGCCATGGTTACACTTTGGTTTTGTTTGTTGGCTCTGATGCTGGCGACCTATGTTGTGCTGGACGGGTACGACTTTGGGGTCGGAATTCTCCACTTGCTAGTGGCGAAAAACGAATCCGAGCGGCAGCAGGTATTACGGACCATTGGTCCGGTCTGGGATGGCAACGAAGTTTGGTTGCTTGCTTTGGGCGGAACCATGTTCCTTGCGTTTCCAAAATTACTGGCGACCGCATTTGCTGGGTTCTATCTGCCGTTGATGATCGTGCTCTGGCTTTTGATGTTTCGAGCCCTTGGCATTGAGCTACGGCATCAACTTCATTCCCCACTCTGGGCGCAATTCTGGGATGTTTCCTTTTCGATCGCGAGTTTGTTGCTCGCAGTCGTCATTGGAGCCGCCCTGGGTAATGTGATTCGTGGCGTCTCATTCAACGAGGACGGTATCTTCTTCGCCCCGCTTTGGACCAATTTCCGTACTGCCGGTCCGACCGGCATTTTGGATTGGTTTACCATTCTATACGGCGTGGCTACGGTTCTTGCGTTGGCCCACCATGGCGCACTGTGGTTGGCTGGGCGGACCGATCAAAGGGTCTTAACGCGTTCCCGGCGGATGGCTCAAGGGCTGTGGCCTGCCGTGCTTGTTCTCACGATCGTTGTCGTGGCTGCAACCTATTGGGTGCAACCCAATGTGCGGCAGAGCATCGTGGACCGTCCTTGGAGTCTGGTGTTGGTGGTTGTCGCAATGGTGGGCCTGTTCGGCTCACGCATTTTTAACGCCCGAGAACAATATCACCGCGCATTTGTAGCTTCAGCCATTTACCTTTACGGCATGGTGGCAAGCGGCGCCAGTTGGATCTTTCCCTACGTCCTGCCTGGTCAAGGGGATATTCCCGGCCTGACGGTCGCTGACGCGGCTTCGGCGACCTATGCTCTCACTTCCGCTCTCTACTGGTGGATTCCCGGCATGTTACTGGTGGTCGGTTACACAGCGTATGTTTATCGCAGCATGCCCGATCAATTCTCGGTACGAGACACCGTGTAACGGACGCGTGAAGTCCAACACAGCGTCAAGACATGATTGCATGGTGGCAATCATACAATGCGCGAAGGAATCATTTGTGCAGAAGGGGGCCGCCCATGGATGCCATGAATAAGCGGTCTATGAATGGACAGTCAAGAATCGGAAGTCAACCAACAATCCCTGCCGCTGGGGGGTGCTGATTGTGGTCGGTTCATCCGTGGAATATCTGGAATATCCATGGTTGAACCGAGTATCTTAAGCTATTATGACCACTCGGACCGTCTATAGTATTTTCTGGCCTCGGGATTCCATGGGCAGGTACGCGATTAAAGCGGTCATCAAACATCCGCCAAGGTTGAAACAACGGTCTTTCGTACTTTTCGCTGATGGTATCCAGAAAAGGGCCTCACGAGAAAAGGCGGACCATGCTCCCAATGATGGTCGCATGCCCCGTTTTGGATGAAGGAGGCCACGCCTTTCGACCAGATCTACGGGTCAGATCTGTTTCCTGTTTGCAATCCTTACCCCTCGGATAGAATGCAAACAGGGGACACCCGATACACGTAGAGAAGAATTTCCCTTTATATTCTCCATGTTCTCCGCAGCAATAACCCCATGGTGGCCAGAGTACCGAGTAGTAGCGTGCTGGGCTCAGGGATAATCTGCAGCGTCAGCCTGTCGTTCGGCAAACTCCAGGTGTAGGTAGCGTCTGGAGTCATCCCAAAACTGGAAAAGCGATATCCTAAGTAGGTGTTTGAGCCTGAGAGGGGGGACCCGGAAACATAGTTCTTGGGAACGGCGAGGAGAGTCTGGTCGCTTCCGGAAAAAGTGATCCCAAAGCGATCGCCCGTTTCGCCATCTGGATATGTTAATGCGTTGCGCGTTCCAAAACTGGTTGGACCATCAATTCCAAGATAGGTATCGGCAGTAACTATCTGGAGATTGAAAGTTCCAAGAAGCAGCACGCGCCTACTCGGGTTAATACCGGCTCCAGTAATATAGTTGCCTTGGAAGGAGAGTCCATACAGATTAAGCGATCCTGATCCTAAGAAAACTACACCGTCTTCTGTCTCGGTTGCGGTAATGACTACTGCACCGTAGGATATGTGGGTTCCAAACGCAATCAGGGATGACACAACAAGAGCATCAAAAAAGTGTTTCAGATGTGACATTTCTGTATCTCAGACATTAGCAACCCCACAGTTTAATGTAACGGACTTTATCCTCAATATACCAAGCCACCCTGAGGAAAGCAAAAATAAACCTGAAGTCCACGATCCTTGGATATGATGTAGTCGCAAGCCCGATGAGATAGGATCCTAGGGTATAAGTGGTTCCGAGTTGGCGAGTTGCACCTTGGATGTCAAGAACTGGAGACGTCAACTCAAAAGGTACGGCCCAGAACAAATCCGATGAACCTGACCGCGAACTACCTCGCTAATTTGGCAACGCTGTTCGCGCGGCTCGTTATCGGTTCTGTGGGCACTCGCCAAATTGCCTAAAAGGATGGTTTTTCTGGCCGCAACTTCCCGAAGCACCCCTTTTGTGTAAAATGGGGGTATGAGCACCGACATCACATCTCAGATCAGCAAAGAACTCGGCGAATTAACGTCCGATGCCCAACAATGCGTCCTAGACTACGTGCGTTCGCTTAGGCGGCTCGGTTCTGGTATGTCAGTCGACACTCTTCAAAAACACATTGGCACCATTGACCCTGACGAAGGTCGGGCGATGCGCGAGGCCATCGAAGCAGGATGCGAACAGGTGAACATGGAGGAATGGTAAGTTCCTCCTCGACACGAATATCGCCATAGCCTTCCTCATTGGTGACGAATCACTTCAGCGACCAGACACTTCGGCCCAACTTTACATCTCGTGTACTGCAATCGGAGAATTATTCTACGGAGCACTGAACTCCAATTAAATCGACGAAAACATCCATCGGCTCACAGATTTCATTCATGATGCAGTTTCCGTTCCATGCGACGATGATACAGCTCGTGTCTACGGCGAAATTAAGACCGCTCTTCGAAGAAAAGGACGAACGATCCCCGATAATGACATTTGGATCGCGGCTGTTGCGATACAGCACTCGCTGTCCCTTGTCTCACGTGGCGAACATTTTGCAAACATTGAACGACTTAGCTTGGTCCGTTGGTAGGTCAAACAAGCCCACAGAATGGGGGGGAAGAAGACCGAGGCCCATTCATCGAGTCCCGGCCGCTCCCCGAAGAGAGAAGCAAATGGGTTCAATCGTGGCACAACAACGTACGAATCTGTCAAAAACCAAATCATCAAAGATGAGCTACAAGTTCCCCTGTTTCAGTATAGGGATGTGTGTAGCCACGATCCTGGCGTGTTCGCCCGGCACGCAGGCTCAGCCGCCCTCCTTTGAATTGAAGGTCGAGCAGGTCACCTCTGGCACGAAACATCATTTCTTTGGGTATATCGGTCAATGCCAAACAATCCCGTGGAATTCCAGCGGGAGATACATACTCGGGATGGAGATAGACGGAATTGATCGCATGCCCGAACCCGAAGACGCCGCCACGATAATCCTCATCGATACCCATGATGGCAACAAGATTGTTCGGGTTGACAAAACGCACGCGTGGAATCCGCAACAGGGAACGATGTTCTATTGGAACCCATCAGCGGCCGAGACGCAGTTCTTTTTTAACGATCGAGATGTCATGAGCGGCAAGGTCTTTACGGTACTTTATGACATTGAGAAGAAGCGACGCTTGCGCGAGTATCGGTACGATGACACGCCGATCGGGAACGGCGGTGTTGCCGCAGATGGATCCGCCTGGCTCGGCTTGAACTACGGTCGTCTAGCACGCCTGAGGTTGGTGACGGGTTATCCGGGTTCGCTGGACTGGTCAAAGGATGAAATCGCACCGAAAAACGATGGCATATTCATCGTCGATGTCAAAACGGGTAAGAAGCGACTGCTGGTGTCCTATCGTCAACTCGAAGCGAAGTTGAAGGAGCGTGATCCGGATATGGAGCACACGGGGCTATTCACTAACCACACACTTTGGAATCGCGATTGCGATCGCATCTACTTCTTCGTGCGAGCCGGATGGAGCGGTCCACGGCGCAAAGGCATGAAACGCATAAACGTCCCGTGCTCGATTCGCGCCGACGGCACCGGCTTGACCGTGCAAGATTTTATCGGCGGACATCCCGAATGG
>JAJRWS010000187.1 GCA_024276705.1 Planctomycetota bacterium | reverse complement strand
CCGCTTGCGGCGGTACTCGTACTCGAGTCGCATGGCGAGTATCCTACGGCCGTCGAGTACGAGTACCGCTTCGCTGAGTACGAGTACGAGTACGAAGAGAAGTCAAAATACCCAACTTGAAATGGGGAAGTTATTCCTCGTTCGCTCCTAAACGAAAATTCAGCAGTGTATACACGAAATGCAAGTCTGAACGGATCGCTGATGAATTTGCCAAAAAGCCCTTTTTTCGTCTCCCTTCGTTTCTTTCGTGGTTCAAAATGTTTTCAGTTTGAGTAGTTTAGATTAACTCCGCCAAGCGACCCTTCCACAGCGGCCGATTATTTTGCCACCAGGCCCTCGACCAATGTCACGGCCTGGCTGGCCGTGGCGCCGTAGCCGTCCGCGCCAATGGAGTCGGAATATTCCTGGGAGATCGGCGCGCCGCCGATCAGAATATGCACCTCCGGGTACTTCGCTTTGAGATACTCGACAATGTCCTTCATGACTGGCATGGTCGTCGTCAGGAGGGCCGAGAGCATGACGAAAGTCGCCCCCCGTTCGACCGCCTCTTCGAATTTTTCCGGTGAACAGTCGACCCCCAGATCCTCCACCTCGTAACCGGCCCCTTCGAGCATCATCCCCACCAGGTTCTTGCCGATATCGTGCAAATCCCCTTTGACCGTACCGATACAGATTTTTCCTTTCGGTTCGATACCCGACTCCCCCAACAGGGGCTTCAGATGGGCCAGCGCCTTTGACATCGTGCGGGCGGCAATCAGCATTTCAGGAACGAACGCCTCGCCGCATTCAAAATCTTCGCCAATCTGCTTCATCGCCGGAATCAGCGAATCTTCCAGCAAGCCAGCGACGTCTTCCCCATCTTCCAATGCCTTGAGAACCGCTTGCTCCGCCGTTTTCTGGTCGCCCTTGTATACGGCCTGGTAGAGTTGTTCGTTTCGAGCCATCACACACCTTTCTGGCAGGATTAATTGAAAACTGGGGGTTGTTCGGAGCGGGTCCCTAACGATCCTGAACAGTACCCAAGGCGGATTTTACTCCAATTCGGTAACATTTCCAACCACCCTCATGACGCAATATTTTCTTGCCATGGGACCTCACGATTGGCCTCGCCAGGAACTACTTGAACTGGTTTATCCCTTCGAGCATAGCCACGATATTCTCGATCGGTGTCCGGGCCTGGATATTGTGGATCGTATTAAAAACGAAGCCGCCATCGGGCGCGAAGATCTCGCAGCGCTGGCGGACCTGCGCGCGTACCTCCTCGGGAGTGCCAAAAGGCAGCACTTGCTGGGTGTCGACGCCGCCTCCCCAGAAAACGATTCGTTCTCCGTATTTTCGTTTCAGTTTTTCCGGCTCCATGCCCGTCGCCGAGCACTGGACCGGATTGAGAATGTCGAAACCACTCTCAATAAAATCGTCAATGAATTTTTCGACGGCCCCGCAGGAATGTTTGAAAATCTTCCAAGTCGTATGCCCATGAATCCACTCGGTCAGTTGTCTGTAGTAGGGTTTGTAGAGTTCGCGGTAGGTGTCAAGCGAGCAGAAGGAGGAAGTTTGCGTACCAAAATCGGTACCGCAGAGAAAAACCACATCGACTCGGTTGCCGACACGTTCGAAAATCTTCTCCAGGTTGACCAGGGCGATCTCGACCTGCCTTGAAAATATTTGATGCAGGTAGTCTTTTCGGATCGCGGTGGAAATGTACCACTCCTGGATGTCTCGGATTCCTTTGGGGTGCTTCAGGAAGGGCCCCGGCACCAGCGCGATATCTCCCAAAGCGGTACCGCCGATCGACGTGACCACCGCCCGACCCGATTCGGACACAGCGGCAACCGACGATTCCAGATAGGCCAGCTCCGCGTCTGTGATTGGTTGGAATTCTTCCAGATTATCTTCCGGATCGAGAGATTCTTCGTCGATCGGCTCCTGTCGGACAATCGTGTCAAAGAAATATCCGCCCTTAGGCATCCGGCCACTCGGTTCGGCCGTCGTATCCCCTTGCGGATAGACAAGCGTATCCCCGTTGGCATCGATCTTGGTGCGAAAATGTTCCGAAACGAGAACTTCCAGCCCCTGTTCGTTCTTCCAGGTCTTCCAGTTCTCGTTCGGAAATCCGAAAATCGTCTTGTAGGGCGCCACGCAAACCGTATCGACCCCGAGCGCCTCTTTCAGGTCATCCTCGACCCAGCCGAGCATCTGGTACGGGTCGAGTACCTTGACGAGCTGTTTTTCCAGACCGTAGTAATCTCTCAACTGGGCAACACAACTGACATGAATCCCGGAAGTCAGCGTCCCCCCAAAATCGACGGGAATCCGGTCGGGCGTCTGATGGTTGAGCGCAGCCAATAACCGCTGTTTGCTGTTCATACCTGGCTTTCCGAAGGGGACCCTATCGATGTTATGGACACAGTCGAGTACTCCAATTGTGCCCTATCAAGACGCCCTTGGAAAGACTCGGTACCTACGCTGAGCCGGAGTTTTCCAATAGGAGCTGCCGGGAGCAGCAACATCAATCAATTCCAAAAAACGAGTTCGTCATCATCCCAAGATTCCGCTATAATCAATCGGGATCGGGATCGGGATCGGGATCGGGATCGGGATCGGGATCGGGATCGGGATCGGGATCGGGATCCGTACGTCCCAATTCCAGTCCGCTTCGAATTCGATAGCGAGCCCGATTCCGATAGCGATAAGATTGACTGCGGAACTATCAAATTCTGTCAGTCCCTCGGCAAAACCGGGGGACTGGCAGAGTTTGACGGTTCCGTAGTGATATTGTTCGTACTCGAATGGAATCATTGCATGCAACAGAAACAAGAGGCCATGGGTATTGATGATGACCGATCTTGCCTTCCAGTTGGGTTCGAGTACGAGTACCGCTTTGCTGAGTACGAGTACGATATTCTTTCCCCGGCTCCTTTGAGGAGCCTTCCTCAAGCCACCCGCTATGCGGGTGGCACATGACTTCTCGAACGATTCTAAACGCTTACCCAGAGACATATCGGACTAAAAAATGGTTAAACTACGACTACATTTTACGGCTACCATCGCTCTGTGCGTGCTGGTGCCTGGTAAGGGGCGTGCGGAAGAGAATTCAGCAGAGTGGCAAGCAGGCGCTGCCAGGATCGAGATCACCCCCACGGAGCCGGTATGGATGGCCGGCTATGGAAGCCGCGACAAACCGGCCGACGGCACGCTCACTCCCTTGTGGGCCAAGGCATTGGCCTTACAAGACAAGTCCGGCCGCTTGGGCTTGGTAATCACCCTCGACCTGGTTGGCATCGACCGGCTCTTTTCCCAGGCAATTTGTCAATCGCTCGAACAGAAGCATGATTTGCGGCGTGAGCAGGTACTGATCTGCTGTTCGCACACCCATACCGGGCCGGTCGTCGCGGGCAATCTGCGCCCTTTGCATTATCTGCAGCTCAATCCGGAAGAGCAGGCAAAAATCGACCGCTACCTTCCGGTGCTGAAACGGAAAATCGACGAGGTTGCCGGCGCGGCACTCGAGCGACTCGCACCCGCGCGGCTCCGATGGGGCTGTGGGCAGGCGACCTTCGCGGTCAATCGGCGGGAAAACCGTCCCGAGGGCAAAGTGCTTGCGTGGCGGACATCCGGCAAGCTGAAAGGCCCCGTCAACCATGACGTCCCCGTACTGGCAGTCCATGGTTCGGCAGGCAAGCTGAAAGCAATTCTGTTTGGCTACGCCTGCCATGCGACCACGCTCGACTCTTACCAATGGTCGGGGGACTACCCGGGCTTTGCCCAGCGCGAACTGGAACAAAATAATCCCGACTGCGTGGCCCTGTTCTGGGCCGGTTGTGGCGCCGATCAGAACCCGCTACCGCGGCGCACCGTCCAGTTGGCCCAGCACTATGGCCACCGTCTGGCCGATGCCGTGGAAAGTGTAATGCTGACTTCGGCTATGCAGGAATTATCGGGCTCGCTCCAGGTGAATTATCGTGAAATCGACTTGCCACTCGATAAGCTGCCCACTCGGGTGGAGTTGGAGCAAAATGCCCAAGCGAGCAACAAGTACGAGGTGGCCCGCGCCAAAATGCTCCTACAACAAATCGACGATGGCAAACCGCTTTCTGGAACTTATCCCTACCCGATATCCGTTTGGAGGCTTGGTGCCCGGCAGGAAAAAAGTGCGGAGAAACCACGAACTCCGGACCAGACTGCCCCCACGGTCACATGGGTTGCGTTGGGAGGCGAAGTGGTGGTCGACTACGCCCTGCGGTTGAAAGCCGAGCTGGGGCAACCCAACACTTGGATTGCCGGTTACGCAAACGACGTGATGGCATACATCCCCTCACGCCGTGTACTCCGCGAAGGAGGCTACGAAGGGGGCGGAGCAATGGTCTACTACGGCCTGCCGGCCAACTGGGGCCCAGGTCTCGAGAACCAGATCATCCAGGGTGTCCACGCCCTGCTGTCGTCGCGGTAACCTACATCTTCTCTTTGATACGGATGTTCCGCCAGGCGACTTCGCAGGGGTCCTTGCCTTTGCCGATTGCGTGAACTTGCAAGCCGAGGAAGCCGCGGGGATGCGTTTTATAGATTTCCTCATCGGTCAAATCCTCGACCTTTTCGCCGTTGATCCAGGTCTGGATCCGCGGGCCGCGGGCGACGATGCGGAATTGGTTCCACTTGCCATCGCGAAAATGGTGGTGTGGAATCAAGCGGCTTTCAGGTGTTAACCAGCCCCGGCCGGTCGCTTCGCCGTAAACGTAGCCCGCTTCGGCCCCTCCCTTGCCACTCGCCTCGATCTCCACCTGTGGCCCATTGACACGGCCCCACTTCTGGCCCGCCTCTGGCGTCTTGGTCTGGGAGCGGATCTGGATACCCGAGTTCAGCGAATCGTCGACTTTCACCTCGAACTCCAGTTCGAAATCGCCGTAGTCCTTGGTGCTGCACAAAAACGAATTGGGGCTGCCTTCCTTGGTTTTCCCCACGATAGCTCCATCTTCCACGCGATAGCTGGCGGTACCGTTTTTCTGCACCCAGCCTTCGAGCGATTTTCCATCAAACAGCGAGACCCAACCATCCTCCGCCGCTTGAACTTGCGTTATGGACGCCAGGAAAAGTACGAACAGGCCAATCGTAAAAATCCCAGTCCCGAAGAACTCTCGTCTGGCCCCACCACGGTGCGCGGTCCGTGTTGTCATCGTATGTTTCATGGTCATTTGCTTCATGGTTTCGTTTTCCTTATCTCGACTATTAAACTCCGCACTTCCAAATCCCCACCCATCCTTTCGTGGCCCAGGTCGATCGCCAAAAAGGCTCGTGCCAGAAGCCACGATGGACTATACTACCAGGGACTTCATTGAATGCTCCAAGCTCTTTTTGCAAAACATCCGGAGCGCCAGGTGGACAAGCCGCCTGCTAAGGACGTTACGATTGGTAAATGCGAAAACCAGGACGGCTTCATCGGCCAATATACACAATGGCTACAATACTTTCCAGATTCAACGGCACTTGGCAACAGAAAGAACCACACTTGAGGCGATTCGCCGTCTGTTTTGTGACCCTGTTTCTATGCGCCCGAGGCCTTTTCGCTGCCGAGCCGGCAGCGGCAGAGCGAACAAATAGCGAATTCTCCCGTTTTACTCAAGCACACCACCGGGCCTTTCAACCTTTCGACAAGCAACACGAAGGCACCTGGCGTGGCCCCTTCTTCTTCATGCAGCTCGCCGACACTCAATACGGCATGTTCAGCGGCAACCAGGGATTTACCAAGGAAGTTGCCTTGGTGGAAAAAGCCGTACGGCATATTAACCGACTCCATCCCCGGTTTGTCATTGTCTGTGGCGATCTGACCAACGCGACTCCCGGGCACACGCGTTACCAGGCCCAAGTGCGACAATTCAAACATGATTTTTCCCAGGTCGATCCCGACATCCCGCTAGTCTGCGTTTGCGGCAATCATGACCTAGGCAACCGGCCTGATGCCCGGTCGATCGCCAGCTATCGGGAGCACTTTGGCGATGATTATTTTTTGTTTTGGGTAGGCGGCGTTTGCAACCTGGTGCTGAATTCCTCCGTCATCAAGGACCCATCCTCTGCAGCGGAGGTGCTCCTCGCCCAGCAAGCCTGGCTCGAACAGCAACTTACCAAAGCCCAGCAAGCCAAGGCGAAACACATTCTTTTGTTTCAGCACCACCCTCTCTTTTTGCACGAAGCCGACGAACCCGACGAGTATTTCAATATCCCCTTGGAGCGACGCACGCCCCTTATCGGCCAGCTCCAGCAGGCGAACGTGCGAGCGGTTTTCGCGGGCCACTATCATCGCAATGCCGGCGGCAGGGCAGGGGAGATGGAAATGGTCACCACCGGCCCGGTTGGAAAACCGCTCGGTAGCGACCCTTCCGGTTCTCGGATTGTGCAAGTCGAAGAGCACCGCATTGTCCACCAGTACTATGGGATGGACCAGATGCCCCGGAGCATCACGTTCACCGAAAGTCCAGCCGAGAGCCCTGCACCGCGGCAAGCTTCGCCTTAGCGGACAGCCATTACGTTAACCTACTTCAGGCTGCTGGGCCGTTTTGGCTGGTGGCTGGCGGAATCGCTACCGCTACCTGAAGATGAGAATCCCGCCTGACCCGCGGCCGGCCGCAGCGGACGGTGACGCGGGATCTGGGCTTTGAAATCACCCAGGCTCTGCCAATGGTACGGTTTGTTCAAATCGACTTCCGCGATAGCGATTGTGCCCCACTCGCGGGCCTGAGCCAGTGGCTGGCCGTCGTAGCCATAGATGGCCGAGATCATCCAGTTTTGCGCCACATCGGTGTAGGTACTGCTGACCACATAGACATGGTTTTCACAGGCGCGGGCGGCGGCCAGCAGCGGATTGCAGCCCCAGACAGGCCAGGCGATGACCTCCGCGCCCCGGTTGGATAATTCACGGGCGACTTCGGGAAAGAATCCGTCGTAACAGACCATCATCCCCACCCGGCCCCAGCGAGTTTCAAACACCGGGTAGTCGTCGCCCGGCATGATACCTCCCTCGATCTCGCCACGCGGTAGCGTGACCTTGTGGTATTTCCCGACCACGCTCCCGTCGGGGCCGATCAATACGGCCGTGTTGTAGACCAGGTGCCGCTGCCGTTCTAACAGGCCGACTACCAGGTAGAGATCATGCTCTTTGGCCAGTCGGCCAAAATATTTTGTGGACGGACCAGGGACGGACTCGGCGCATTCCACCAGGCTCTTGCCGCTGCTGTAGTAGGTAATCGTTTCGGGCAGCACGATCAGATCGGCGCGCTGCCGGGCGGCCTCGGCGATCAACGGAGCGAACTGGCGGCATTTTTCCTCGGCGCTGCTGCCTGCCTTGGGCCGCAGATGAATCGTGGCCAGCCGGACTCGTCGCGTGGGCGGCGGCTCGACTTGGGTGAAGGCCACTTCCGACCATTCGACCTTGCCGCCTGGCGCCCAGCGATAATTCAATTCGACGATCGCGCGGGTAGCCTCGGGTGGTGCCCGATAGGTTCCCTCCTCCCGAATCCAACCCTGTGAGTCGGTAGCGATATCCCGAGGAAACTCCGGCTCGGCCCGAGGTCGTTCCCCTTGCCGATAGGAAGCCCGTGTCGGCTCCTCGTGCCGTACCGTACGCCCCTGATCGTCGCGCCACAGAACGCGTGGCACGGCGGTCCGCCGGGGCACCGCCACCTGCTCGGTTCGACAGAGAGCCGCGAACCGGTAATGTTTGCCACCTTCCACCGGCCAGGTCCTGGTCCAGGTCCCGAGCAGGCCCTGGCGCTCGTCAGCGGTAATCACCAGACTGCCTCGCTGATGTGGGCCTCCGTCGGGCAGGTAAGCAAACTCCGGCTTCACCTCCTCACGCGGCCAAACCGCCTGCCAACCATCCGGGGTATTGGCTGGCTGGTTGCTGCCGCCCGCGTTTGGCGCGGCGAAGAGCGGCAAAGGACCCATGAGCAGCAACAAAAGAGCAAAAGAACGTTTCATGATTGGTCTTCCGGGGAGTGTCATGATTCTACCAGGTTACACCTTGCGGTAAAAAAGGAGTATCTCCTTCGTTTGTTTGTGGCGTACCGGGCGTACTGCGCCCCTGCTCGACGTAGTGTTTGGCCAGACGGACCAGTCGCGCGACCACCTCTGGATGCGCCGCGGCCACGTTTTGACGTTCGCCGATGTCGGTTACCAGGTCATAAAGCTGAAGCGGAGGCAAACCCTGGGCGCGGGCCACCTTGGGCCGCGGCGCACTCCATCCGCCCGAGCCCGGGCAGAGCAGCAGTTTCCACTTTCCCTGCCGGATGGCGAAGCTGCCATTGACCGAATGGTGGATGGTTGCTTCACGCAGCGGCGAGTCCTGGTTGCCGCCCAGTAACAACGGCAGGAAGCTCACGCTATCCTCACCCGCGTTGTCGGGCAACGGATCCTCAAGCAGTTCAGCACAGGTACGCAGGAAGTCGGTCAGGCAGAGTGTTTCGTCCGATCTGCGGCCCGGCTTCACTTTGCCAGGCCAGCGGACCAGAAACGGAATCCGATGGCCCCCTTCAAAGATATCGGCCTTATGGCCCCGAAATGTGTAGCTGGGGTGATGGCCGAATTTTGCCAATTCCTCGAATCCCGCCCGAGGCGAACAACCGTTGTCGCTGGCGAAGATTACCAACGTGTTTTCGCTACACCCCATTTCCTCGAGGGCCTGCAGTACCTGACCGACCGTGTCATCCACCTGCAGCACAAAGTCGCCGTAGAGATTGGTGTGGCTTTTCCCCAGGAACTTCGGCGAAGGCAAGATCGGCGTATGCGGGGCCGGCAATGGCAGATAAAGAAAGAAGGGACCTTGGTCTGCAGCCTGGGTGTGAATGAACTCGACCGCATGGCGGGTAAAATTCGGCAGCACGTCGGCATGGTGGAAATCGGCCCCCGTCAGCCCCTTCCGCCAGAAAGCCTGGTAATCCTCGTTTTCGGTCGTCCGGTCGGGCGCCGCGGTGACCCGACCATTTTCCACATAGACGTAAGGCGCCATGTCGAGCGAACCGTTGTGGCAATAGGAATCGTCGAAACCGACCACGCCCGGCCCGTTGCCCACCGGCGCGGAAAAATCGATTTGGCCTGGATGGTCTGCCTGTTTCGAGAAATCCCAGCCCAAGTGCCACTTGCCGATGACTCCCGTGTGGTAGCTGTGCCGTTTCAGCAAACTGGCCACGGTCATCCGTTTCGGATCGATCAGGTGGGGCGAGTCGCCATGCAAAACGCCACGCTTCAGCCGTGAGCGCCAGGCGTAACGGCCGGTCAGGATGCCGTACCGGGTCGGTGTGCATACGGCCGAACCGGAATGGGCGTCGGTGAAGCGGATCCCCTCAGTCGCCAGACGATCGATATTCGGCGTTGTCCACGCGCACTGCTCGTTGAGGCAAGAAACATCGCCGTAGCCCAGATCGTCCGCCAGGATGTAAACAATATTGGGCGGTTGCTCCGCGCAAGTTGCCAGGCAGAGCCTCGCACTGAAAATTGCGGTCCAGAACAATCGGCATAAAAATTTCGACATGGGTAGATCGCCTCAGGAATCGTACTTGCAGTGCTTCTAAATTACAGTAAGTGAAAAGAGAAACCACAAAATATTTTCAGTTTGAGTAAATTACCACTTCGCCGTTCGTAGACCAAGGTGATAAGTCATGTACCACCCGCATAGCCACGTTTTTGGCGGTTAACCGTTGTCCGGGTCGGCTTCATCGGCCATTCTTGGAACCACTGACTTACCCAAGCCGGATAATATCGACCGGACATTCCGCCTCGGCCTGCTTGAGCGCCGACACATCGGCAGGATTCGCTTCGGCACAATAAAAAACATCTTCGCGGGTGGAAGCGAGCAATTGGGCCAGTCCATCTTCGTTCATCTCGAAATAGTGCGAAGCGACTTCGGCGCACACGCCGCAACCAATGCACTCGGCCGCTTTATGCAAGATTCTCATGAAGTACTTTCCGCATGGACCGGTTGCATCTTATACAGTTTATCGCCCCGTCGAACTTTGCCTCGGTGGGGGAAGGTAAACAAAGTTCCCTGGGGCACGCGGGGAGCAGCACGCATGGCGTCCCCCTCGCAGAGCCGTAGTTGCTCGACCTCGCCTCCCACCACGCCGGTGGTCCTGCCTATCACCAGGTACTCATCCCCGACCGACAGGTCGGCCGCCTCAGCCTCCGAATGGACAATCCCAGCCTGCGGATAATAGTTCAGCACCTTCCCCACATAAACTTTGCGGTGGCTCGCCTGGCTATCGGCCTGGCGCGACCATCCCTGCGGGCGGCCCAGGTAGTAACCACTGGAAAATCCCCGGTGGTAGACCTTCTCCAAGTCGGGCAACCACCGCCGCACCAACGCCTGAGAATAGGTGCCCGCCCGTACGGCGTCGAGCGCCTGTCGATACACCCTGGTCACCGCCGTCACGTACTCTGGCGAACGGCCGCGCCCTTCGATCTTGAAAATCTGCACGCCACAGTCAACCATCTGATCGAGAAAATCGAGCGTAAGGATGTCGTTGGGCGACAAGACCAGTTGGTTGTCGATGACCATTTCCTTGCCCGAATCGATATCCTTTACGATGTATTCCTTACGGCAGTTCTGCTCGCACGCACCCCGATTGGCCGAAGCACCCGACGAGTAGAGCGACATGCCGCAGCGGCCCGAAACGGCGATGCAGAGCGCCCCATGGGCGAATGCCTCGATTTCCATCGGTCTGCCCGCCTGCCCGCGCAGGTCGACGGCGACGATGCGCTGGTGGATCGAGCGGATCATGCTTAGGTTGAGTTCCCGCGCAAACACGATCCGATCGCAATACGGCGCGTAGAACCGGGCCGCTTCGAAATTCGAAATCGAGAGCTGGGTCGACAGGTGAATCTCCAGTTTCCGGGCCTGGGCCATCTGCACCGCCGCCATGTCGGCCAGGATGACCGCGTCGACCCCTACTCCAGACGCCAACTCGAGCAACTGCTCGCAGACCTTCAGGTCGTGTTCGTAGAGGAGTGTATTGAGGGCCAGGTAACAACGGACGCTGCCCGCCCGGCAGATCCGGACGATTTCGGCCAAGTCCTGCCGTTGGAACGATCGTCGCGCCCGAGCCCGCATGTTGAGTTGAGCGAGGCCAAAATAGATCGCATCGGCCCCTCCGGCGATGGCCGCATGAAGCGATGGATAGCAACCAGCCGGGGCGAGTAGTTCGAGGGTGCCATGGATCATGGCCTCCTATTACGCCCCCCGCAACCTGGACTGTCAAGTGCAAAAAGGTGTCAGACACCTTTTTCTGCAAGCGTTTAAGCGTATGCTACATGCATCGGGTCAAACCGTTTGGCGGATTTGTACTCCGTCATCGAAAAGCTGCAACCTGGCCTGGCGTAAAAGGATTCTTATTATGCGAAGTATAGCATGGTATCGTTCTCGGATCTTGTCGATCGGCCTGGTCACGTTATTTCCTTAAGAAAACCCCCGGCTTTGCCGGGGGACTGGCAGAGTTCGACAGTTCCGTAGTGATATTGCTCGTACTCGTACTCGTACTCGACTGGAACCATTGCATTCAACAGAAACATAAGGCCATGGATATTGATGATG
>JAJRWS010000186.1 GCA_024276705.1 Planctomycetota bacterium | reverse complement strand
GGTCCGCGAGCACGTCCAGGCCGGTGGCGACGGGTGACATGATAGTCTCTCCTTCTGGGGGTTCGGTTGGGTTGGCCGAGGTTAGCACCGAAACCCGTATGCGGTCAACGAATGGCGGAGATCGTGTCCGGCTAACGGCCTGCCGGCATTGGCGCGGCCCCGTGGTTGGCCAAGGGAATTTGCTCCCACGGTGATGAAGAGATGTGTTAGAATCGGGAATCAGATGCTGGCAGAGGACGAAACGGATAGCTTGGAACGACTATTCCCTGCAGTGGGCCGTGAGAAGTTCCTGCCCTGAGTAACCAGCCGGATTCCGTGTGGACCCGTGCTGGCCCCAACGTTGAAAATGGATTTTCCGGGAAAGGTAGAGCCACGAGATGAAGAGAATGTCCTTTGCTGTTTCTGCGCTGGCGGCCTTGGCCCTGCTGGCTCCGAGCGCCGGGATTGCTCAAGCGAACAACCAGGTGGGGATCTACACCGACCAGATGGGAACGCCTTTTGCGGCCTACACGGACCAGGCGCGGTTCACGCCGTTTGATGCCTACCTTGTCCTGACCCAACCAGTCAATGAGGATTTCAATAATGGTGGCACCCAGGCGATCGTCTTGGTAAGTGGGTTCGAGATGTCGATTAGCCCGCCCACTAACTTGATCACCCTGAGTTTTTCCCCGGGCGGCCCGGCCACTCGCGTGGGCAGCGCTCCGGATTATATCTTTGGTTTCGGTCCGGCGCTGGACGTTAGCGGTGGCAGCCTCGTGCTCGGCACCTTCAGTTTCATGGCCATGGACGCGAATCCTGCCGATGTCTTCCTGGGCCCTTCTTCGGTCCCGAGTATCGCAGGTGTCATGGCTATCGTGGATGATGGCGAGTCGCCGGCCACCAACAACATGTCCCCTATTTACCCGTCCACGGGTGATTTCGCGGTGCCGGTGTTTTCGGTAAACGCTCCCGTTGAAGTCCTCCCGGTCGACGGTAAGTCCTGGGGTGGCGTGAAAGCGCTGTTCCGCTAGAGTCGCCTCGCAGTAGCTCCCATCGACCACGCCCACCGAGTCAATCCCATTCTTAGTTGAAACTCTCTGCGTCGCTCCAACCTCAGGCAGCAATTTCGTCGCCCCTTTCTTCCCCTTGGAGTTTCAATTCCTCCATAATCGCGGCTCTCAAGGCGGGCAAATGGCGATAGCCAGATAATCGGCGAAGCCGCGGCTCAATGTCCAGCAGGGCAGATACCAACCACCGCTGCTTTTGACTCGAGTTCTTCCAATAATCAACCCGCCCACACCGTCGCTCGGCCATGGAGTTGATCGACTCGATGATGTTCGTCGTCTTCAACGAGCGACCCAACACTCCAAACAGGCCCAGCCGGTGCAGGGTTAGAGTTTCCTCGAACCCTTCGTCCAGGCTGGAGACAGCGGATTCGTTGATGTCGCTCAATTCTCGACGAATCTTCTTCAGGTCGCGCTTAGCCTCCGCGTAAGTCGGACGCTGGTAAGCTCTTTGCAAACGACGACGCCAGTATTTTTGATCACTCTTAGCCAGATGGGACACCACGTTTTCTCGTTTGTGCCATTGGCAGCGTTGGATCACTACCCGACCGGGAAACGCATCCCGCAATGCGGCGCGAAGACCCTTGGCACCGTCGATGACGGCAAGCACTCCCTTGCTGGTGTCAAGTCCGCGACTGGTCAGTGACTTCAAAAACAGCGAGACAGACCGTTTGTTCTCTGTGCTGGTCTGAACAAACCCCAAAAGGTGCTTATAGCCATTCAGGTCAACACCTACGGCGATTACCATCTGGTCTTCAGCGAAGCTTTTGCCGTCCAGGAAGACGGCGATCAAGTCCAAACTCGAAAGGTCCCGTTCCTGGAACTCTTGCAATTTCTTAGCGCTGGCCGCAACGAATTTGCGCGACACCGTCGAACTCGACAAGCCGATAGCACCGGGAATGTGTTCTGCAGCTTGTTCGTAGTCGCGGCAGGAAATGCCGTGCAACACTTGTCGAAAAACCCGGTCGTTCAAATCCCCGCCTTGGTGCAAGTTCTTATAGCAAGCCAAAGGGACCTCGCCGTTCTGATCTCGCAGACGGGGGACACGAATCGGGATTGTTTGGCCAGCGAGCTTCACTGATCCCGGGTTGGTCCCGTATCGGCTTGGTGTGTCCTCACCAGTTTTGCGGCTGTGAAGCAGGCCGGCCAAGCTGACGACTTCCTGTTCAAGCTCAGCGGCAACATGGGCCAAGCCGATGGGAATCAGGGTCCGGATCAGCTCCAGCCTCACATCGACCTCCAAACCAGCGAGATCCTGGTGATTGATGGTGCTCGGTTTTCCCATGATCTTTGACTTCTTCTTGCGTTTGCGCACGACATGTGGCAGTCTAGCCATTGTGGTCTCCTTTGGTCTCTGGTTCTTTCAGTTTTTGTTACTCAAAGTTTTACCAGAGGCCGGAGGCCGCATCAAGTTTCAACTAACTTTAGGACACTCTCGGCTGTCGCCGTGACGGAGCGGAGCGCGGATTTGCACATCGTTCATTTGAGCACACGCTTGGATTTTTACGGGGGTGAGGTCTGCTTGGCTAACCTGGCCGAGGGCTGTGCAGCCCGCGGTCATCGGGTCAGTTGTCTCTTGCGTCCGGGCAGTCAGCTGGCCGACCGGCTGGCTGGCAGCGATGTCCAGACGGTCTCGATGCCCTTG
>JAJRWS010000185.1 GCA_024276705.1 Planctomycetota bacterium | reverse complement strand
CCAATTCTCAATCCTGGTGGACCAAATTGGGGAACACCACTTCCGTATCCGGATGGGTCCAACATTAATATTTGGGGCGACGGAGAGGCACCGGGGTTCAAAGACTACGCTGCTGCCGGGCCCGACTTCGACTTTTGGAACGGGGGGCGGCCATCTACGGACAAAATCCCTGACGACTCGGTTGATGTGATCGTGATTCGTAGTTCGCCAGTAATACCGGAAACGTGGGATGAGATTTGCCGTATCTGCAAGTCCAACTGCACGGTGACAATCTCGCGAACATGCTCAAGTATTACCCAGGCCCTTAATGACTTCTGGGGAGCCATGGGTAGACTTGGATGCAATAGCGCCACCGCGACCCTTCCAAGAAGAATCCCAGGGCTTGCTCCACAATACGACCAGGTGGTTCCCGTTTGCTCCTTCAGTGCACGATTGGGAAACTGTCCATGTCGTTGTGAGGGTACAGAGTAGAACGCCTGAAGCCACATTAGCAATCGTGGGTTGATGTCATTTGGCAGTATCCGTCTCGTTAGAAAAACGGTGGTGAAAGGACCGATTTACGATGTGTAAGATTACATTCTCGGTGTTCCTGGCAGGCTGTCTTGTAGGTACCATGAGTTGCCAACATGATCCAGAACCTTCTCAGGTGGAGGCCGCAGGTTGGGGAGTTTACTCGGAGGGGTCTGAAATCCCACATCTAGCTGCAGGCAAATGTGTTCTTGTCTTCGTGTATCCTGAGTTGCATCAGTTGAGTCTTCCAGCATTGAACGCACTTACCGATGCTAAACTTAGAAAACTATGCAAAGAAGATACATACATTAAGTTGCTCCTCAAATATAATGCCTGGAATGATATGAGATTGCACCATATTGTGAATACGATTGGATTCACGAAGAAGCCCTTTGTAGTTCGCTTTTCGCCAGACGGTAAAGCATCCGCTTTCGATCCTCTTACGCTCGATGAACTGGATTTGAAAAAGGAGGTGTTCGGCGACAATTAGTTTTCCCCTTCGTGTTGCCTCACCCAAACATGTTACCATCTTCACATAGTTGGGAAAGCGGTCCGCCGGGCCTCTCAAAGGCATAGGCGCGGCCGCAGTCCCCAAAGGAGAAGAGTAGGAAAGCAGTTGGGCCGTGACGGTGAGAAGGCACGTGGCGCAACCGGCAGGGGGCGTTTGGAGTGACGGGCAGAATCGCCAGTGACTCTATACTAAAGGGGGAAAGTAACGCGCGGGTCTTCTGCAGTGCGCGCCGGATCCCCATGGCCCGGAGGGCCAACTTGCAAATGTGTGGGAATAACCCAGGGCGGCAGGGCCGGCCTATGGAGCAAAATCATGTACATCCGATTCGCGTACCGATTGTTGATACTGGTCCTGCTATTGATTCCGTCTATTTCGATCAATGGTGAAGAACCGGACCATGGTGCAGCGAGTCCCAACCGTGCGCAAGCAGGTAACACGATGGAAAAACCGGCTGCGGCTGGAACGCTGTCAACTGAAAGTGTGGTGGGCGACGGTGTGTGGGTTGACCCGGTATTGGAGAAGCTAAAAGGCCACGGTAAACGGGCGTTCGTCACGGTCTGGTTCGACAAGCAATTCCTGGGTGACGGCAAGGCCTATCGGCGACGGGCGAAAGAGTTTGCAAGCTGGCGCCGCCGCCAGCTCCGCGAATCTGTTGTGAAAACCTTGAAAGGACTGAGCGACCGTTCGTACCAGGATGCCAAGGCGGACCTGGACAAACTGCTCGCTGATGGCACCATCCGCAGGCTAGAGCGGCATTGGATCGTCAACAGCTTTTCCTGTGCGGTGAACATCGATGCGTTGGACTCACTCAAATCGATCCGCGGCGTCAAGAAGATCTTTGCCGTGCGCCGTGGTGGGGCGGCGGCCACGCGGCCTGGCGAAAAACCGCTGGTTTTCAAACCTGTCGAACGACAACAGTTTGATTCGAGTCGGTACAAGCACCCCTGGTATGGCCGGTACCTGTTGGCGGACAAGGTGTGGAAAGAACTGGGTGTGACAGGCGAGGGGACGTTGAACATCGTTCATGATTTCACGTTCGTATTCTCGGAGAATGTCACGATGAATCTGTATCGCAACCCCGGCGAAATACCGGGCAACAACAAGGACGATGATGGAAATGGACTGGTCGATGACTACCACGGGTTCAATTTCGACCGGAAAGTGCCCAATCTGCAGATGCGCCGTCAGCGAGCCGGCGCGATGATGCCGCAAAGCACGCACGGTTTTCTGTGTGCGGCGATCATCTGTGGTACCGGCCTGGATGGGAAGAAATACGAATTCGGCATCGCCCCACGTGGACGGTGGGCGGGGGTGATCGCGTCTCAACGGCTTGAAGCGGCAATCGAGTGGGCGGTCGAGCAGGGTGCCGATACGTACAGCATGAGCTTTTCGATCCCCGGCTTGGAGGAATACCGTTCACATTGGCGAAAGATAATGGAGCATGGTTCGTTCTGCGGTGTTTATTTCGTATCGGGGGCGGGCAATTTTGCACAACGTGTGCCGGTACCGGTTCAGATGCGTACGCCAGAGGACATTCCCGAT
>JAJRWS010000184.1 GCA_024276705.1 Planctomycetota bacterium | reverse complement strand
CTTGGGAATCGAAGTCGCTCTGTGCGGCACACGTAAGGGAGGAAAAGCTTGGAAGTAGCCGGCTACCACCACGGCAACTAATAATAACGGTGAGTGAAAAGAGGAGCCACAAAATATTTTCAGTTTGAGTACAGGATAAAAGCAAGATTAAGAGACAAGATCAGCTTTACACGGCCTCCGGTCGCGCACGGCTACCGTTCGGTTCACCTATTCACACTCGGAGTAAACTCATGAAACGTTTAGCCTTCCTCATCCTGATTGCCTGTTTGGCAGGTGGCCCCGCACTTACCGCCGCATTCACCGGTACGCGCGCGAATGCGGACTGCAGCAAGTGTGAGAAATGCGCCCAGTGCCCCAACTGCGAATGCTGGATCTCGCTCTTCGATGGGAAAACGCTCGGCGACTGGAAGCCCAATGAGCACCCGGAAGCCTGGACAGTCCAGGATGGCGCGATTGTCGTCAATGGCCTGCGAGGCCATCTCTTTTATATGAACAAGGACAACGACTTCAAGAATTTCCATTTCCGGGCGGAAGTCAAAACCAAAGCCAACAGCAATTCAGGCATTTACATTCACACCCAGTGGCTGGACGAAGGCTGGCCCCAGCACGGCTATGAATCTCAAGTCAATGTTTCACATGGCGATCCGGTCAAGTCTGGCAGCCTCTACAATACGGCCAAGATCTACCAGGACGACATCGAAAAAGCCGGCCTGAGCAACGATGTCTGGTGGGTCCAAGAGATCATCGTCCGTGGCAAGCGAGTCATCGTGAAACTCAATGGCAACGTCGTGATCGACTACACCGAACCGGAAGGCAAGGAAGGGACCGTAAAACTCAGCCACGGAACTTTCGCCCTGCAAGCACACGACCCAGGCAGCACCGCCTATTTCCGCAACCTGCAAGTTCGTCGTCTGCCAGATACTGAGTAACCCTGGCAGGGCTCACTCGGTAGGGGGCTCACTCGGTAGGGGGCTCACTCGGTAGGGGGCTCACTCGGTAGGGGGCTCACTCGGTAGGGGGCTCACTCGGTAGGGGGCTTAGTCAGCGTTAAGGGACAAACGAGTCATGTACCACCCGCATAGCGGGTGGCTTGAGGAAGGCTCCTCAAAGGAGCCGGGGAGAGAATATCGTACTCGTACTCAGCAGAGCGGTACTCGTACTCGCCGTCAACATGGTGCTGGGCGGAAGAACGAGGAATCGACCAATCGATCGAAAGGCGTTACACATCCACTCAATCGAGGCAAAGATCGGTTCGATTATTGTCCAGTCCTTTCGAGTACGAGTACCGGCTGGCGCCTGAGTACGAGAGTAAATTTATACCGGATAGTTATTTATCTGCCGCCACTAAAAATAACTTGTCCGTTTCAACGGCAGGAATACCATGTCTCAACTTGCTCTGCTCGGCGGCCCGGCCGTCAAAACCAAACCGTTCCCCGTCTGGCCACACTACGACGAGCGCGAGCAACAGGCGCTCACCGAGGTTCTGGAAAGCCGCCTCTGGTGGCGAACCGATGGTACGCGTGTTACCCAGTTCGAACAAGACTTCGCCGCTTTTCACGATGCCAAACATGGCATCGCGATCACCAACGGCACTCATGCCCTGGAGGTGGCACTGGCGGCCCTGGGGGTCGGGCCGGGCGACGAAGTGATCGTGCCCGATGCGACTTTTGTCGCCACCGCCAGCGCAGTTCTGTTTTGCGGCGCGATGCCGGTGATGGTCGACATCCGCCGCGATACCGAATGCATCGATCCGGATCTGGTCGAGGCAGCCATCACGCCACGTACCGTGGGAGTGATTCCGGTCCATCTGGGCGGTCATCCGGCCGACCTCGACCGGCTGGTCCAGTTGACCAGCGACCGCGATCTCTTTTTGCTGGAAGACTGCGCCCACGCCCATGGGAGCGAATGGAATGGAAAAAAGGTGGGCACGCACGGCATCGCCGGCACGTTCAGCTTTCAATCCAGCAAGCTGATGACTGCCGGCGAGGGAGGCATCATTGTTACCAACGACGACGAGGTGGAACGCAACCTCCGCTCGGTCCACGATTGCGGCCGCCTGCCAGGCGAGTGGTTTTACAGCCACTACGCCTACGGGTCCAACTACCGCCTGAGTGAATGGCAAGGGGCCGTGCTCTCGGTCCAATTGGAGCGGCTCGAAGAGCAGACAGCACGCCGTGACACGAACAGCCAACTACTCGATCAGTTGCTGGCCGAGATAGCCGGCATCACACCCCAGGCCCGCGATACCCGCTGCACGCGCAACGGCCACTATGCCTACATTTTTCACGTCGACCCTCAGGAGTTCGCCGGCATCTCGATCGAACGTTTCATCGAAGCGATGAACGCCGAAGGGATTCCCAACCAGGCCGCCTACCCACAGGTACATCAACTCGACATGTTCCAGAACGGCGCGTACAAAACTCGCCTCTGTCCGGATCAGGCGGCCGGTGAGCACGCCTTCCTGAAAGGATCCTTTCCCAACAGCCTGCGGGCCGCAACCGAAGACTACTGGGTGCCCCAATACTGCCTGCTGGGAGATGACCAGGACATGCGGGAAATCGTCGTGGCAATCCAGAAAGTCCAGGAACAGGCGGAGAACCTGGCTTGAAAACAGACGCGATCATCTTCGATTGCGACGGAACGCTGGTCGACAGTGAGCCTCTGACCATGGAAGTCCTGGTGGAGTGTGCGGGCAAACTTGGCCTGGAGATGACGGTCGCGGAAGCGCTCGAACGTTTCAAAGGTGGCAAAATGGCCGATTGTGTTGCCGCGTTCGAGCAACAGTTAGGCTGCACGCTACCTGAGAATTTCACGCCGGACTTCAGGGCTCGCTGCGCCGAGGTGTATGAAGATCGGCTGGAGCCGATTGCCGGAGCCCACAAGGTGCTCCAGCAATTGCGTCTCCCCTACTGTCTTGCTTCGAGCGGCCCAATGAAAAAGATCGAACTGAACCTCCGTGTCACCGGGCTGACGCACTATTTTGGCGACCGGATCTTCAGCGCTTACGACCTGGGCAAGTGGAAACCAGACCCGAGCTTGTTTTTACATGCCGCCGAAGCGATGGGGGCAGCCCCCGAGCACTGCGCCGTGGTCGAAGACAGTCTGCCAGGCGTCCAGGCGGGCCTGGCGGCCGGCATGCGCGTGTTTGTCCTGGCGGGTGAAGCACTCCCGGCCCATCTGGCGGATTCCGTTCAAGTGCTACCCCACTTGGAAGACCTGCTGCCACGGCTCAGCCAAGCCGACGACAACGGTTCGGTTCCCTCGCCGGGGAACCCAACCCCCGTGACGACGACAATTGCCTGACCGTCCGCACGGCTCGACGTTCCTCACCACCAAATGCCATTTGCGGCTGAGCGACGGCAGATTCAATGCCACCTAAATTGCGCACGCCGTCAGCGCCGCCAGACTGCTCAATGATGCATCGATGCAAGACAAGTATCTCGGCAAGCGTCAGATACCGCATCAGCTCAACCGTCGGTAGAGTTCTCGATTCTTTTCGAGAACGAACTTCGCGGCACGATCAAAGTCGTCGGCAGGACGTGTCAGCAAATCATTAACCGCTGCCTTTGCCAATTCGCGTGCATCGACGCCTAGTTTTCGAGCGTGTTCTTCAAGACGTGCTGATTGCTCGTTGTCTAGGGTAAGAGAGATGGACATTTTTCGGTTTCTCGAATTGCCGAACGGGTGGAGTTGCCGATGCCGTTGCTGCAAGTTCACGGACGGAACCGGTAGTTATTATATTATATCAGATTATTCGGGACTAGCTCTATGCCAGGGTGAATTGGTGAATTGGGACACACAACAGATGACACTTCAAGGCAGGAGCCATGAACAGCCTGATGCCGGCGGCTAATGCTTGACTGAAGCCAGACTCGCATTCTCGGAAAGGTTTCCATACTCATTGATTAGCCAGCTAGAGGCATTTCCAAGGGGCAGATCCTGTTGTCGATTTACACCGCCGGCCACGAAAAACGCATCGCCTGTCCTTTTTCAAGTCCTTTTTCAAGTGAAGCGCATTGCCTGTCCTTTTTCAAGGCGCTTTTTCAAGGCGTCTGTCCTTTTTCAAGGCGTCCATTCTCAAACAG
>JAJRWS010000183.1 GCA_024276705.1 Planctomycetota bacterium | reverse complement strand
TGGCTTGCCCCGCAAAGCGGGGCGTGGGAACGGTTGAAACGTTTGTTTTTGGCTTCATTGCGTTTTGGTTTGGATTTCGTACTCGTACTCAGCAGAGCGGTACTCGTACTCGCCGTCTGCATGGTACTGGGCGGAAGAACGAGGAAGCGACCAATCGATCGGAAGGCGTTAAACATCCACTCGATCGTGGCAAAGATCGGTTCGATTATTGTCCAGCCCTTTCGAGTACGAGTACCGGCTGGCGCCTGAGTACGAGTACGATTCGAGGCATTAACTTTCAATCCATGGCGGGTGTAAAGAAGTGGTTTAAGGAGATATGACCTTGAAAAACTCTCGCCGGACCGGCAGAGCCTGTCAGGGTCGCACGGCCAGAGGCCGTGGATTTAGAGTGGATTAAGATTAAGATTAAGATTAAGATTAAGAGGGTAGGCCCTTGAATGGTGAACCAGACTCCAAGGAGACAAACCGCGTCATGACTCGACCGATCAGCAAAGTGGCCCCGGAATGGTGGGATTACACGACCCTGGAACCGGAAATCTTGCAAGCTGCCGCCCGACTGACAGCGGATGATCTTATCGGCTTATCCCGGGATGGTTTCAAGGTGACTCTCTACGACACGATCGAAGAGTTTTACTGTGCCGAGGCGTTGGAATATATTCAGGTCTGGCGGCAAGCGACGCCCGCGAACCCGGTCGGCATCTGCGGACCGATCGGCCCCACCAAACAGTTGCCATTGGTAGCCCAGATGGTCAACGGGCTGGACCTGAAGTTGCACCACGCCCACTTCTGGGGCATGGATGAGTGGATCGAGGAGGGTGTGCCGGTACCCACCGATCACCCGCTGTCGTTCGCCCGGGCCGATATGGAACTTTGCTTCAATCGCATTCGACCCGAGCTGCTCATGCCAGCAGAAAACATCCATTTCCCAACCGACCTGGAAGCCTATGCCAAGAGCTACCACCAGGCACGCTGCCTGCTGATGCAGGGCGGCCAGGGAGAAGTCAAGCATTGGGCCTTCAACGATCCACCCAAACGGACAGGCGCCTATCAAAATGCCCCTCCCTCGCCAGCAGAATACCGCCAACTGGGAACTCGGATCACCGACCTGCATCCGATGACGGTGATCCAGAACGCGCGCACGTCCGGAGGTGGCTACGTACCGCAAGTTCCCACTCGGGCGGCCACCGTGGGTCCGGCGGAAACCTGGCTGGCCGACTGCGTATCGATCTGGCATCCAGGCTACCACGACAATCCGTTCGGCATGCGGCTCACCGCCTGGATGATCAGCCAACGGTTGGCCGACAGTGCGGTCCCCATGTCGTTGCTGGCCGACCATCCCAATGTCCGTTTCAGCTACTATCGAGGTGGAATTGGCACCGTCGAGTCCGAAATGCTTTAGGCACTTAGAACCGCTGGCTTACGGAAGATTTTTTTCATTGGACTGCCCCCCACTGTAGATCCCAAGGGTGTACGATGGCTCGACTGCTCGGAATATCAGGTTTTTTTCTCGCGATCCTCATCCTGTCAGGAGGGCTCCACCTCATGTCAAAACATGCCCGCAGGTCACAAGCTTCCGAGTCCAACCAGCAAGCCGGCCAACCTCGGGAGCAGGCAACAACACCCTGGGAAAAAGCCACGTTGGGTGGAGGCTGCTTCTGGTGTACCGAAGCGGTCTACCGTGAACTGGCCGGGGTCGAGAAGGTCGTGTCCGGTTACAGTGGCGGACAAAAAGAAGACCCGACTTACGAGCAGATCTGCACAGGATTGACCGGGCATGCCGAAGTGATTCAGATCACTTTCGACCCGGGAAAAATATCTTACGAACAACTTTTGCAAGTGTTCTGGAAAACGCACGATCCGACCACCCTCAACCGGCAAGGGGCCGACGTCGGCACTCAATATCGATCGGTGATCTTCTATGCCGACGAGAACCAGCAGCGTCAAGCCGAGGCAAGCAAAAAAAAACTGTCGCTCTCCGGCGCATTCACACGGCCGATCGTGACCGAAATCAGCCCACGGATCAACTTTTATCCGGCCGAGGATTACCACCAGGACTACTACCGTCTGCATGGGCGTCAGCCCTATTGCCAACAGGTCATTGGGCCCAAAATGGAAAAATTTCGACACGTGTTTGCCGACCGTCTCAAAAAAGCAACTCAACCCGACGATTCACCGCAGCAGGATTCATCAGCCGCGGGGAAAAAAGGCGCCGAGAAATCGGCCGCTGGGAAATCGGCCCTTGGGGAAAAAAGTTCCGCCGCTGAAAAACCGACTGACTGGCAGCATGTCGACTGGCGCAAACAGCTCACCAAAATGCAGTACTACGTCACTCGAAAACAGGGTACCGAACGAGCCTTCAGCGGCGCATACTGGGACAACAAGCGGCCGGGCATTTACCAGTGTGTCTGCTGCGGCTTGCCCCTGTTCGACGCGGCGGCCAAGTACAAGTCGGGGACCGGCTGGCCCAGCTACTTCCAGCCGATCGACAAGAAGAACGTCCAGGAAGTCGAGGACCGCGGCCTGCTGAGCGTTCGGACCGAGGTCCGCTGTAACCGCTGTGGCGCCCACCTGGGTCATGTCTTCGACGATGGCCCTCAACCCACGGGCCTGCGATACTGCATGAACTCCGCCGCTCTCGATTTCAAGGAAGCTGACCTTCATCCTGCTGAGGAAGAGAATGAGTGATGTGAGATGGTTGATTGTTGATCGGAAGGGATGGGCCCTGGGGCAGTTCAACAATCATCGATCACACTTCAAACATCGGTAGGACGTGCTTCTCCAGGGCTATTCCAAAGCAGGAAGTTATTTTTGAAACATTTCTCACCCCCAGAAGGCGGCGACGCCCAGCACGATCCACACGGCCAGCGCGATCCCCAGCTTGCTCATCGAGCCGAGCACCCGGCCGACGGTCGCCCCCGTCGCCGGTTTGATCGAGCCTGGCAAGGAACTGGGACTCCGGCCGGTCGTTTCCCCGGCCACCGCTCCCAGAAACGTGCCGACCAGCGCTCCGATCAGCGTCCCTACAATCGGGATGGGAATGACCGGAGTGAGCAGGATGGCGCCGGCCAGGCCACCGGCCAGCGAACCGAGCATCCCCCGGCGCGTCGCGCCGCCCTGTTTCGCCCCCAGAGCACTAGCGCCGAATTCCAGGACTTCGCCCACCAGCAACAGCAACAAACTCGCCCATAAAGTCCAGGGAGGAAAAGTCGGCTGGGCCAGGTCCGGCAGGTAAAACGGATCCACGAAAAATTCGATGCATGCCGCCATTGCCAGCAGCAGCCAACCGCCGGGCAGCCCGATGGCGACCAACACCAGGCAGCCCGCGCCTGACAGGACAAACGCAAAAGCAACCAGATAGGAAAGCCACTGCATCGATCTATTCCTACAATAGCACCAGGTTGTCCCGATGGATCACTTCATCGTAAGGGCAATGCCCCAGCAATTCGGCGATGCGGCGAGTGGAATGCCCAGCGATCGCGCGCGTTTCCTGGTCGGTGTAATTGATCAGGCCACGAGCGATTTCGCCCCCATCGGGGCCGCACAAGCCCACCACATCTCCTTTGCAGAAACTCCCTTCGACGGCCGTCACGCCAACAGCCAACAGACTGCTGCCATCCGCCAGAATCGCCCGGAGCGCTCCCGCATCGAGTGTGAGCTGCCCACAAGGCTGGGCACTCCAGCCAATCCAGCGCTTGCGCGAATCGATGGACCGCCCCTTGGCCAGGATCAAAGTCCCCATATCTTTGCCGGCAACAATATCTTGCAACACATGGTCGCGGAGACCATTGGCGATGATCACGTTTTCGCCAGCAACCGTGGCAATATTGGCTGCCTGCAGTTTGCTGGCCATGCCACCGAGACTCAATTGCATGCGGCGATCATCCGTATGGGAACGGCTAGCCTCCATTTTACTGGTCGCCCCACACTTGCCAGTTTTCGTCTTCGTCTGCCGAGCTGCAACGCCCTGCCCTCCTGGTCTGCCCTCGGTCTCCTCTTCGTCATAAACCCATTGGGCCTGAGCCGATGGCAAATCGGTGATCGTCGACACCACTCGGGAAGCCGGGTCGGCCGGATCGCCATCGTAGAGGCCATCGACATCGGAAAGTAAAATCAACAAGGGCGCACGAATCAGATTAGTCACCAAGGCTGCCAGGCGGTCGTTGTCACCAAAGCTCAGCTCCAATTCCTCGGTACTGACCGTGTCGTTTTCATTGATGATCGGCACGGCCCGTTGGCGAAACAGGGCGAACAGGGTATTGCGCACGTTCAGATAGCGTGCCCGATCCTGCAGTCCGTCGGCCGTGAGCAGCACCTGGGCCGCATGCAGGCGGTAGGGTTCCAGAGCCCGATTGTAAGATTCGATCAGATAGGTCTGGCCGATGGCCGCCGCTGCCTGTAAATCGGCCAGATCCTGCGGCCGCTGCCGGGTCCCCAATCGGCCCAAACCGGCCCCGACCGCACCGCTGCTGACCAACACCATATGGCGACCCTCCTGCCACAACGCAGCCAACTGGCCGGCGATACTCTCCACTCGATGCAGGTCCAGCACTCCGTCCCCGTTGGTCAATACACGGGTACCAACCTTCACGACAATCAGGTCGGCCGCGGTCATGATTTCCTGACGCACAATGTCCATGGGAAATATCGTCACGGGTCCAAGGCGACAGGTCAAGTATAAAACCCTGTACAATTGCCATTGACCATGTACGCACGTATATTAGAATACACCGGTTGACTAGTCTTAGGCGAGCGGCAGATGAGAACTTACCAGGTTTTAACGGCTGGTAATGCTTGACAGCCTCGCGGCAGGTAAATTTTCACTTGCCGCTCGCCTTACACGGGCATATCGTTTTCATTCCGCGATTTTAACACGATTTTAACACGATTTTAACACTTGGGGGGAGCAGGAGTATTATGGCCTTTGAACAACTGACACAACGGCAACGTGAAGTCTTCGATCTGATTCGCAATAAAATCGAAAATCGCGGCTATGGCCCCACCGTGAGGGAAATTGGCGCGCATTTTAAGATCCGTTCCCCCAATGGCGTCATGTGTCACCTGAAAGCGCTCGAAAAAAAAGGGCTGATTACTCGCGAACCGAACATGTCTCGGGCCATCCAGTTAACCGAAGCGGCGATGGCCGACCGTGGCATTCCCATGGTTGGAGAAATCGCGGCAGGGAACCTAACCGAAGCCATTGAACAGGCCGAACGCTTTGAATTCGAAGATTGGTTCCCACCTCGAAAATCGCAATTCGTTTTGAAAGTCAAGGGCGACTCGATGATCGAAGCCCAAATTGCCGATGGCGATCTGGTAATCTGCCGTCGCGGTCGCACCGCGAGCCGAGGCGATATTGTGGTCGCGCTGACTGAGGATGGCGAAGCAACACTCAAGTACTGGTTTCCCGAAGCCAATCGGATTCGGCTCCAGCCGGCGAATTCCTCGATGAAACCGATCTACGCCCGCAACGTACGGGTGCTGGGAATCGTATCGGGCGTGATCCGGAAGCTTTAATCTGGCCAAGCCGCACTGGGACCATCGACGCGACTAGAGCCGTACAGGTTGCAATGCCTGCTACGCGTCGATGCTCCAAGATGCGTTTGGCAAGTGGGGGGATCTGGCCAAGCCGCACTGGGACCATCGACGCGACTAGAGCCGTACAGGTTGCAATGCCTGCTACGCGTCGATGCTCCAAGATGCGTTTGGCAAGTGGGGGGATCTGGCCAAGCCGCGCTGGCTTATCGGCCTGTCTCACGCCGACCTTTCCAGATTGCTTACCTGAGCCTGATTGAGGCGATTGTAGAGGGTTTTGAGACTCACGCCCAACTGTTCGGCCGCTTTGGGCTTGCTGCCGTCGCAACGCTCGAGCGCCTCCTGGATGGCCTCGGCCTCCAGTTCGCGCAACGTCATCGGCCCCCGTTTCCGGCGGGCTGCGCCGACAAGCTGACGCGCATTAAAGCGCTGCGGGAGATGCTCTCCGCGGATTGGGCCTTCATCGCACAATATGGTCGCATGCTCTATCACATTGGCCAGTTCGCGTACATTGCCCGGCCAGACATGTCCACACAAGGCACCGATCGCATCCTCGGAAATCTGGTCTCGCATCCCACTCGAACCGTTCAGTTTCCGAGTAAAGCGCGGGTGCCGGGCCAGCAGGTGCCGGGCCAGGCAGGGGACATCTTCAATCCGTTCGCGCAGGGCGGGCAAATAGATCTCGAAAGTGTTGATGCGGTACATCAAGTCCTCGCGAAATTCCTCGGCGGCCACCATGGCGGGCAAATCGCGATGGGTCGCACAGATCACTCGGACATCCACCGTGGTCGATTTGTTCTCACCCACCCGGCGGATTTCACCACTTTCCAATACCCGCAATAACTTGGCTTGCATCGCCTTGGGAAGCTCGCCAATTTCATCCAGAAAAATTGTCCCGCCGCTGGCAACCTCGAACAAACCAACACGATGGTCGTCGGCCCCTGTAAATGCGCCTTTGCGATGGCCAAACAGCTCACTTTCGATCAATGTCTCGGGCAAAGCGCCGCAGTTGATCGCCACGAAGGGCATTTCCGCCCGGGTACTTTGTTCGTGCAACGAGCGGGCCACCAATTCCTTGCCCGTGCCCGTTTCGCCAAGAATCAATACCGTGGACTGAGTCGGCGCTACCCTGCTTATCAGCATTCGCACTTTCTCCATGACGAGCGAACTGCCGATCAGCCGCGGCGAGCCTTGCAACCGATGCACCTGGTGCTGCAAAGCGCGAAATTTTTGCTGCAACTGCCGTTTCTCGGTAACTCGTTTCAGCAGCGCTTCAATTTCGATCAACTTGCATGGCTTGGTCAAATAGTCGAATGCACCGTGACGCAGAGCCGCGACCGCGGTTTCCATCGATGATTTGCCGGTCAGCACCACCGCCTCCGTCTCGGGAGACAGCTCTTTGGCCTTGGCAATCACTCCAATCCCATCCAGACCCGGCATATCCAAATCGACAATAATGCAGTCGTACGTATTTTTTTCCAGGGCGGCAACCGCGGTCAGCCCATCGGGGCAAATCGTGGCCCGATGTCCCAACCGAGGCAATTCCAGCTTCATCAGCTCTTGCAGCGAGCGTTCGTCATCCGCGAATAACAATGCCAAACCCTGGTCCTTAGGCGGCTTGGTAGCCATGTTGCCCCTCCTTGTCTCCTCGATTCCCATGCCTCGAGGCATGCGGGTTTACTTGATGGACTGGCAAGGAGACCACAAAACGAGATCCCTTTCCCACTCCCTGACTCTCCGCCTCAATCTGGCCTTGATGCTCTTCCACGATGCGATAAGTGATCGAAAGGCCCAAGCCGATTCCCTGGCCCGCACGGCGGCGGGTATAAAAAGGCTCGAACAGATGCTTGCGAACTTCGTCCGACATGCCGCAACCATCGTCTCGAACAACGATTTGGGCCTGACTGCCCGCCGGTGATCTTGGAGCCATCTGGACCGAAACATGCACGGTTCCCCCCGCTTCGACGCTTTCCAGGCCATTGGTGATGAGATTGAGTACCACCTGTTTAATTTCTTGCGCATTCACCGGAACAATGACCGGATCTCCCTCGGTCAACACCAGTTCTTTATTCTGGTATTTTCCCAGGTGCTGCACCATTTCAATCACCCCGGAAGTAAGCTCACGCAGATCGGTGTGATGACGTTGAGAATCGCCCAAGCGGGCAAAATCGAGTAGTTTCTCCGTTATCTGTTTGCAACGAAATGCTTCTTGCTGAATCATCTTCATGTAGTGATACGCAACTTCCACATCTTCCGCATCGGGCGAACTCTCCGCATCGAGCAGATCGGACATGCGTCCTTCCAGCGACTCGCTACAGAGCGCAATCGATGCGAGGGGGTTATTGATCTCATGGGCGACCCCCGCAGCCAGGAAACCGACACTGGCCAGTTGTTCGCTGCGCACGACCTGGTTGGTTCGTTCGCGAACTTGCGCATCCAGATCGTCCCGCGTTTCCTGGAAACGCTGCATCATGGCATTCATCGCCTCAGCCAACTCGCCCATCTCATCACGCGTTTGCAATTGGATACGGTAGTCGAACTTGCCGGCAGCCACTTCACGAGCCCCCTGGACGAGTTGCTGCAATGGATCCGCGATCCACAGATAAAACATGCGGGTGGAGATTCCCAACAGGATGGTTGCCAGGATGGTTGTGAACCATGCCGTGACAATCGCCGTGCGGTACTGGGAACTCACCTCGCCGGAAAGCTCTCGCAGACGGGTGTGCAAGTGACTTGGCAGCTCGGCGACCAGGTGGCGAAGTTCCTCGACTTCATCCCTCAGTTTGCCAATCCGCACACGATCCAGCAGCCAATCCTCCTCGAGCGGATCGTCGTAGTGATCACGGTCGATTCGGTCGAGCAATTGGTCGATCTTGGCGAGCGTATCGCGCTCTGGCCGGTCGTCGCTCAGGCGTGCGTCGGCATCGGCCTTGCGATGATCGAGTTGGCGCCGGTACCGGTCCAGTGCTTCGGTCAGCATATTCAACTGGGTTTGATATTGCTGACGCAACAACTGCTGATCCAGGGGAAACACCTCGCTGGCGGCATTCGGCCCGGACGCCCCACTGGCCAGGGACGCGGTATTCGCCAAAGGATCGTTCCCGGAAAGAGCCGCCGCATTCACCTCACCGGGCAATTCCAGTCGATCATGAGCCTGGCTCAGCGTGACGCGTAAGTCACTCACATGCTGGCGAATCAGACTGGCCAGTGGCAACTCAGCCGATCGGGCACTCAGGCTCTTCACCAACCCTCGATACGCGTACAGACCATAATGGGCGCTACCAAAAAGCCCCAAGACCGTCACCAAGAGCAATCCCAGGCCAAGTTGCAATTTTCTGCGAATAGGCCAATACGTAGGCACCAGTGACCTCCTTGTCGTAACGGCACACTTCCTCCTGAAGCGTGTTCGGTGCGGAGTGTACCACCAGATCCCATCGGACCACAAGGCAGATCGTCAAAACCGCACCACTCGCCGCAGGAGCCAGACACCCCAGCATGCTAGCACGATATTGCCCAACCATACCGCTTGAGGAGGTAAGCTACCATCCTTGGCCGCATCGACACAACCGACGAGCATTGGATAGTAGACAATCAAGATCGGCAGAAAACAAGCAAAAAAGCTGCCCCAGAATTCACCCTGCCGACGCCGGATGGCCATCGGCGCACCGATCATGACAAAACATAAACAACTGAATCCATTAGCCCAGCGACGATGAGGCTCCGTGTAAAGCCGATGCAATCGCCGCATCCCACCCTCGATCCCCTGCAAGTGGGGGCGCCAGAAGACTTCGGAGAGTTCAATCAACCGCCCCGTGGCCAGCGAGTAGGCGACTCGGGCCGCCAGTTCATGCCTGGCCTGCTCGATGCTTGCCTGCTGCTCGACGATGCTGGGGCCGATCTCGCGCAGAGGAAAATTCGACGGACTTCGCGCCCGCCGCTGGCCGCCAGAAAAATCGGCCAGCGACAGAGTCAATTCCCATTTACCCGGATGGGACGCCGAGCCGTTGACACCAAAATCAATATCCGCGTTTACCAACGTCAACGTCACGGCTCCCCCTTGCACATCCGCATGCAACGAAGCCTCGTCGGCGGTTATGGTCCATGCCGTACGACTGTGTGGCGGATGGTAGAGGATGGTCGGTTGCAGCAATCTCTTGCCCTGCACATCTTGGACCGTCACATCCAACTGTTTATTGCTGAAGGATCGCGTGGTCTGCAGGCGTCCGTAGACAATTTCTTCGAGCGATTCCAGCACGACCCGCTTGACCCCACCATACCCCCAAGAAACAGCCACATCGTTCAGTACCACGGCCCCCAGACTTACCACCGTCGCCAGGATGAGTGTTGGCCAGACCATGGCCATCGGCGAGATCCCCAGCGACTTGACCGCAACGATCTCGTTCGACGAGGCAATCCGCCCATAGACGCTGGTGGTGGCCAGCAACATGGTTCCAGGCACGGCGAACTGCATGGCTTGCGGTAGCATGTAAGGGACCATGCGCATGATCGGCACCAGCCCCAAGCCATTGTCGACTGCCTCCTTGGCAATCAGCACGAGAAATACGAAGGCGGTCATACTCACCAATGTGAGCAAGAAAACCTTCAATAAGTCGGCCAGAATATAGCGGGTCAGAATTCGCATCGGTACCGAGAGGGGACGACAGTCACTTTAAAAGATTTCCTGTCCGCTGGCCTACGCGCAGACTCTTGGCGGCGATCGATTCGGCGACGTAAATCTTGCCGCGGGCGGCGGGCCTCGTAAGGTCGACCGATTGGCCACAGTCTTCCCGGATTCGGTCTGCACTGTGGCGCGTGGTGACCACGACCGCAACCGCATGCTGGTCCATGAACCGACGAAAACCATCCATTTGCTCAGCCGAAAATTCCGCGACCTGACTTCGAGGAATCGAAAACGTAGCACTGTGCGGCTGGCGACCAAAATAGACGACCGGCACTTCCTCACCCAACTGATGCCGCAAGGTCGCTGCCGTCTGGGCCAGCGACCGCCAGTTTGCGACTTGGGGGACCAGGCGATCGAACGTGTATGCGGAAACAACCAGGCAGAGCACCGCGGTGGCAAGCCAGGCTTGTTGGGCTGATATTTTTTTGTCTCGCCTCGTTGCTACCAGCCACGCCACTCCCACCAGGAGCAGGCAGGCCAGGGCGATCCCCAACGGAGACTTCGGGTTGAGTACCAGATCGCCAATCACCGCAACGATCAGCGTCAAGGAAGTGAGCACAACCGCTTGCTCCCGGGCCCGACCGACATAGCGCCCGATGGATGGAATCGCATAGGCTGGAATCGCCTGGGCTGGAATCGTCGGGTCAGGCCACTGGACATCTTGCAACATTTTACCGATGGCCAGACAAAACATGGGGATGGCAGGCAGGACATAAGCGGGTAATTTACAGCTGGACATCGAGAAGAAGGCAACGACCCAAAGCCCCGAGAGCAACAACGTCCCCAACTGCTGGGTTCGCATCGCGTCGAGATTTTCTCCACGGACTCCACCGCGAAATTCTTTCCTTCGGGCAAACAAGTAGATGGCCAAAGCAGGAAAGAGGAGCGAAGCCGGCAGCAAGCCGATGGCCAGCACGGGCAAATAAAACCACCAGGGTTCACTGTGATTGAACGCACTCAAGAATCTCTGAATGTGATGGGTCCAGAAAAAGTGATTGGAAAAGTCGTGCTGGCTTGAAGACACCAGTATAAACCAGGGAATGGCGATCAACAGCATCGGTAACGCCAACGCCAAGACAACCTGCCAGCATAGAGGACGTCTGTTTTTCGCCAGCCAGGCAGTCGCCAACATGGGTGGCAAACAAAGGACCGCCGCGATGGGGCCTTTGGTGAGTATTCCCAGTCCACATGCGATTCCCGTGGCGAGCCACCAGCCCAGAGCCGGGCCTTGCCGAGCATGGAGTGCCACGGCCGCGGACAACAGACCGGCGGTTGTGAACAACGTCAGCAGCCCATCCATCATGAGGAAACGGCCCGACAGGATGAACGCTGAACTCAACAGCAACAGCAGCGCGCCCATCCAGGCAGCGCGATCGCCCACGAGGCGCCGGCCCAGGACATAGACGACCAGGATCGTCAACAAGGCGGCTAGCGCCCCTGGCAACCGGGCACTCTGCTGGCTGACCCCAAACAGAGAGTAACTAAAAGCAGTCAACCAGTACAGGAGGGGCGGTTTGTCGAGATACGGCTCGCCACCGAGTCTGGGCACGACCCAATCGCCCGTTTCAAACATTTCCAGTCCAATCTGAGCGTATCGAGTTTCGTCGGGCTCAAACAGTGGGTAGCTCAGATTGGTAAAGAGCAGGACCGAAGCGAACGCAAGCAGCAACAGCCCCATCTGCAAACGCTGCCGTGGGGGCCACTGCTGCAAATCCCGGCTGGCAGCCCTCTGAGGGAAAAGAACCGCATTCCACCAAAATCGCACCAAGGCAGCCAGGACCACCGGGATGTGGGTTATCGATACCTTACTCGTCCCTGCGGCTCGTGGCCGGTGTGTTACCCCCACCTCAACGACGGACAAATCTTGCTGCCGTGCCTCGGTCAGCATTTCTCCATTGACCAGAAAACCATCCGTCGTAATTGGCAGCAAACGCAATGTCTCACGGTGAAACAACTTCAAAGCACAATCGCAATCACGAACCCGGGTCCCCAGTAGTGTCCGTACCAGGGTGTTGTAGACATTGGAATAAAAGCAGCGCAAGAATGGGTCTTGACGGTCAATACGGTAGCCACACACGATATCGTAGTCACCTGAAAGAAATACCAATCGCTTGAGTTCACTCAGTTCAAACTGGCAGTCGGCATCGGTAAATCCAACCAGCTCTTTGGAAGCTGCCTCGAACCCGCGCCGCAGTGCAGCTCCATAGCCTAGATTTTTCGGCTGGCGTAACACTTGAAGATGGTCAAACTGACCAGCCAACTGTTCGAGGACGTCAGCCATGCCATCCGTACTACCATCGTCGACCACCAATATTTCATAATCGGCCGTCAACGAGGCCAGGGCCTCATCTGCTTCACGCACCGCCTGCGAAATGACTTCCTGTTCGTTGTATGCTGGCAGAACGAGCGAAAGACTTGGTGTCTCGTTGGCAGGCTCGTTGGCAGTCAACGATCTCTTCGCGCGGGCACCTGCCTGAAGGTCCGATACTTGGGCTTCCATGCCACTCCCCATGTGATAACCGCTCGCCTGGTAACGCCAGGAGGTTGGCGGTGGATTAAGAACCTATCCCAAAACCATGTGCTAGCACTAGCTTTCGATAGGTACTGACGGTTCTGGAATTGGTTCCGAGAACATCACCTGGAAGTGTAATTACCCACGTTGTGCCCCCCTGTCAACGTCAGCACAAGCCGATATCGGAGTCGCTGGCTGTCCGAGGCTCGATTTTTCGTAGCGATGCCATCAAACGCCGTACCGCGCTGCAGTAGGCAACCACGGCTTGATCGAATTCTCCCTTGGCTATTGCCCGATGGGCCAACTGACGATCATTCTGTATTTCCTGCCAATCGAGTTGCCAATCACCGCTATCTTCCAGATCTTCAAGCTGGCGGACGATGTCACTGAGAATTTCGATGTTTTCCGCCTGAGGTTTGCATTGATAACGCCGATAGGGACCTTTGCCATGACTGCCTCTTTGTCCCTCACCGTGCAAGTGCGTGGCACCTGGATCCGGCGTGGATTCTCCTTCTACCCGATCCTTACGCCACCATGGCAGCCAGGCCAACAGGGAAGCAAAAATTCCCCGCCCAGACTCCGCCCCTCCAGACTCCGCCCCTCCAGACTCCGCCCCTCCAGACTCCGAAAGCCGATGGTCCGAAACTCGCGGAGGAGTCGAAATTTCCAGGCTGGCCGAGGCTTTGCCGACAGCGAGGTCCGCAGCTCCTCGTTCCCCCGCTTGAATCCGTAGCCGAGGCTCGAGTACCTCCGCAACAATGACGGTAATATTGTCAGGCCCTCCCAGCAGGTTGGCCAAATCGACCAGCGTCTGTGCGGCTTTACCGGCTGGCAGCGTGGCCAGCACCATGCCAATCAACTCATTGCTCAGCGGACCAGTCAAGCCATCGCTGCAGAGCAAAAAACGATCGTTCTTCTGCAGAGGAAAAGGACCTTCAACATCGATGTTGACCGTGGCATTGGGACCCAGCGATCGGGTAATCACATTTTTAGGCACATAAGCTGGCACGGTCTCTTCGGTGGCATTGCCAGCAGCCGCCAATTCCCACACCAGACTGTGGTCAAAGGTAAGCTGTTCCAACATGTGCCCACGCTGCCGATAAATACGACTATCGCCAACATGGACGGCAAATGCCCCCGCGGGGAGCATCAGCAAACAACTGCAAGTCGTGCCCATCCCATGAAAATCGACACTATCCTGCCCTTTGGTAAAAATAACATGGTTGGCATCACGCATGGCATCCACCAAGGCCTGAACCCGCGACCCTTCTCGTCGTTTCGAGTAGCTATGAGGGATGGTGTCAGCCGCCAGCTTGCTGGCCAGTTCACCCGCGGCATGAGCTCCCATGCCATCGGCCACCACCAACAAATGCCCGAAGCCTTGGCCAACTAACCCCGTTTCATCGTGTCCGGCTCCATTCGCTGGGCTGCTGTTCTCCAGCGAAATCGCGTAGGCATCCTGGTTACTAGCTCGTCGCATGCCAATATCGCTACTCGCCGCGCAGCGAACACTCGCGGTGCAATGTTCTTCTTGGCTCCTGTTGCGGCTCATGAGTGGCTCGTTTCCACGTAATGCTTTGTCAACCTCATCTTCCAGGACTGACACACATGCAAACCGTTGCCATGCCAGTACTTATTGATGCGGCAATCCTTAAAGCATGCTCGAGCAGGCAGCCGTTGATGCCTGAAGCTTGCTAGCAGTATTTAAAGGCCAGGAACTGTTTATTCTAACGGAATCCGACCTGTGATAACAGGGAGAGGCCAACTTACAGCCCTTTAAATCGGGCTGGCCTTTCAATGGCCACTTCCCTACACTTCCCGCCCTGTGCGATAATTTCGGAGCCCATGGGTCACATTGCTATCCTGGCGATTCAACCGGCTCCGAGACAGGCTCGCATTCTCTCTGCCGGTTGCATTTACCAATTGGTGGAAACCCGAAACGGGTGGAGGCCTCATCCGCGACCATGTCTTGCTCGTCGAAAATCACCATGGGCTTGCTGCTCACCATGCTGCTCCTGCCTGGCTGCTTGCGCCGCCGGATGATGCTGCGGAGCAATCCCCCTGGAGCGATGGTCTATGTCGACAATCAGCCGATCGGCACAACCCCCTGCTCGACCGGATTTATTTACTATGGGACACGCGAAATTCGCATGGTCAAACCGGGCTATGAAACGTTAACCGTGGACCAACCCATTCCCGCACCCTGGTACGAAATCCCTCCACTCGACTTCGTGAGCGAAAACATGGTGCCACGGGAAATCCAGGACTACCGGACGCTTACTTACAATTTGACCCCTCAGGCAATCGTACCGACCAACCAGCTCTTAGGGCGCGCACAGCAACTCCGGCTGGCAACCAACCAGACTCCCGGGACCATCTCCTCCCCATCTCCATCGCTGGGAATGCCCGTGGAACCCATTCCCCCAGGTACTCCCATCGCTCCAGGCACATCTGCTGGAGCCGAAACAGTTCCTGCCCCAGCCCCTGCAGCACCGACTGTCCTGGGCCCCCAGACCTATGGCGACGGTGCCATCCCGCCCGGCGGGCAACCGCTGGAACCGATGCCGGCTCCAGCTCAGTGATCTGCTACTTGAGCCGCGTTTCCGGCTGTACGACTCCCCGGACAACACGGGCCGGGTCACGTGCGATCTTGTCGGTGAAGATTCGCGCATTGGACAGGATTTGTTCAATCCGGTGATAGATCGCCGGATCGTTGATCAACATCCGTACATCCCGCACCGTCGCCGATAACTGAGTGACAATCGTCATGGCCTGGTCGTAGATTTTTCGATCATGAATCAGCAAGCCCACGGTACCATTGCTGTTGTTGATACTGCGGGTGAATTCGGCCACCTGTGCTAACAGCTCCTGCAGATTCAACGCACTCTGCTCCAGCGAAGCGACGATTTTGTCACCCCTTTCGCCCAGGGGGCCGGTCAAACCCTGTAAATTCTTCAGGTTGTCATCCGCCGAACCAATGGCTCCCTCCAGTCCGCCGATCAGGGATCGAGCATCGGTGACAGCGCCTGGAATTTGGGCAATGCCATCCTTGAGGTTCTGGCGAAATTTCTCATCTCCCAGCAAGTCATCGATATGCGCCACGGTCCGATCGAATCCCTGCATGGCGTTCTCGGTCGATTCCAATAATCGTTTGATTCGGTTCGTATCCTGGCTGCCGAGGATTGCATTGACCTGACCGGCAAGCGCGGCCACTTCCTCGCCCGCGCTACCCAAGGAAGCAATGGTTTGTTTCAAGTCACCCTGGATATTTGCCAGCAGGTCCAGGGGATTGGGGTTATGGATTCCATGGACCGTCGCGCCAGGCGCCACCGTTTCCGCTTTGGGGTCCGGCTTCTGGCCGGGAACAAATTCAATCACCGCATCGCCAATCAGTGAAGCCTGGACGCGAGCCACTTCGTTGATACGGATGGTCTTGCCTTCATCAATGTTGGCGGTGATCAGGGCTCCTTCATCCACATCCACGACATCCGCGACGCGGCCTATCAGCACCCCACGCCGCCGCACGGGCGTGCCAGGCGCCACTCCCGGCGCTTGATCGACCAGGATTTTTATTTGGTATTGTTTTTTGAATGGCAAAAATGAAGAACGGCTATTGATGACCGTCAAAATGGAAGTAATGCAAATCGTGGCGAAAAGCACCAACCCCACACGGAATGAAACGGTACGGTCATTCATGATATTTCCTCGATCGCTTGCGACTGGCGTGTTTCCATCAAACGGTCACCCGCTTCTCCACGCACAAACTGCGACACGCGGCGGTCACGCGTCACATCAATTTCTGCTGGAGATCCATCAAAAATAATCTGCGGTTCGTCCGCGTCCAGGCGGGAGATCGGGTAGAGCATGACCACCCGATCCGCGACTTTGCGCGCGGTCTTCATGTCGTGCGTCACGATGATACTGGTCACGGAATATCGGTCACGAGTACGAATCATTAATTCGTTGATCACATCACTGACAATGGGATCGAGTCCGGTCGTCGGTTCATCGTAAAGGAGCACTTCGGGCTGCATCACCAAGGCCCTGGCCAGGCCCACCCGTTTTCGCATCCCGCCCGATAGTTCCGCCGGGCGCTTCTCCAGCACACTGGTCGGCAACCCCACTTCGGCAAGATGGGCCAGCATCTCTTGCTCTTGCTGCCCTCGGGAATTGGTACGATGCTGCCGCAACGGAAACATAATGTTCTGGGCAACGGTCATGCTGTCGAACAGGGCCGCATTTTGAAACACAAAGCCAAACCGCAGCCGCTCTCTGGCCAGCTCTTTGGGTGCCAACTTCTCCATGACCTGGCCATCAAAGGTTACATGTCCCTGCTGTGGCTGAATCAGCCCAATGATCGTCTTGAGCAAAACGGTCTTCCCGCACCCACTTTCACCAATAATCGCCAACGTCTGCCCCCGCGGGATGTCCATGCTGATATTCCGCAGCACCACCTGCCGACCGAACTGGACGTGCAATGCTTCAACCTGAAGAATCGGTTCGGTGGCCATGCTCACATCAACGTCACCGGGCTTATCGGCCAAATGGCCTGGTAGACAGCATCCAACATAATACTCAGGAACAAGTCGAGAGCAATGATAATCACAAAGGAGAGAACAAATGCCTTGGTCGCGGCCTGACCGACTCCTTCCGCACCCGGCTGACAATGAAAGCCCCGATAGCAACTGACCATGCCAATCGTCGCCCCAAAGAAAACACTTTTGATCACCCCATAAAACAAATCCCAATTTTCCGCATACTTTTTCGCATTGTCCCAGTAGTGATAGTAGTCGATGTTCAGAACGGTGGTACAGTAAAGGAACCCTCCCATCACGCCCATGAACACCGCCATGATCGTCAGCGAGGGAATCATCAGCAGGCAACTCAGGAATCGGGGAACGACCAGATGCTGGATCGGGTTGGTCCCCATGCTGGCCAAGGCATCAATCTGCTCCGTCACCCGCATCGTACCGAGTTCCGCGGCCATGGCGCTACCGACCCGACCCGCCAACATGGTTGCCGCCAGGACTGGGCCCAATTCTCGGAACATCGATTTATTGATCGCACCACCCAGTTGGGTTTCCAGGCCAAACGCTCGAAATTGGTTGTATGACTGCACTGCCAACACCATGCCGATGAAGGTTCCCGTGATGGCAATCACCGGCAAGCTCAAAACGCCAATTTGGTACATGCTGGCAAACATGGTATCGCGTCGCGGCAGCCGCGTGAACATCCAAACGATCGTACGCCAGGCAAATCGTGTCATATCGCCCAACGACACGATCACATCGATGGCAAAGCTGCCTAAATCGGTAATCGATTCGTTGAAGGCCCGAACGATACCTCCACGTCTGGGCTGCCGCTGGGTGGGAATGTCGGATTCGGTGGCCATATTCATCACATCCGTGCTGGCTTGTCAGAATCGTGACGGACCATCCGCGCAGCGTGGTACGTCTCTGCTAAAGTTCGTCAGGGCGACCTGGCGACTTGAGTAAAGTCGCCGGATAATTGCGGATTGTCAGACTGGGCACACCAGGCAATCTAATGAAAAGGCCGAGAAGGTTTATGTCCTTAGAGTTTTCTATTCGCCACCGCTTGAATCCGCGGGCAATTCTTCCTCGCCGCTACCTTCCGCGACGGCACCCACCGGCTCGGGCGGCTCTGCCGTTTTGGTCACCAGGCCTTCGAAATCAAGCTGTTTTTTACCACCAACTATTTTCACTTCAACACGAATCGTGTCTTTGCCACTTAACTGGCCCTTTAGGAGCTCCTCGGCCAGCGGATCTTCGACGAACGATTCAATCGATCGTCGGAGTGGCCGTGCCCCGTAGTCCATGTTGGAGCCCTTCTTGATCAGCAACTCCTTGGCCTCATCGGAAAGTTCCAAGGTCAACCCGCGTTGGACCAGACGACCCCGTATCTTACCCAGCTCCAAATCGACCACATCCTTCAGATCGTCCACCGTCAAATGACGGAAAACGATGATGTCGTTGACGCGATTGATGAATTCAGGCCGAAATACCTTTTCAATTTCCTCGGTGACTCGCGTTTTCATGCTCTGGTACGACGCATCTTCGTCCGGTTTGGTGAAACCGAATGCCGCCTCGTTCTTGATCGCATCCGCACCCGCGTTGGTGGTCATGATAACAATGACATTGCGAAAATCGACGCTACGGCCAAAGCTATCGGTCAGCCGCCCCTCTTCCATAAGTTGCAGAAGCATGTTGAAAACCTCCGGATGGGCTTTCTCGATTTCATCGAGGAGCACCACCGCGTAGGGTCGGCGACGGATCTGCTCGGTGAGCTGGCCTCCCTCCTCATAACCGACATAGCCGGGAGGCGCTCCAATCAGACGACTGACATTATGCTTCTCCATGTATTCGCTCATGTCGATTTGGATAAGCGCCTCCTCATCCCCAAACATTAACTCTGCCAGGGCTTTCGCAAGCAGCGTCTTACCCACTCCCGTGGGCCCCGCAAACACAAAACAGCCCGTGGGCCGCTTGGGGTCCTGCAGCCCGCTGCGGCTACGGCGAACCGCCTTCGCGATGGCTTTGATCGCCTCATCCTGGCTGATGACCCGATCGTGCAATTCGCTCTCCATGTTCATCAGCCGCATGGTGTCCTCCGTCGTCATGCGCGTGAGTGGGATGCCTGTCATCTTGGAAACCACCTCGGCAATCACCTCCTCATCCACAACACCGCCATTCTCGCGCGACTTCTCGCGCCACTCCTTGGTAATCTGTTGTTTTTTCTTCTTCAAGCGGTCCGCCTGGTCTCGCAAGGCCGCGGCCTTCTCAAAATCCTGATTGGCGACTGCTTCTTCCTTCTCTCGATTGAGCCCTTCGACTTCGCTATCGATTTCTTTCAGGTTGGGCGGTTTGGACATCGTCTTGAGTCGCACCCGTGCTCCAGACTCGTCAATCACATCGATCGCCTTGTCGGGCAGGCAGCGTCCGGTGATATAGCGGTCGGAAAGTTCCACGGCCGCCTTGACGGCATCGTCGGTAATCTGCACTCGATGATGCTCTTCGTATCGGTCCCGTAACCCTTTGAGAATCTCGATGGTATCCGCCGGCGACGTAGGGTCGACCAAAACTTCTTGGAAGCGACGCGCCAGGGCGGAATCCTTCTCGATGTACTTTCGATATTCATCGAGGGTGGTGGCCCCGATGCATTGTATTTCACCACGCGCCAATGCCGGCTTGAGCACATTCGATGCGTCGATCGCTCCCTCGGCACCTCCCGCTCCCACCAGCGTGTGCAGCTCATCGATGAACAAAATGGTGTTTTTCGCCCGGCGCACTTCGTTCATGACCGCCTTGATCCGCTCTTCAAACTGACCGCGGTACTTGGTGCCCGCCACCATCATAGCCAAATCCAACACCACAATGCGGCGCTCCAACAACAGCTCGGGCACATTGTCTTCGACCACGAGTTGCGCAAACCCTTCCACAATCGCCGTCTTGCCAACCCCCGCTTCTCCCAACAAAACAGGGTTGTTTTTCGTTCGACGACAGAGGACCTGGATCGTCCGCTCGATCTCCTTTTCCCGGCCAATGACCGGATCGAGTTTACCCTGCCTGGCCAGCTCGGTGAGGTCGCGGCCAAAACTATCGAGCGCGGGAGTCTTACTCTTACCACCCTTGCGACTCTCTCGTTCTTCCCCCCCATCGCCACCCCGACCACCACGGCCGACTTCTTCGCCTTCCAGGCCGTGCCCCAACAGGTTCAGCACCTCCTCGCGAACCTCCTCCAATTTCAGCCCCAGGTTCATCAACACCTGAGCGGCAACCCCTTCCTGCTCACGCAACAGACCAAGCAGAATGTGCTCGGTCCCCACGTAGTTGTGGCTCAGATGGCGAGCCTCCTCCATCGAATATTCAATCACCTTTTTGGCCCGCGGTGTCTGTGGCAGCTTACCCATGGTGACCATATCGGGGCCACTTTGGACAAGTTTTTCTACCTCCAAACGGATCTTACGCAGATCGACATCGAGGTTTTTCAACACGTTGGCAGCCACACCGCTACCTTCTTTAATCAACCCCAGGAGCACATGCTCGGTGCCGATATATTCGTGATTGAATCGCTGGGCCTCTTGATTGGCCAACTGCATTACTTTACGAGCACGATCGGTAAATCGTTCGTACATGCCTCACTCCCCTCGGGGTTATTCAAAACCAACAAATCTGTCGGTCATGGTCTCATCGAGTCGTTTGTCAAATTTATTATTTCAGGGTTGTCGCGCCCATCCGTCCACTCTCGCCTCGCCGTACGCGCACGGATGCCACAAACTAAAAAATTGCGTAAGGCGCATTTCAGGCGGCCATTGGCGACTGGCCAGCCAATGGCTGCTGCTCGCCTTGAGCCAGTTGTTCTCTCATCGTTCCGTTCGGCAACACATCGCGGCCTGCCATCCCCGACATCTCAGGGCTAGTGCAATCCGCCGTGCCCCGATCGGACTGACTGGCTTCTTTGGTTTGGGCCTCTTTGGTTTGGTTGGCCTCTTTGGTTTGGTTGGCCCCGTTGGTTTGGTTGGCCCCGTTGGTTTGGTTGGCCCCGTTGGTTTGGTTGGCCCCGTTGGTTTGGTTGGCAATGACGGCGAGTTCTTGCCCGATCTCATAGCTCCAGGGAGCAGATGCTTCGAGTTTCTCCAATCGGCGTAACTGCCGAATCGCTTCTTCCATACGGTCCTGATGCCGCCAAAGGGTGGCCAGTAAAAGTCCTGCCTCAATATCTCTTTTATCGAGTTTCAACAACTGCCGCAGCAATTGTTCGCAACGGAGCCAGTCGCCAGCCAAGTATTGCTGCTGCGCCGCTCGATACAACCGGTTGCATTGCTCTTCGGGTTCTTCGTTTTCAACTCTTTCGTTTTCTTGCCCCTCGGTCGCCTTTTCTTCCATGCGCCTCTTTTCTTCCATAGGTACAGCAGTCCCCACGGTCCCTGCTGTCAACTGCTCAATCTGATCCGAAACTCTCCACTCGGCAAGATAACGCCTCCAATCCGCACGACTCTCCAACCAGGCTAGAAACCAAATAGCCGCCAGCACCGCAAAACCAATTTGACGGGCCCCAAGGCTCATCCACTCGGTCCAGACCAACGTCGCAACCAAGAGTACGTTCAGCAGCACCGTAAATCCTACCGCCAGAGCGAGTCCTGCCCAAGACCCCCGATTCCACAAGTGAGGAAATCCTGGCCAAAGCCAAGTCAACCAGTACATTTTTGGCTGCTGAGATATGCCCATAATTAATGTCACGAGTTCTCAATTTGGCGGATGAAGCCGACCTGGCAATGTCTTTCCAGTGGCAACCTGCCTGGCAGGCGGCTTATCCACCTGCCACTGGGTGGTTTGCCACCCGGTGAAATCGGAAGTATTCAATGGGTGTGTTTGTGCCAATATCTGACCGGCGCGATCCAGGATCGCTGCATCCTACAGTGGGCTGCAAAAGTTTAGCCCGCAATCGCCCTATGACAACTCTCCCTTTTCGGGTTACCCGCGTCTGAGATCCTGGAAATACCGTTACGATCTGCTTGAGCGTCCTTAGAATATCTATGCTGACAAGGGACTCAATTCAAGCTCCAGGAAGCCCCTCATTTACTCTCTGGCACTCTCCAAGTGCTGTCTGCGACACTATTTCCAGCCGACCGATACCAATTCCAACTCTGTTTAGCAGTTCGAGGGACATTTCAGCCATTGTGGGAAGAAGGGAAAGATAACGATAATAAGGCCTTAAAGCCATTGCGATTGGCTTGGGACCAAGTAAAGGATGCAAGCCTTGCCCTGTACTTTTTTCATCAGCAAGTACTGACAGGGCAAGAGTTTATACTTGGAACAACCTAAAAGAGACCTGAACCCAATAACCAAACCCAACGCCACCCGAAGATCCTCCCCGGTGACCACACTGCCAGCACCCAATCAACAAATGCCCAATAGCCCCAAACAGCCTCCTTTACCTCTCCATGAGACCGCCACACTCCGATTGATCGACGCCTCGATCAACCGGGCTACAGAAGGACTGCGAGTCATCGAAGATTTTGTCCGGTTTGTCCAGGACGATGGTCTCTTGTCCCAACTGACCAAGACGGTGCGCCATGACCTGGCTCGGCTGGTATCGGCTCAAACCTCGCTAAACGATTCGCCGCAAGAATTTACTCCAGAAGAAGGCCTTGAAGAAAAAAAAACATTATTCCCATCACCCTCAACCAATCCGTTGGACAATCCGCAGGAAGCTCCCTGGGCTGCTATCAGCCTGCATGGAGCTCGTGAGACGGTTCGTGATGTGGGTACACAAATTACCACGACAGCCGAAAACTGCCGCGACACCCCGTTGAACGTCTGTGCCGCCAGCTTTCAACGAGTCAAACAGGCACTGCGCAGCCTCGAGGAATACAGCAAACTGGCGACCCCCCACCAGGCTGCCCCATTGGAAGCCCTGCGCTATCGCATCTACACACTGGAGCGATGCGTTACGCTAGCCGCTGCAAGCCGTGATCGACTGCAGGCAGCACGACTCTGCGTACTGGTCGATGGGGGCAGTGACCCAAAGTGGTTTGCCACACTCGTATCCGGGTTAATTGCGGCTGGAGTCGGCATGATTCAACTGCGCGACAAACGTTTGGACGACACCACGCTGGTAGCCCGAGCTCGATCGTTGGTTGAATTGACGCGTCTGGTACCACAAACAGTCAAACAAAATGGACTACAAACGCTAGCAATCATCAACGATCGACCTGACATAGCTGCCGTCGCGCACGCCGACGGAGTCCATCTGGGCCAGGGAGACCTGCCCGTGAAGGATGCAAGAATGCTCATTGGCCCCCGAGCACTCATTGGCGTCTCCGCACATTCCATCGACCAAGCCCGGCAGGCCGTGCTCGATGGGGCCAACTACCTGGGAGTTGGCCCAACCTTCCCATCAACGACCAAGGCCTTCGCAACCTACCCGGGCTTGGAACTGCTGGAGCAGGTAGCCAGGGAAATTGGCCTGACAGCCTATGCCATTGGCGGAATCGATGCTGAAAATCTGCACGCCGTACTGGCAACCGGCAGCCACCACTTCGCCGTGAGTGGAGCGGTCATTCAGGCCGCCAATCCGGGTGTCGAAGCTGGCAAGCTACTTAAAATCGTCCATGAATATGCTGAGGGTTGAGGGTTGAGGGTTAAGGGTTGAGGTGTCGGGTGTCGGGTGTCGGGTGTCGGGTGTTCAGGGTTCAGGTAAAAAAGAGGCCGTGATCCGCCGGGCGGGGTCTGGAAATTGTCAATTGGTACCTAGGGTCGACAATACGGTCCCATCCCGTTTTTCTTTGTTGACTTTCTGCTTCATCGAGAGGCGGTAAACACCCAGCTTTTCGTGGCTCAGACCCATGTTGTTTCGATCCCGATCCCGATAGCGATCCCGATCCCGATAGTTTTAATGGTGCTAGTAAAAAGCCCTGGAGGTCAGGACTCAGGGGGCGAGGGTCGGGGCGGTGAGTGGGGCGTCAGCAAGCATTCTGCCGTTTTTCCACACTAACGATCAGCCCTGGATTGGGTTATGATGGCCGGAACCAGGCAACAAGTCCCCCCTGCTTCCCTTTTCCTGACACCTGAAACCCGACACCTGACACCCGACACCTTTCACCATGCTTCACGCAATTATTATGGCCGGCGGGACGGGCACACGATTTTGGCCTGCCAGTCGGACGAACGCCCCAAAACAGTTGCTGCCTCTGGTGGGCAATGCATCGATGATTCGCCAAACCGTCGACCGACTGGGCGACCTGGCCGCTCCAGAGCGAACCTTGATCGTCACCAACAGACGATTGACTGGCCAGATTGCCGAGCAATTGCCCGAATTGCCTCCCTCCTCGATCCTGGGGGAACCCTGCAAGAGAGACACAGCCCCCTGCATCGGCCTGGCGGCATTGGTCGTCAGTCGCGGAGATGCGGATGCCACCATGGCCGTCATGCCCGCCGACCATGTCATTCGTCCCACCGATCAATTTCAGGCAGCGATCCGTCAAGGTGCCCGATTGGTCGACCAGGCACCCGGACGAATTGTTACTTTTGGCATCCGCCCCAGCTATGCAGCTGAGATTTTTGGCTATATCCAGCGTGGTCCTCTCCTGGAGCCGACACGACCCCAAACGCCTGACGAAATCACCGCGTCACGGCTCACCTACCCGACCTACAGGGTGGAGCAATTTCGAGAAAAGCCAGATGCCGAAACGGCCGCCCAGTACTTGACTTCCGGCGAATACTACTGGAACTCGGGCATTTTCGTCTGGAAAGCGCGCACCATTTTGGCAGCGCTGGCCCAGTGGCAACCGAAAATGCTTGGCCATTTGAAAACCATTGTCGAGGCCTGGGACAGCGACCAACAACAGGCTGTGTTCGACGAGGAATTCACCGCAATCGACGGAATCTCGATCGATTATGCCATAATGGAGCATGCCACCGATGTGGTTGTGATGGAAGCGCCTTTCGACTGGGACGACCTGGGAGGCTGGCAATCGCTGGCCCGGCTTTTGGGTAGCGATGCACAGGGCAACACGCTGGTCGGCAAGCAGTTGGCCATGAACAGTTCAGGCACTATCGTACGTTCGACCGACGACCACCTGGTGGTCGCATTGGGGATGACCGATTGCATCATCGTCCATACAGACGACGCAACGCTTGTCGCCAACAAACATGACGAAGAGTCGATCCGGGCCGTGGTCAAAGAGCTCCATTCCCGCGGCTGGCATGAGCACTTGTAACACCCCGACAAGCCGGATCGCCGGCATCGACTACGGCACAGTGCGGATCGGCATTGCGATGGCCGATCTGTCGGTGGGGATCGCTGGGCCTTATGACAATTACACGCGCCAAGGGGAAGTTGCGGATACACGCTACTTCAAGCAACTTGCCCAGCAGGAAAAGCTGACTCGTCTGGTCGTTGGCTTGCCTGTGCATCTGGATGGTCACGAAAGTCAGAAATCGCGGGAAGCACGTGAGTTTGGTGTGTGGCTAGGCAAGGTAACCGGCTTGAGAATTGACTACTTTGACGAGCGTTACACCTCGGCCGAAGCGGAATCTTTCCTGGAAAACGCCCGCTTGACCAAAAAACAACGCAAAGCGCGGCTGGACAAATTGGCGGCACAGATCATGTTGACCGCCTACCTCGAATCGGGCGCCCATTCGCAAAACGCACTCGATGGACTGGAATAGCAGCATGTCCGAGCAGTACGCCAACCGAAGATGCTTGATCGTCGGCTGCGGGTATCTGGGGTCTCGTGTCGCTCGCTGCTGGCAGGACGCTGGGGCTCATGTGACCATCCTCACGCGATCCACGACCAAATCCGACCAATTTCGTAACCACGGGTATCAGACCCTGGTTGCCGATCTGGCGTGCCCTGAAACCTTGAGGGCTCTGCCGGAGGCGGATATCGTCCTTTACAGCGTGGGCTTCGACCGCACGTCAGGCAACACCATACACCAGGCTTTCGCCGAGGGAATGGGCTATCTACTCTCCCATTTGCCCACTCCCGCTTCCACTCGACTGATCTACATCAGCACGACCGGCGTTTATAGCCCCGCCGAAAGCTCAGGAACCGAAGAAACGCAGCCCCAGAAAGCGTGGCCCTTGAGTGATTGGCCCTTGAGTGATTGGATCGACGAGCAGCAGCCGACCCATCCACATCGGGTTAGTGCCCAGGCTTCGCTGGCCGCCGAACGACAGCTTGACTCTCACGCATTGGGACAACAGGCCGTAATCCTGCGGATGGCCGGTCTCTATGGACCGGGCCGAATCCCTTACCAGAAAGAACTCCGCGCCGGCTTGCCCCTGGCCGTGCCGCACCAAGGCTGGCTCAATCTTGTCCATGTCGACGATGCGGCGGCCACGGTACTTGCCGCCGGCGAGTGGCCTGCCCGCATCTCCCAAGGCCCAGAAATCATCAATGTGGCCGACGGCAACCCCGTCCTGCGCGGCGACTACTATCGCGAAGTGGCCCGGCGAATCGGCGCGCCTCCTCCCCGCTTTACCACGCCCGATGCCAGTCTACCGGCCACGGCACGAGCAAGCTCCAGCAAACGAATCAGCAATGAGAAGCTGCGGCACCTGCTCAAGGTAAAATTCACCCACCCCTCCTATCGCGAGGGGCTGGCAGCCATTCTGGGGCCTTAGTCCGCTTGCGCTAAGTCAGGTCACAACCGATTACGCCAGAGGCTGTGAACACCTACAATCTGGTGAATACCTCACCGCTTCCCTCAATCGCACTCAGCGCCATGCTCGAACGAACCCCCCTGTTTCCACATGTTATCGAACTGAACCACCAGGTACGGCGCCGGATTAGTTGCTGCGTTTACCTGGTATACGACGATCATGAGTGGGCGCTGATCGACATTGGCTACGACGATGCAGTCGAGGAATGCGTTGAGGTTATCCGGCAACTCGACTTTCCCTTCAGTAAGTGCAAAACAATCATTGCGTCGCATGCGGACGTCGACCACATCCAAGGTCTGGCGGCAGCTCGGCAAATCCTCAAAACAACGGTCACCTGCCATCCCAAGACTGCCAAGCCGCTGGAAGCCGGCGATCGGCTTACCACATTCGCTGAAATCGCTGCCCAGAATATCCATCTCGACATGCCCCCCGTTTCGGTCGACCACCAGGTCGATGACGGCGATTGCATTCGAGTTGGCAATCTGGAGCTGGAGGTCTGGCACACCCCTGGCCATACCGATGGGCAATTGTCGCTCCGCCTGGACGACTTGCTTTTCTCGGGAGACAACCTGTTTCGCGATGGCTGCGTGGGTGCCATCGATGCTCACCATGGGAGCAATATCCCGGACTTTATTCGCTCGCTCGAACGCATCCGTGCCAGCGACGTCGAGTGGCTGCTGCCTAGCCATGGGCCTATCTTTCGCAAAGACAACCGCTTGATCGACCGTACCCTGGCACGCCTGGAAGGCTACCTGCACATGGCCGATTTTGGCACCTGTGCGGTCGACTGGCCCTTATTAGACCAGTGGGAGCGAGAGCTGGTGGAAGGCAAATTGCCGAAATAAGTCGATCGGAGACACCAGTTCCGTGCTTCCAAATTGCTCGTCAGCCCCACGCCAGACAGGGTGAGGATGTAACCTCCGTGAGGAAGAGGCAGGCCATTCACGCCCTTTCTACAGGCATTACAAAAATATATTTGGGTACGGCGGGCGGATTCATGACCCGCCGTACCCATCTAATAATTGTCACGCTTCACAGTTGCAACTGCTGAAGCATGAGATTAGCGTTTCCGTCTGCCAGAGACAGACATACCAAGGCCAAAAATTGTGAGCAACACGATCGAACTAGGTTCGGGCACAATTTGCCGACCAGCCCCACCAAGGGCAGCAACCTGGCTGGCATCTAATGCACCGTTGTAAAACGCCAAGTTCGAAACATAGGTGAGATATTCCTCCCCACCGTCGCCGTCCAAGAAGACCTCGAATTCACCATCCAACGACCAGCGGCCATCGATATCGCCCAGGTCATGATCGCCAAGAGAAATACCATCGATGTAGGTTGTTCTCTTAACCGAGTTTTCAATGCTTAGCACGATTCGATGCCACTCTTCGCCGAGCAGACTGGTGGTGTTCACGTATCCTTGATTCGCAACACCGATTCGGTCCTGAGTCGCGGTATCTGTATCAAGAAAATAATCGGAGTCAGAACCTGGGTCGAGATCGGCATCGAACTCAGCCAGTGCATTATACCCAACCACGCCACCGGGGATTTTGATATCCATTAGCAACGTAAAGGCATTGGTGCGTGTGCCTCCGCCATTGTCACCGATTGGGCTGGGGACTGTGTAGTACCCACCACCATTCTCGAAATTGTCTAGAGCAGCAGCTCCCGTGTCTGGCCCGCCACTACCTGCAACTGCTGCATCCACACCGCCTAGGACAAGAATAGGATATTTACGCAAAATATGCTGGTTTTACGCAATTGGCAAGTTTGCGCGATTTTAATCCAGGTAAAACCGAGTTCCATTTGCAGACAGAAAATGGTATTTCAAGAAATGGCATGAAACGTCCACTGCAGGAGACCCTGTGGGAAAACAGCAGGCAGCTATACCACCATAATGGGGGGGCGATATTTACCAAGCTCGGACAACGAATTGCGGTCTATGCCTGGAACTACTTATGTTCCCTATTGTAGCAGTTGTACCGATTATTCCCTCAACCTCAGCCCGGCTGGGGTCGATGTATGGACAAGTAACATATTCACTCGCACGGACAATGGACCGTGCGGGGACAGGCAATTTGCCGTGGGGGGAAAACTTATGATCCGTCGGATCTTATTTGCGACGTGCTGCAGCGCAGCCCTGTTGGGCTGTTGGTCCACTGCCGAACAGGCTCGAGCCCAACAGGCCTATGGCCGTTCCTGGGGCTCCACCTACACCACTCAGGACTGGGAGCGGTTTTACCACTATCCGTATGTCTATTACCCGCAAAACTATTGGGGGAATGAGTACTACCGCAGTGCCGACAGCCTTTACCATCGGTATCCGCCCGAAATGCGGATCCCGGTCTACAATCGACGCTGGCATAATTATTACCCAAACCGCCGGCGTTTCCACAGCGGCCATCACTTCATCCTTGATGTGTTTTGATTCGCGGCGGGTACGAGAAACTTATCCTGTTCACGGCGGGCCCTCGCTGGGGGCCCGCCGTTTTTCAGAGTGCGCTCCAGCCTTTTCCTTTGTATTGGCCGTGACGACTGCTTTCTTCAGACGCGAATCGGCTACCCTTTTTCAAGCCGAGCCAGATGCCAGCGGAACATTCTCTGAAACAGCAGGGCGAGCAAGGCTGCGGCGATAATTTGGCCTACCGCTTCTCCATATCGGCCAACTACCAACGCGGAGATTCCCAATACGCCAAGAGTAACCCACAGGGTGCCAAGCAGGGCCGTTGCCATGCCGCCCAGGATCAATCCTCGCGGTTGTTCAGACTGAATTTGGTTGGGCATCTCACGCTCGATGGCTCGACGTACCGGGTTCCACAAACCCATCGGCTGAGCTTTACGGTAGAATTGTTTCAGGACCGCCATCTCTTCGGGCGGAGTCAACAGTGTGACAATAACCCAGATTGTCGAAGTGGCCGTCATCGCAATGACCGCCTGCATCATCGCCATCCCCTGCTCCGCGGCGGCGCTGATCTCGATCTGCTGTTGCCACCAAGGCCAATGCGGCAACAGCCAGCCGAGCGCGAAGTACACCATCGGACCACCGACCATGGCGGCAAACCACGACCAGATATTCACTCGCCACCACCACCATTGGCCCCAACTGAACGTAAGCGTGGAGCCAAACATCCCTGACACAACAATGGCGATCCCCACCAAAGAATCGGACGCATAGGTCACCACCACCGCACACGCCAGGATCACCAGCATCAACAGGCGTCCCGTCCAGATACCTTGGCGATCGCTCATGGCAGGCATGAATTGTCGCACCACATCGTTGACCAGTGTCTGTGAACCGTAATTCAAGTGGCTGTCTATGGTGGACATTACACTTGCGAGTAAAGCCGCCAGGGCGATGCCCAGAAGACCAACGGGCAGGTAGTCATGCAACATCAACCCGTAGGCCGTCTCCCGTATTTCGGGATCGGCGCCGTACAGGTCCGGATGATTGGCGAGCACCCCCAGCGCAGGCAAGGTCAACAGCAGAAGCATGAGAAAAAGGGCCGCTTCTCCCCAAACACCCACTTTCGCGGCATCGCGAGTCGTGCGGCAAGAGAAGATGCGTTGACCCTCGGTCGCCACATTGCCGCCCATGCCGATCGTGGCGACGATCATCCAGGCAAGGACCACCCAGGGTCCCATGACCGCATGCCCCGGAACGGGCATAACAGACAGGATATCCGCCGACCGATCCGGCAAGGCCGTCTGGACGGCAGTTGCGAGCCCGGTCGGTCCACCAAATTGCCATAGTACCAAAATGAGTACAATCAGGTTGGCGGCAACAATGATCGCAGCTTGTAGAACATCCGTGACCAGCACACCCGCGAATCCGGAAATCCAGATATAGATGACAAGAATCGGTAACACGATCGCGAGCGTGACGGCCTTATCATCGATCCCGAAGACCGGCCCAAAAATCATGTGCACGCCGAGCATGCCGGCCCCAATCCATGGGATCATGCCAATGCCAACACTCATGAGGGACGAATAGACACGAACCGTGCGGCCCAACCTGCCACCAAACCTTAGTGAAAAAAATTCCGGGCCGGTCCGGATGCCAAGCTGCCGCCACCGGACTGCAAATAGCATGGCAGCTAGCATCAACCCCGGCCCAAAGCGTGAAAGATAGAACCAGGCAACTGGCAATCCGACCACGACCGCCATCCCACAGTAGGCAGGGGCAACGTCCGAATTCATCAGGGTGACGGCGTAGGAGATACCATTGACCCACCCAGGGACCTTGCGACCGGCAAGGTAGTAGTCTTCTTCACTTTTTCGCTTCGAGCGCAATACTCGAGTTGCCAACAGACCGACGCCAAAACTGGCAAACAGATAGATCGCGACGATCGCAGCATCGACCGGATGAGACAGATTGGAGAGCATTCCAGAAAGGGGGGTCGAAAAAAGAGTTGAGAGTTGAGAGTTGAGAGTTGAGAGTTCGGGGTTCAGGGTTCGGGGTTCGGGGGCAGCCCTTTTTACTAGCGTTTATCAACATCCGGCATTTTCGGAAAAACGAGGTGACCTTTCTCGATTACGAGTACTTACTCATCGGGACTCGGGATCGGGACTCGCTATCGAAGTCCGCGAATGCATAAGGAACGGAATCTTCTTTGACCGAGTAGCCTCTGCCGCCTAACCCCACAGCGCTAGGTAAATCTGACAAGGAACAAAGAAAAAACCGCGAATGGACACGAATGGACGCGAATCCTTGAAGGTATAAAGTTGCAGTACTGGGAGGAAGAGCCACTGCCCCCATCGAACCTAACCATACCCTGAGGCAATGCGTATTCTTGTTAATGATCGCTACCCTATTCCACTTATTTCTTCCTCTCAAGAGTGACTTCTTGTTGTTTCTCACTGGATTGATAAATCGCATCTAGAATCGACTGCACACACTGCCCTTGTTGGCCATGGGCGCACGGTTCTTCCCGTGTTTCCACACAACGAACGAATGCAACCACTTGCTCCTTGAATTGGTCGACCTCTGGCAACATGACGCGTGTGTCGACATTTCGTCCGTAACGCTGGGTCGCCACATCCAGATGATCGCCAAACAATTCAAACGTAACGCCCCCCCGATCGCCAAAAAGCCCCATCATTCCGCCGCCTTGAATGTTGCAAGCCGGCATGTTGATGGCCCATGAAACGTTCAGGTCAAGGGTCCCCCCCCCGGCAAAATGGAGCATCGCATGGGCGGAGTCCTCCACATCGCAAACGCCATCGAACCGGGGAGGTCCGGCCCACATGCTTTCGTACACATAGTCTTCCATCCGCTTGCCGAAGATGGAGTAGACCCGCCCGCTGATTCGTTCCACTCGGGGAAAATCCATAAGCCAAAGCAACAGGTCGACTAGATGGACTCCCGTATCGATGAGCACTCCCCCTCCCGAAAGCGATCGGGTCGTGAACCATCCTCCCAATCCCGGTACACCACGGCGGCTGACAAGGTGAGCCTTGGCATGGTAGACATGCCCCAGATCGCCACTTTCGGCTATCTTCTTGGCCTCCTGCCCCACGGCCGTGAACCGATTCGCCATGCCAATTTGCAGCACTCGCCCGGTCGCTGCGGCAACTTCGTTGAGTTCCCGGCATTCGGCCGCATCGAGCCCCATCGGTTTTTCCAGCAACACATCCTTACCTGCTCGCATCGCGGCAACGGCCAGGTCCTTATGCCACCGGTTGGGAACCGCAATGACCACTGCGGCAATCGATTCATCGGCCAACAGCACTTCAATGCGATCGGTCGCATGAGCCCGCGCATGCCTGGCGGCTAACAAGTTCGCTTTAGCCCTATCCACATCCGCAACGGCGGCAACCTCATGGCCCGCCGCGGTGATCCCCGCAGCATGCACACTCCCTATTGTTCCAGCCCCGACAATTCCTAAACGAATGCTCATCTTCGAACCAATCTTTTCGTTTCCTGTTCCGGCTTATTCTGTACTTCCCATAGGGGCTAACGGGCGTCCGCACGCCTCATGACTCCAGTTCCCTGCGCTGCCTCGGCATGGCCGTGAGGCTTGGGGACCCCCGATCGTCGGAGGCCGATCGGCACGAACTCGCCTTGGGCACCGTGAGCTTGAATCCGATCGAGAATACTGCGAATCAATAGCGATTCCTGTCGGTCAATCTGAGCTTCGCCCTGGGTAAAAAAATCGAGGATGGCCGAAGCCGCATCGATAAACAGATGCGAATCGTCCACGCTGATCCATTCAGTTCCCTGGGCGGTCGTCACGGCGGCCGCGTAAGGGACATGCGCGTGGGCGTTGAAATCGATCGATGCCAGATGCCCGTCACCGTAACGGAGCACCCAGTGCGGATGTTCGGCATCGCCAAGGGCCAACAGTGCATCTGCGCCCGCGCCCAGGCAGCTTACAGCCAATTCAAGCGGATGGATCGCGTATTCCTCCAGCGAAGTACCGCCTCCCCAGACCGCCAGATGGCATACCGGAGATTTGCTGGAAAGCATTCGTTTTCGGACGACGGCCTGCACTTCGGTGTAGCGCAAAGCGGACGAGGTTTGCACGGCTACCTGATAGTGGTCCGCCAACTGAAATATTTTTTTTGCCGTGGCCAGGTCGGGGGCAAAGGTCTTATCAACATAGGTCGTCTTGCCATGAGGGAAAACCTGCTCGCACAAGGAAAGATGACAAGCCGGGTTCGATGGTGCCAGGATCATGTAATAATCGACTGCCGAATCGAGTGCGTCGACATCCTCGAAAAAAGGCACTTGATTTTTTTTTGCCCAGGCGCGGCCAGAATCCCGTTCGAGGGCCGTGGCACCTGAAATGGTTAACCCGCGCTCGGCAAGCGGGCCACGAATGGCATCGAGATAGACATCACTATGGAAATTGCCTAGGCACTCATCGACCAACCCGATACGGCCGTCTGCTTTGCCATGCTGGCTTGAATGAAACATATTAACGGAGGTTTGCCTCTGGCCCGCTCAACACGGGCTCTCTCGGTTGGGTTGTCTGGTAATAGCTTTGGTAAGCTTGATAAAGCCGCCGCGATCTGCCAGGAATCGCCGGATTCATGTACGTGGTGAATTCAAAAGTGACGATTTTCTCCACAAAGGGAGAGGTCGATTGCAGTTGGCGCAAAAACCGATCGAATTCGGTCGGTTCGGCCCGAAAATTGTCCTCATCTTCGTCGACCGGCCAGCCGGCTATCTGATAAAAAGACTCATTATTGGCCCAAAAGGCCACTCCATGCCGTTTCACCACAGGGGCCAGAGCGGCAAAAGGAGGACGCGACTGGGCGATGGTTGTCCGCCGGGTCCCCACACCATCCTGCAACGCCAAAATATCGATCCCCAACGCAGGCAAGGCCACCTGATCCCACCAGGCAGCATACGCCTCGACATCAGGATTTTTACCGAAATAGGGTGAAATCATGACCGGCAGGTTCGACTGGGTGCG
>JAJRWS010000182.1 GCA_024276705.1 Planctomycetota bacterium | reverse complement strand
TTACCTGTTACCTGTTACCTGTTACCTGTTACCTGTTACCTGTTACCTGTTACCTGTTACCTGTTACCTGTTACCTGTTACCTGTTACCTGTTACCTGTTACCTGTTACCTGTTACCTGTTACCTGTTACCTGTTTGCCTGTTTGCCTGTCCCCTCTTTCGAGTCCGCCGAATTTTCGACTCCGGCTGGCAAAGTTGCGGATTGCCTCATGGAGCGTCTGTTCATCGAATTCAGGCCAGCATTTGTCGGTAACCCATATTTCCGCATAACTGATTTGCCACAACAGGAAATTACTGATTCGCATTTCTCCCGCAGTACGAATTAACAGGTCCGGGTCATCCAATCCGGCCGTATCGAGGTGTTCCGCGATGGTCGACTCGCTGATGGCCATTGGCCTGATATGCCCGTCAGCGACTTCAGCGGCAATCTCTCGTACCGCATCGACCAATTCAGCACGACCGCCGTAATTAATCGCCAGGTTCAGCTTCATACCACAATTGGCCGCACTCATCTCGACGGTTTTATCCAGTTCTCGAAGCACGTGCGTGGGGATATCCGTGCGCCGTCCAAGCATTCGCACCTGCAAATCATTGTGCATGATGGTCGAGCGTTCCTCGATCATGTACTGTTCCAGCAAATGCATCAAAAAATCAATTTCCGGCTGCGGCCGTTTCCAATTTTCACTGGAAAGGCAATAGAGCGTCAACTGCTCCAGACCCAGCCGCGCACACTCCTCGGTTGTCCGCCGAACGCTAACAACCCCCCGACGATGCCCTTCAATTCGCGGCAATCCGCGCCGCTGGGCCCAGCGCCCATTCCCATCCATGATCATCGCGATATGCCGTGGCCTCCGCCCATGGGGAATGTCGGCAAGTATTTCAGGAAGGACGGAAGAGGACATGAACGAGGTGGTCTCTGAACGGTTACACCAAGAGGCACCGTTCACGGTCGCGAATGGCTACTCTTAATCTTACTTTTATCGTGAATGAATGCTTCACAAAGCGTCTACTTGGATGGTTTGCCGGCGGTCGGGGCCAACCGAAACCAATTCCACTGGCACGCCCACCAATTCGCTAACCCGATCGAGATAATTCCGTGTCGCCTGAGGCAATTCCTCGATCGACTGGGCTCCCGTAATATCTTCCTGCCAACCCGGCATTGTTTCGTAGATTGGTTGAACTTGCCTCAAATCATCCACATGACTGGGAAACTGGCGAGATATCCGACCTGCCCATTCATAGGCCGTGCAAATTTTGAGTTCTTCGATACCGCTCAGCACATCGAGCAACGACACGCAAATCCCATGCACGCCGCTGAGTCGAGCTGAGTAACGCACGGCCACCGTATCCAACCAACCACACCGACGTGGACGCCCCGTGACCGTGCCATATTCGTTGCCTTGGTCACGCAAACGCTGCCCTGCTTCGTTATCTTGCTCGGTAGGGAATGGCCCACCTCCGACGCGAGTCGTATACGCCTTCACCACCCCAATCACTTTGCCAAGATGGCGACCTGGCACCCCGGAACCATTGGCAATTCCTACTCCCGAACTGTTGCTGCTGGTTACAAAAGGATAAGTCCCATGATCCACATCCAACAGAGCACCTTGAGCACCTTCAAAAAGCAAGCGTTTCCCCGATTCCACCGCATCGAGCAAATATTCTGTGGTATCGGCCATGTAGGGCCGAAGACGCTCGGCGAAAACCGCATACTGCGCATGAATGTCCCGAGCCACGAGTGGTTCCCACGGTTGTCCTGCCAGCATGGCGGCCAGCACTCGATTTTTCACTTTGACGATATGCTCAACTTGATTACGGAATGAATCACGGTACATGTCGCCCAGCCGGATTGCATAGGAGCGCCCAACTTTGTCGCGATAACATGGCCCGATCCCGCGCCCCGTAGTGCCAATATTCTCCCCGTCGGAAGTACTTTGATTCATGGCCCCGTCTTCAGCAAAATGCCAGGGAAAAATCACATGGGCCCGATCGCTGATTTTCAGATTATCAAAGTCCTCAACGTCTCGCTTTTTCAATTCATTCAGCTCTTCAATCACTTTGGCCGGATTGAGCACCACCCCCCCGGCGATCACGCATGTCACTCCAGGTGTCAGCACACCACTGGGCAATAGTGACAACTTATAAGTTTCCTCGCCTAAAACCACGGTATGGCCCGCATTGGCTCCACCCTGGTAGCGAACCACGACATCGTGTTTCAACGTGAGCAGATCGACAATCTTTCCCTTGGCCTCATCGCCCCACTGCAGACCTATAACACAAGTACCCGACACGTGAACGCTCCTGGTGAATAAGCTACACCCCCCCACAGGGAGGGCGAGACTAAAACAAACCTGACCTTAGGGCAACGCTGAACGACACCCGAGCGATTCATTGTAGCGCATGATGCACGTCAGGCATACGGGGTATGTAGGGCCTTTGTTGGCAATCTGCGCACATCATCGTCCTGGGCATAAGAGCCAGGGCTTTTTACTAGCAACCAACAAAACTATCGGGATCCCGGTGAGTAAGTACTCGTTGTCGAGAAAGGTTACCCCGTTTTTCCGAAAATGCAGGGCGTTGATAAACGCCAGTAAAAAGGGCTGCCTCCCAGTCCCCAGTCCCCAGTCCCCAGCTCCCCAGTCCCCAGCTCCCCAGCTCCCCAGCTCCCCAGCCCCCAGCTCCCCAGTCAATCGGTCTGGCCACTTAACTGGCAGTTTGCTACTTTTCCCCTCCGGTGACAGGAAGAAATCCGCTGAAACCCTAATTCGATGCCCAGAATTCACATGTTCAGATTACGAAATCCTCGACCCGTCCGTAATTCCAAACCATTGTTTCCGTGGGTATTGGTACTGCTAGCTGGCGGGTTCAGTCAGGCGCCTGCCACAAGTGCGGAACCGCTATGGCAGCAATTGACTTTTCGGAAACGGGTGGAAGCCGATCCCAATGCGGATTACTTGCTATCGGACCAACGTGGCCCTTGGCTGATCATGGCTGCTTCGTTTTCAGGCGACGAGGGCGAATCGCAAGCACGTGACTTGGTTTTGGAACTGCGTAGCCGATACAGCATTCCCGCCTACTATTATCGCATGATGTTCAAGCAGGACGACCTGAATCCGGGGCGTGGAATCGATCAGTATGGGGGCACCATCAAACGCCGTTTTCGACGTGGCAACAAAGTGGTCGAATATGCCGTTTTAGCGGGTGAATTTCCCACCATTGACGATCCGGCAGGCCAGAAATTGCTGCAACGGATCAAGATTCTCGAACCCAAGAGCCTGCTGCCAACAGAAGGGGAAGAAACTTCCCAAAGCCTGGCTGCCATCCGACGCTATCACAGTCAGCTCAAGAAGCAACTGGGGCAGGCGGTCAATAAAGGCCCCATGGGGCATGCGTTTTTTACCCGTAATCCGTTGTTGCCCCGTGAATTTTTCGTACCCAAAGGAGTGGACCAGGAGGTCTCGAAGTGGAATCGGGATCTGGAATTTTCGCTGTTGAAATGTCCAGGCAAGTTTTCGATGAAAGTAGCCACTTTTCGAGGCCGATCGACCATCAAGCAAGGGAAAGAGAAAGATTCGAAGCAGCGAATTCGCAAGGCGAAGGACGACGATCCATTAGTGGTTGCAGCTCGTAATGCTCATTTGTTAACCATTGCTTTACGCGAAAAAGGGTGGGAAGCCTACGAGTTTCATGATCGTCATGAAAGCTACGTAACGGTCGGTTCTTTTGCCGAAGGCCGGCAGTTGCCTTCAGGAAAAATTGCCTTGCGGGATCGCGAAGCCAAAATTATCTTTGATACTTTTGGCGCACATACCCCCGAAAATGTGTTTAACCGGCCAGCGCCGCAGGATACCATGCTCGAACAGCAGCAAAAACAGCGGTTTAATAGCTTGTTGTCAGGCGGTCTCGGGAAAGTGGCGGCTGGGTTCTATCCCAAGCGATTTGTTGGCATGCCCTTCGACATCGTTCCTGAAGCGGTCGAAGCGCCGAAATTATCAGTCAGTTCCGCCTACGTGCGGGCCAGTCGTTTTGGTTTTCGATGATGACGACATTCCGGCATTACGACCTGCTGATCGGTACCGGAAACCGGGCCAAAGGATGCGAATTGGCCGAGTTGCTGGAACCTTGGGGCTTCCAGGTGCAAACGTTGCTCGAAGTGGATGGTGATCCCCTGGAAATTGATGAGGATGGCGATTCTTTTGCCGCCAATTCTCGAAAGAAGGCAACCTGGCAAGCCAGGCACCTGGGCTGTTGGGTGTTGGCCGATGACAGTGGGCTCGAGGTCGATGCGCTTCATGGCGCTCCGGGAGTTCATTCGGCCCGCTATGCCAGCACCCAGGCGACGGACCTGGAGAACAACGCCAAATTGCTGGCTGAATTAGGAAATCTGCCGGGCTCCAAACGTGGGGCCCGTTTTGTCTGCCATATCGCACTGGCTGATCCACAGGGCAGGCTGCGGGCGGAAAGCGAGGGGAGCTGTCGTGGCACAATTCGCACCGAACCGATCGGCACACATGGTTTCGGCTACGACCCGCTGTTCGAAATTCGCGAGTACCATCGCACTTTTGGTCAGTTGGGCCCGGTGGTCAAGCGAGCCATCAGTCACAGGGCCCGGGCATTGAGAGCCATGGTGCCGCAACTGGTTAACCTGGTTGCCGACGGGGCGTGGGAGAGCTGAGAGCTGAGAGCTGAGAGCTGAGTTTTCCTGCCCCGAAAATAAGCCTACTGCCCCGACACTCAGCGGCCTTTAGCCGAGAACGGAAATTTTCATTGGGCCTAATTCGACAGCGCCACTTTTCTCGTAGTACAAGCCCGAAGCGCAAGCGAGTAAACATGTTACGGCAATTTCACTCGCTTGCGCTTCGCACCTCGTATTTCTTGTGCTTTCATGGGAAAGTGGCGCTGCCCAACTAAAGCATCGATCATAAATCATAAATCATAAATTCCCCCGCCCCCTAACACCCGACACCCTCAACCTTCCCCTTCCTTCCTCCATGGCTTTCCAGCACCTGCGTCATAAACCGCCCCGTCGACTTCAGCGGCCACGTGAATTGTTGGTAGTCTGCGCCCCCATGCGCAGTAACGTGAATCTGTCGCGGATTGCCCGGGCTGCCAGTTGCTGTGGACTCACGCGCATGGTCTGCACGGGACCGGTCAGGTTGGATCGCAAGATCGCCCGTGATGGGGCGGATGCCATCATGGTCGAATCGCATCGTACCCTGCCGCCAGTACTCAAGATGCTACGTGGCGAGGGTTACCAGCTTGTGGGGTTGGAGCAGACAACCCATTCTCACGATTTGCATCAATACGCGTTTCAGCGCAAAACGGCTTTGGTTATCGGTAATGAACGAACCGGCTTGACCGGCGAGTTGCTCGAGATGCTGGATGATGTGGTTGAGATCCCCGTCTGGGGTCCTCCCCACAGCTACAACGTTGCCACCGCAACCATGATGGCGATGTATGAGTACTGCCGGCAATTCCCGCAGGGGTAATGGGGCGGAGAGCGGTGGAGCTGAGCTATGAGCATGAGCCCTTTTTACTAGCGTTTATCAACGTCCTGCATTTTCGGAAAAACGGGGGAACCTTTCTCGACAACGAGTGCTTACTCACCGGGATCCCGATAGTTTTGTTGGAAAACAGAGAGAAGTTCAACAGAAACCTCCTGGGGAGATCCTTCACCTCGTGCTACTCGGTTCAGGATGACAGGGCCGCACACGGGCTGGTGAAATATTGGGCTAGAACTCGTTTCCCCGAAAAAAATGCTTGTTTTCAGCGGCCCACCCCCAGTCCCCGAACATACGGGGCTGTCCAGAACTCATAATTCGTGCGAAAATCGGCCCCAGTCCATCCGCCTGCGATAACCTGATCCACTTCGAGGGAGAATCCGAATCATGTCACGCCAACTGAACTCATGCATCGTGGCCATCTGCTTTCTGGCTTACAGTCTGCTCACCCCGCTCCTGTTGGCCGCTGGCGACACGGTGGCGGCCGCAAACGGCAGCAAGCCTGCCGCGAAGGCAAATCCCGCGGCGAAAACAAATCAGAAGTCCGCCAACCAGCCCAAAGATCCACCCACCTCAGCCACGAAACCGTCTGCGAATCAACCAGCCACCGGTAAAAATTCCGCTCCCGACAAAACGCCGGCGACCCATTCTAAAAAAGTTCGCCTGGCCCATATTGTGATTGAAGGGCAACTGCCTGAATCAGCCGGCATGATGTCCCTGTTTGGCGATTTGGGGATCGACCTGCGGAAGACCATCTCACGCATCGATAAAGTCGCCAAGGATGGCTCGGTCGCTGGGTTGATTCTCGACATCCGCGCGACCGCATTAAGTCGGGGCAAATTGAATGAACTGAGTGCTGCGGTCACGCGCGTTCGAGCCTCGGGTAAAAAAGTGGTCGCCACCCTGGATTCGGCCATGGGGGCCCAATATCTGCTCGCCTCGGCCTGCGATGAAATTGTCATGCCCGAATCGGGCACGGTCCTCATCACCGGCGTGCAATTGCAATTTGTCTATCTCAAAGATTTGCTGGCCAAACTGGGCATGGAGGCGGACATCATCCAGGTAGGAGACTACAAGGGGGCCGCCGAAACCTTGTCGCGCAGCGGCATGAGCGAACCGGTACGTAAAAACATGACTGCCTTGGCCGATGACCTTTACGACCAGATGCTCACCACCATTGCTCAGAACCGGCAACTTCGTGTGGAGGAAGTGACGCAAGCGATCGACACGGGAATGTTCACTACCCAACAGGCCCGAGAATCGGGTTTGATCGATCGAGTGCTTTACGCAGATGCGTTCCGCAAACATCTGGCAACACAATACAAGACCGACCAGTTGGTCTACGTCATGAATTATGCCAAGAAAAAGGTCGACACCGACTTTTCCGGTCCCATGGGAATGATTAAGCTGTTTCAAGCGATTCTCGGTACTGGCAGCCATGGCAAGCAGGATAAAAAACCCAAGATCGCCCTGGTTTACGCCGTCGGACCCATCATGACAGGCAAGAGTCAAAGTGGCGCATTGGGTGGCTCCTCCATGGGCTCCACGACCATGGTTGAAGCGCTGCAGGAAGCGGCCAGGGACGAGCAGGTGAAGGCCATCGTACTGAGAGTCAACAGCCCGGGTGGATCGGCCCTGGCAAGCGACTTGATCTGGCGAACCACGCAAACGATCGACAAACCCCTAGTTGCCAGCATGGGGGATGTCGCCGCCAGTGGCGGTTACTACATCTCGATGGGCGCGGACCGGATCGTGGCGGAACCGGGAACGATCACCGGTTCGATCGGGGTGGTGGGTGGCAAGGTGACGATCGGTGGTTTGCAAGACAAAATTGGTTTCGCAACCGAAGTGATCCAACGGGGAAAAAACAGCGGAATTTTCTCGGGAATCAACAAATTTTCTGATAGCGAGCGTAAAGTGATCCGGCACATGATGCAAGATATTTATCGGCAATTCACCACCAAGGCGGCTGCTGGCCGGAAGCTGCCGCCGGCTCAATTGGAAGCATTGGCGGGAGGGCAGGTCTACACGGGCCGGGTTGCCAAGCGACACGGCCTGGTCGATGAACTGGGCACACTGAACGATGCCATCCGTATCGCCAAGCAATTGGCAGGGCTGGAGGCGGACGCCCAGATTGGACTCAAGGTACTGCCGAAACCTGAAAATCCACTGGAAGCATTGTTTGGAGCCGACCTGGACGAAGAACGGGAAGCTCGAATTGCCCTGCGGAGCTTGACTCGGCTATTGCCCGGTTTGAGTTCGTACCTGCGCCGGGCCATCGAACTGTACCCATTGATGCGAGAGCCGACGCTGACCATAATGCCCTACTGGATCGAGGTTCAGTGAAGAACTCCCAGCGCAACCCGTTTTATGCCTTGCTGATCGTGGCGGGCACGCTGTTTGTCATCACGGCATTCGCCTATGGTTTCATGGCCTTTCAGTCGCTGCATGCCAGCCCAGCCAACATCGCCCGCCATGAAGGCCACCCGCTCTGGACCTGGCTGCGGGCCCACGGCACAACTGCCGTGTTGACCGAACTGGTCGTATTGGCCGCGCTCTGTTTCGCGGCCATGAGAACGGATGGGAAAAGGAGGGGACAGTAAACGCGAAGCGGAACGGATACTGCCCACTGCCCACTGCCCACTGCCCACTGCCCACTGCCCACTGCCTACTGCCCACTGCCCACTGCCCACTGCCTACTGCCCACTCCATGACTCCCGAACAGGAAATTCTCGCCTTACGGGCAGAGATTCGCGTGCATGACCGGCGTTACTACGTCGAAGCCGCGCCGACAATCACCGACCTCCAGTACGACCGGTTACTCGACCGTCTGCGGCAGCTCGAAGTAGCTCATCCGGATCTGCTCACAGCCGACAGCCCCACGATGCGGGTCGGCGATCTGCCCGTGAACCACCTCCGGTCGATTCAGCACGGTGTGCCGATGCTGTCGATCGACAATACCTACAGCCTGGAAGAACTGGTTCACTACGGCGAACGGATCGAAGCCCTGCTCCCGAATGAGTCGATCGAATGGGTCGTGGAGCTGAAGATCGATGGTGTGGCCGTATCCTTGACTTATGAGGACGGTCTGCTGGTCCGTGGAGCCACCCGAGGCGATGGCCAGACCGGAGACGACATCACCCACAATGTCCGTACGGTCCTGGGAATACCGCTCCGCCTGAGCGGCCAGTCGCCGCCACGCCGATTGGAAGTGCGTGGCGAAATTTACATGACCAATTCCGACCTGGTTCTGCTAAATCAGCAACGTGAAGCGGCCGGCCAACCACCTTATGCTAACACACGCAATGTTACCGCCGGCAGCATCCGGCTGCTTGATCCACGCCTCTGTGCCCAGCGCCACTTGCGGGTCTTCTGTCACGGCGTGGGTGAAACCGATGGCCTGGAAACAAAGAATCATATTGAGTTTCTTGACCAGCTATCCCGCTGGGGCCTGCCGGCGACACCCCAGGTCGAATGTTTTGCCAGTTTCGCCGGCGCTGTCGCCCATTGCCAAGCACTCATCGAACAATTGCATCAATTTGACTTCGAAGTCGATGGACTGGTATTGAAAGTCAACCGGTTTGACCAGCGCGAACGATTGGGCTCGACCAGTAAGAGTCCTCGCTGGTTGATTGCCTACAAATTCGAAAAATACGAAGCAGTCACACGGCTTGGTGAAATTCGCGTGCAAGTGGGCAAGACCGGCACGATCACTCCGGTGGCGGAACTGGAACCGGTCGAGCTGGCGGGCACCACGGTCAGCCGGGCCAGCCTGCATAACGCCGATGAAATTGCCCGCAAGGATGTACGCCCGGGTGACTGGGTGGTCGTGGAAAAGGCGGGCAAGATCATCCCACACATCGTGCGAGTGGAAAAACACCTTCGCGAACACGATGTGCGACCTTATTTATTCCCGACCCACTGTCCGGAATGCCAGACCTGCCTGGAAAAAGATGAAGGGGGAGTCGCTATCCGCTGCCCCAACCTCGAATGCCCGGCTCAACTTCGCGAGCGTCTGCGGTACTTTGCCAGCCGCACAGCGATGGACATCGAAGGGCTGGGAGACAAGCTGATCGATCAACTTGTTAGCAATGGCCTGGTCCACGATTTCGCCGATCTCTACCACCTGGCCGAGCAACCATTGCTGACGCTCGAACGAATGGGGAAAAAATCGGCCGAAAATTTGCTGGCTTCCATCGAGGCCAGTAAATCACGCCCTCTGGCCAGGCTCCTGAATGGCCTGCCAATCCGCCACGTTGGCACGCGCGTCGCTACGATCCTGGCTGAACAATTCGGTACCATGGACAAGCTACAAGCCGCATCGGTCGAAACGCTCAGCGAAATCGATGAAGTCGGACCGATCATCGCCCAAAGTGTGCACGGTTTTTTCGCCAGCGAACATGGCCAGCAGACGGTCTGTCGTCTGATCGAAGCGGGCGTCCAGCCAACGACCTCCGGGCGAACCGCAGCCCAAATCGGCAAAGATACCGAGGATCCTCTTCCCCTGGCCGGGAAAAAGGTCGTTGTCACGGGAAAATTACAAAAGTACACGCGTGAACAAATCCACCAACTGGTCGAAGAGCTGGGTGGGAGGGCGACTCAAAACGTCTCGAAATCCACTGATTATCTAGTCGCGGGGGAGCAGGCAGGCAGCAAGCGTGCCAAAGCGGAACAACTGGGAATTGCAATCCTCACCGAGGAACAATTTGAAGCACTGGCCGGTGCCCAGGAACCTTGACCGGCGTGTCTGACAGCATCCAGGGGACTGGCAATATTTGACAGTTCCGTAGTCAATTTTATCGGGATCGGGATCGCTATCGAAACGGACTGGAATTTGGACGTACGGACTTTCGATCCCGAACCCGATCCCGAGGATTGTAGTGAAATCCGGGGCCGATACCGGGCCTCCTTTTCGGAGTTGATCCTAGCCAGAAACCCCGGGATCTCCTTGGCCAATGCGCGGTCGAGGAGTAAGAGCAAGAACGGTAAATCACACTTTTTTTCCGTGAACGCCCCCTCAAAAAGACGCCCGGTGTACAGCACCACAAAACTGGAGTATAAAGGACTACGGTTGGTTGTCAAACGATCGCGTATTCGACGCCGGTTTCTTTAGCAAACCGGTTTTCCCGGGAACCCTTTCGTCCTTACCCGCCTGGTGGGCTCCACCATCAGCCCCTTTCTCCTCGGCCCGGAAAGTAAAGACAGGCCGCCACTGCCGCATATAGGAGACCTACAGTGGGAAGGAAGTTGTATTGCGGAAATTTGAGCTACAACGTCTCTAGCTCCGATTTAGAACAATTGTTTTCACAATTCGGTTCGGTTGAAAGCGCCCAAGTGATCGCGGACCGTGACACCGGCAACAGCAAAGGATTCGGCTTTGTGGAAATGGGGAGTGAGGCTGAGGCACAGGCTGCTATCAACGGCCTGAATGAACAGGAACACGACGGCCGACAACTCACGGTCAATGAAGCCAAACCGCGAGAAAATCGCGGTGGAGGAGGCCGAGCTGGCTATGGGGGAGGCGGTGGCCGAGGCCGCCGGTACTAGAGTCTGGTCAATATCCACAACGATAAGTTTGGCTATGAGGTGAGTCTGGCCGGGCCTTGCTCGCACACGGATGATCCGATACATCAATATGGAAAAATTATAAATAGATGGCAAAGAATCAAAATACAATCGAAAAACGTCGCCGAGAAATGGAAAAAAAGAGAAAGGCAGAAGAAAAGAGGGAGCGACGACGCAAGAAGAAAGAACTTCTTGATGAGCAACCCATGGCGGAGGCACCCACGACAACGGATGGTTGAGCTCTCGCTGGGTCCTATCTGATCAAGCCTTACTTATTGATCTGCCGCATCAACATATTTTGACAAGGCAAGCAACTCGAGACTGAATACAGGAGGAACTCTTTTTGAATACAGCAGAACAGCGCGTGCTGCGCACTTTTCGCCAGTTTCTGGTAACTCCAGGTCAAATGCTGTGCTTCCATGGCCCCAACTTGAACCAACACCAGGCGGCGCTGAACCAATTGACAGAAAAGGAATTGTTGGTCAAAGAACAATTCAAAGGCGGCTATTCTCTCACAAAAGCCGGCTTTTTGGCCATGAACAATTGCAACTAGGATTGGTTCGACGGATTGGTTCGACGGATTGGTTCGACCAGGTGCTTATCGATCCGTTGCCCGTAAGGCCGTCTTAACATCCGGCGACAGTTCCAGGCCCAATTCGGCGGCCCGGCGGACGTGTGCCTGACCTTGGGCCACCTGGCCCGATTGCCACAGCAGGATACCCAGATTGTAATTCAAATTGGCCGAATCCGCCTGCTGAACCAGGCCTTGGCGATAGGTCTGCAATGCTTCGCGCAGTCGGCCTGCCTGTGTTTGAGCGGCCCCCAGGTTGATGTACGTTTCGATCCGTTCCGGCCTGGCATGCCGACAACGTTGCCAGGCATCGATTGCCGCCGGCCATTTTTGCAATGTGTAGAATGCATGGCCCAATTGAAACAGGGCATCCGCATGCTCTGGATTTTTCCGAGTGGCATGCAACAGTGGGACAATCGCGTGGCGTACGTGGCCGCTCTGCATGAGGGCCAGGCCGTACTGGAAGAGAGTCTCCGCTTCGGGATGTTCGGCAGCGGCTCGCTGCAAAGGTCCTAGCGCCTCCTCGAAACGGCCCACAGACACCAACGCGGCCCCCCGAGCCAACTGATTTTGCCACGAATTGGGGAAATGCTGTCCGAGAAAATCGGCCTCGGCCAAAGACGCTTCACCGCGTCCCTGGCGCAAATAGAAGTCCGCCAACAGTAAACGAGGCTGTTCCAGATCGGGCCGCAACTTAATGGCTTTGCGGTACTCGGCTTCGGCTTCGGCGAACTGCCCCAGATCCTGGCAGACCACGCCCAGATCAGCATGATAACTCCATTGGCCGGGAGCCAACCCGACAGCCTGCCGTAACAAATCACGAGCCTCTTCGAGCTGTCCGGCGGCAACGAGTGTAAGTGCCAAATTCGCGTGCGCCTGGTGCGAATGCGGACGTAAGGCGAACGCTTGCCGAGCGGTCTCCACCGCCCCTTGTGTATCTCCATGCTCCAATGCCAATTGGCTGGCCAGAACCTGGCACTCGGGTACTTCTGGCACCAGGGCAATCAATGCCTTGAGTCGCTGCGTCTGCCGCGTTTTATCCTGGCTCATCCCATGTTGCTCCGTCAGCAACAGGCCGACCACCATCGCCAATAGCACCAACCATTTGGCGGCATGAAGCAAGCCGGGAACCAGCCGATCACGGCGCACCATCTTGCCGGTCACCTCAACAAGATCTTGCTGCGTGGAGCGATCGCTCACTTTCCAGATGAATCCATCAAAATAAAAATGGAGCGCGGAAGAGGTGACAAAGATTGCCATCAGCCATTGATAGGCGGAACCCGAAGAGCCCCAATAGACGGGCCCGTCCACGCCGCCAGAGAAAAATCGGATCAATCCATAGGCTCCTATCGCAGCCAGGTAGAGTCCCAGCATGGTCCATTTTCTCCGAAACAGGAATCCCAGGGGACCGAAGCGGTCGCCCATTCGTTGAAGTCGCTGCCGGTTATAAAGCCAGACGATCGCGTTGTATTGCACCGCATGGTAGATCTCGAACATTGCCAGCCCTATCAACAGATTGGTCGAGAGCCGGCCGGTGTACCAGTAAAACCAACCCGTCGTCCCGGCAAGCAGCAATTTAATTCCATCGAGCCGCTCGCCCCGCTGCCTGATGCGAACCAAATCGGCCAGGTAAGCCAGCAGCACCATCACCGCCCCACATCCCACAACCCAGCGAAGCCCCACCAGCATGGTGCGATCGAATCGTGGCAAACCAGCTTGCCACATCGCTTGTGCCACGCCAAAACAGCGCATATCACTGAAAACCACGCCGACCGCAAACAAAGCCAGGCAGAGCCAAAAATCGAGTCGGGCGGTGCGTGGATCGTTCCGGCCCTGACGGAGATCGTAAATTCGCATGAAGCCAAAAATTTGCATCAAGCCATGCCAGGTTCCCCAAACGAGCAACACCAGTTCCAAACCGTGCAGATGTTGCCAGGGAATACCGAGTCTCTCCGCCAGCAGGCGCGGGGGAGTAAACAACAAAGCCACGGCAAATACCAGCGGCGGTGCGAGCAGGAAACGCCACCGGTAGCGGGCAAATAGTTCCCGATCGCCGTAGGCACGCATGAAGCCAGGCAGGTGATGCCCTAAGGAGGCGAACGAAATGGCCGCCAAAGCAATTTGCTCGGGGGTGAGCCACTCGTGTGACAGGATCAGGACCAGCGGTACAATCGCCAGGGGTGTGAGTACCACATAGGCCAGGTCCCACCAGGGCGATACTATCCACACCCGGCGCTGGGGCGGACCAACGGCGGTAGCAGTGTCTGGAGGCATGATGTATCTCTTTTCAGACATTCAGGCAGAATACGCACTTCCCAAGTATTGCATGCTGCTCACGAAATCGTTCCATGAATCCTGGCCTGTTTCCTGACCAGGCCAGTATTGTTTCGATCCCGATCCCGAATGGGTATAGTTTGACTATCTGGACTGTTTGACTTTACTGATGAACATAATGAACTGATACGGCAGTGGTTAAACCCGCAAGCGTCGTTCGGCCAGGTCAAATTGGTTCTGGCGCCGGCTGCCAAGCAAAGGAACACTAATCTTCGCTAATCTGGCACTAATACTAGATTTTCATTAGCGCAGATTAGCGCGGATTAGTGCTCTAAACCTTTTTTTAGTTTGCGTTCCGGTCGAAACGCTAGTACAGCTAACGTATTGTGGTGAATTGGGTTAGGTCCGATTTGGAACTCATAACAGTGGAATGCATGAAACTACTCTGGTAATAGATGCGCCTTAAAATAGCGATAAATCACCCCGAATAACATGCAGAACATGAATAATCAGCAGCTCCAAGAATGGCCAATGAAGCCGACCCGAGTGACATGCTAACAGCTAAAAACGTCGACTCTCGGGCGGCTTATCGGCCTGTCTCGCGGTGGGCCTGGGTGACAGTTTGCAAGTTCTGATAATCATTTTGGGAAACCGCTGCACCTTTTCCCTGTTGGTACTGGATTCGCGATAATTCAATAAATCACCAGAAACTCCGCGTTCAAGTGAATCCAGCTCCAATTACCAAAGACCATGCATTTCTTCTTGAATACCAGGGAATTGCTTGGCTTTTTCGCCCGATGTGCTTATGCTGGAAGTGAAGCCCTTAGCGATCGGTCGGGGATTAAGTAAGAAATTGAACAACGTATGTCAACGGAACCCAAGATGACTTCCAAGATGAAACGCCTGCTGGTGGTAACGATATTTTTCGGGTTGTGTGGCGAAACCATTGCCTGGTCTGCCGAAGCGACAACCACCGTCCGACCGGCTATCACTTCACCGAGTGCCATCGATCTCTTCGCCGCCATGGAAGATGGGTTGGTCGAAGCCAAGTTCGTCGCTCGCAGTAGCTCCAAAGGTCGTCTGGTATTGAAAAATAACACCCAATCTCCACTCCAGATACAAATTCCCGATGCGTTTATCGGCGTACCGGTACTGACCCAAGGTGGTTTCGGTGGTGGCGGCGGCGGCGGTTTTGGTGGTGGTGGTGGTGGTGGCGGCGGTGGCCAACAGAGTGTCGGTGGCGGTGGCGGCGGACTCGGTGGTGGCGGTGGCGGACTCGGTGGCGGTGGTGGTGGTGGCGGGCAGTTCAATATCGCGCCTGAAAAAGTTGAGCGGATCGACCTGCCTCTACTCTGCCTCGACCATGGCCTGCGGGATCCCTCGGCCAGCAAGCCGTATGAAATACGCCCCATCGAGCAACACATCGATCGGCCTGCCGTGATCGAAGTGGTCAAAGCGTTCGCTCGGGGAGAGTTACCCCGCGGCGCGGCCCAGGCAGCCGTCTGGCATCTCAACAACGATGTAAGCTGGCAACAACTGGCGGCCAAGCTCACCGGAACCGCGCGCAACCTGGTTCGTAATCGCTATTTCAGTTCGCAGGAGATACATGCTGCCATGGCCATCGCCAACCGTGCCCAGCATGTCAGCCAAGGTCAAACGGTCGAGCCCAAACAGCCAACTCCCACGCTGGCCGAGAAAGTAACCGACGAAGGCACCGACGAATACGGCGGTAGCGATCCCAGGCAGGATTAGCAGGAGATGATGTGAGATCTGGGATGGTTGATTGATGAACTAAGGAGATGAGGTTCTTTGAGGGCCTTTCCTATGCCGCCATGCGGGCTTCGGTACGAATCTGCCCCAATAGCCGCCGTATTTCTTCCTGATACTCGTTGCGCTGGGTCAGCCAACGCCCTTCTTGCAGCTCATATTGCTGCTGCTGGCGTCTTAACTCCTGTTCGCGCGCCACCATCCGCGCTGCTTGCTGCTCCAGGTCTTGCTGCCGGCACTCAAGCCAGCGCTGCAGCTCATCACGGCGTAACTGCAGCTGCTCGTGTTGCCCGGCCAGTTCCGTGCGGATCGACTCCAACTCTTGCCGACCCGTGGTGATACTCTCCACCGACAGTTTAAAATGATCGGCCAACCGGGTACGTACTTGGGCTACCGACCGGGCCAGGGTTGCCGGGGCCAGCACGCCTTGCAACTGCAGCCAGGTCTCCTCGGTTGCAAGCCGCATTTCCAGCACCTCGCGCTGCGCCTCACGCAACTCTTCCTGCAAACTATCCATGGCCGCTTGACGCTGATCCAATTCGGCTTCGCGCCGTTCCAAATGTCGTTTTTGCTGATCCGCCCGCACGGAGGCCTGCTGACACTCGTCGGTGAACGATTTACGTTCCCGCAGTATATCCGCCTTGAAACGAGTGCGATCCGAATCGAGTTTCCGGCGATCATCCGCTAGTTCGGTCTGCTGTTCGGACAACAGGGTCTCTGCTTGATCGAGATAGATGGCGCGCATCTCGAATGCGGCTACCTGCTCATCGAGTTCGGCCATTTTCTCTTCGACCACACCCAAACGCTCAAATCGCTCCAAGGCAGTTTGGATTTCGCGACTGCGGAACTGTAAACGTCGTTCTTTTTCGTTCAAGCCCGTTTCGCGGCGATCCTGTTGCTGGGTCGTCTGGGTGATTTCCGCCCGTAACCACTGGATTTCACTAGCCTTTTCGCCTAACTCTTGCTCCCATTCCTGTAGTTGATTTTGACGTTGGTCTTGCTGCTCACAAGTCGTAGCGTGGTCCGTCTCGCGTTGCTGAAGTTGCACCTGTTTGACACTCAAATTTTCCTGTTTTTTGTAAAGTTCCGCTTCCCGCGAGTCGAGTTCCCGCTGCCGATCCTCAAAAGCTTCGCATGTCTTGTCCAACTCTTCCTGCCTGGCCCGTGACATGGCGATTTGCATATCCAACGCATTGAGCTTGGTTTCAAGCTCCCGCTGGGTAACTTCCAGATCGATCTGCAGCTCGGCCGTTCGCAACTCTTTTTCCCGTAATGTTTCGTCACGCTGCTCGATTTCCTGCTCACGCTCATCCAGCCTGGCTTCGACCAGGCACTGTTGGAAATTCGACTCGCGTAAAGCCAGTGTTTCCGCCTGCTGTTCGATTTTCTGCTGTTTCTCATCCAGGTCGGTTTCGCGCTCCTCCAACCACAGGCGGGCATTGCGAATCCGTGTGTCGAACTCAGCTTCCTGTGAATTGAGCTGAGACTCACGCCGGTCCAGGGCGGCTAACTGCTGCTGCAATTGAGTGGCAAGGTTCGCTGCATGCCCAGCGACAGCCTCTGAGGATACGCTGAGCGGGCCAGGCTCCAGCGTATCGGCTTGAACCGCTTGCTCAACAGGCGCCACGTCTGTCAATTCCAACTGCCGGGCGACTGCCTGCATGGCAACTTCCACTGCCGCATGGACAACTGGCTGGGCTGCGTTGTCCGCACTGGTTCCGCCAAGCGGATGGGCTGCATCAACTCGCATTTCCCGACCTGCCGTATCGATGCTAGCATCTTGATTCGCTCGATCTGCCATGTTCCGGTTCTCTCTGCTAGAGAATGCTGCCTGGCATCAGCCGGAAAGCCCAACTGACCCGCAAAGTCCTCCCAGAATGTGCTATCGACATAATAGGCAAAGATTATTTGGCAAATATTGACAGAATGCGAGAGGCTTCTCGCAAAATCAGCCCTTGGCTGCGTCGAGCGCTTCCTGCAACCTGGCCTTGGGCTGAACTCCTACAAATCGCTCGACAACTTCGCCACCCTTAAAAACCATGATCGTGGGGATACTACTAACGCCATAATTTTGCGCCGCACCTGGAGCATCATCCACATTGAGCTTGCCAATCTTTGCCGAGCCTGCATTTTCACCCGCTAACTCCTCGACCAAGGGACCTATCTGGCGGCAAGGTCCACACCAGGGTGCCCAAAAATCGACCAGGACGGGTTCAGAAGATTGCAGCACTTCCGCCTCAAAATTGCTGTCATCGAATTGTTGCAAAGCCATCGAGTTGCTTCTCCCTGGTATGTAGGGGTATGGGTAAAGGGGGTACATGAACACGCAAATTATTGGGGATTGGCCACGAATTGTCAACAAAGGGCTACCACTTGACGAATTCAGGCAGCACCAATTCTGGCAGGATGCCGTGCTGGTACCCCATGGCCAGGAAGCGGGCTACCGCCTCACGGCCTTCAGGGCCAAAATCGAGCGTACGGTCATTGACATACATGCCGACAAATTCATCCGCCTTGCCGCGATCCAGATCGCGTCCATATTGGAGTGCGTAGTCGAGCGCCTCCTCGCGATGCTGCAACCCATATTCGATACTGGCAAGTAAGAGCCGCTGAACTTCATGCATGGCTGCCGTGCCCAGATCCTTGCGCACGGCATTCGCGCCCAACGGTAAAGGCAGGCCCGTTTCATCCTTCCACCAACTGCCTAAATCGACTACCAGTTTGAGATCATGAGTGCTGTAGGTGAGCTGGCCTTCGTGGATGATCAATCCTGCATCGATTGGCTCACCCTCGTAGGTACCGGCAACGACTGCATGGATAATTTCATCAAACGGCACCAGGACATACTTGAAATCGTGGTCCATGCACATTCGTAAAGCCAGGTACGCGCTCGTCAGCTTCCCAGGTACGGCAATGGTCTTGTCCTTCAATTCCGCCAGGTCGCACGATTGACGGGCAATCAACATGGGCCCATAACCTTCGCCCATGCTGGCTCCGCAGCTACATAAGGCATACTTGTCGTGCAAAAAGGCGTAGGCGTGAATGCTGACCGCCGTCAACTCCAGCTCCGCTTGAAAAGCACGCTGGTTAAGCGTTTCGATATCGACCAATTCATGCGTAAACTGGTAATCCCCAGTATCGACCCCTCCATTAGTAAGCGCATGGAACATGAACGCATCGTCCGGATCGGGACTATGGCCGACACGGATCAACGGACGGGTGGTATGGGTTACCATGGTTTCCTCGGGTTATCGCAGGCTGTGGTTCTTAGGCGAGCGGCAGATTCCAATGTCCCCTCTCCCCCGCCCGCGCAGCGGAATAGCGGGGGGAGAGGGTGGGGTGAGGGGTGGTAAATTCTTATCTGCCGCTCGCCTTAGCAAACAGATCATGATAAGGCG
>JAJRWS010000181.1 GCA_024276705.1 Planctomycetota bacterium | reverse complement strand
TTGTATCTGCTCATGCAGGGCTTTTTATCTTTGCGCCTTTTCTGGCCCAGTTAGATTTTGGCAAAGTAATAAGACACGCTGGTCTTCCAGGAAGCAAAATGATCGAGGCAAAGAATTATTTGCTGTTATTCCTGGCGTTAAAGCTAATGCAGACAAATCGAGTCTGAGCATTGAATCTCCGCGGCAGTGCTTGTCCCGATGCATTTGGCAGTTGCGGCCTATTTGAGCATGATTTCCCACCTATACTAACAAACTAACCCAAAGATCACACCCATATCCCATATGTTTGGTCAGCGTCTATTTCCTGCTGACTTTTGCTTTCTCCGGTTTTTTTGGGTTTTGCGCTAGAGTTAACTATTGACTACAATCGCGATTATCATATAATAAATGCGGAAATAGCAACTGACTATTTACTCTGCATAAGGAGCGCGATCATGGCAATACTGCACAGGCGGGTGGTGGCATACATCAGAGCAATGTTGGAGCGGGCAGAGTTGACCGGTGAGGCGGCCTGGCGATGCGATCCGCTATTCACGCTTTGGCTTCCCGATGCTCAGCGAAGCCAATTGGGGCTTTCGGTGCCTTGGTTTTTCAAGGGTCGCACGGCCGCTGGCATTGCCTCGGCGCCTTGCCTTGCCAACGCCTTACAGGCAGGCTTCCCTGATGGCCTGCTTAAGCCGGGCATGGATGCGACGACCGAACGTCAGATCGTTTCCCTCAAACTCGGCTTTCCGCAAATGCCCGCCACCACGGCAGCGGTGATTCTTGAGGGTTTTGGAAGCAAGCACGATGATCGGGATGTATCGGGTGTCTATGCCTCGTACGGGCAATCACGGGATACCCGGCCATTAGCCAAGAAGCATGATTTCAGGGACATCAATCGCCGCGTATCGCGATTGGCTGAGGTGATCGCCACGGACGATCCTGATGCGACTGGTGGACTGGTGATGCGCTGCGAGTTGTTGCTCAAATGGCTCATGGCTCCAAGAGGCATGCGCGAATCGGTTCTCGCCGCCATGCCGATCAAGCGGGGTGCCTTCTTTTACTGGTGGAAGAGCTTCACGCGCTTAGGAGTGCTGGGGTTGGTAGAACCCGGCCCCGAGTTATTCAGGAAGAGCAAAATCGGTCCGGGCAACGAAGCCAAGCTCGTCATCGACAAGCTTCAGCATCCAGAACATTCGTACTCTTTCTATGCCCGCCGACTGGAGACCATGGGGATCCAAGTCAAACCAGATGCCGTGGCCAAGGTATTTACCAAGTGGCGGGTACGTGAGTACGCCTCGGCTTTCGTTTCGAATCTCCAACGGCTCGAATCTCCAGCGCCGGAAATAGAACCGCGTGATGTGCAACCTGCCCACGAACTGGTTCGAATGGGCGACCTGCACTTCGTTCAGATGTGGCAAGGCATGCAAGAGCATCCGTTCAAAACCGCGGCCCCCGGCTTGTTCACACTGTGGGCGTACATCGAAGAACTCGGCATCCTGCCTTTGTTGGAAGCCATGGGACTGAACCAACCGCCCAAGCGAGGCAAATATGCATGGGTGGATCATCTTCTCTTCGACATTGCCCGTCGTTTTTTCGGTATCGCCACCGTCAGCGCGGCGTGCGAAGCCGAGATTCCCGAGTTGCCCTACTTTGCCCATTTGTTTCGGGCTCCGTGCAACGATACCATGCTCGGCGGTTTGTGCGGTATTACCCAGAAACAGACCGTCGAACTCCGGCAATGGCTGGTCCAGCGACTCGCAAGTCTCGGGCTGGCCACGGGACGGCGCCTGGCACTGGATTTCCATCAGGTCGATCAGGATGTGAACTTTCCCACGCTGCGCCAATTCGGCAAAGGCCCCTCGCCAAAGAAAAAATACTGCTACACCGGATTCCGACCCCACATTGCATGGGATGTCGATCAAGGAACCCTGCTGGTGGCCGAATTCAGGAAAGCCTCGGCCCGGGGGCCGACTACCATTGGACGTTTCGTCGCGGAATATATCCTGCCTGTCTTCAGGGAACTCTTCGACACGGTCTATATCGACAGCGAGTATACGGGCAAGGACGTGTGGAACTTCATTCTCGACAAGAACCGGGGAATGGGCGCGGATCTGGTCGCATGCCTCAAACAGAATGCGATGGTGCGCAAGGCCCGCGATGAACTATTGAACAAGAATATCGACCGAAACGACTTTTGGCGATACTACGATGACGATCACGTCTACGCCATCGATACCTTTGATCTGCAGTGGGAATATACCCATCCGCAAAGCAAGAACACAACCGTGCTACGGTTGCGCTGCGCGATCAAGAAACATGTGCGGACCGGAAAACTCCGATGCTTCGGATCCTCCAAGCTTAATCTCAGTGCTGCCGATATCTTCACCGAATACTCACATCGCTGGACCATTGAAATCGCGATCAAGGATCTCGTGCATAGTTACTTCATGGACAAGTGCCCCGGCGAGACCCCCCACGCGGTCGATGTCCACCTGCTGGTAATGACGATCTGCCGAACTCTCTACCGCATGATCGAACGTGACGCGGGGGATTTGGTCAAGAACGCCGATGGAACCACGAAAACGCTCGCGCGAATGCGCGATGCGCTTTTCCGGCAAGGACCCGGAACTCTGCGCATCGAAGACAACGCTCTGGTCATCTCGCTGGGCAAGCCCTATAGCCCAAAGCATACGCGCATGCTTCGTGATTGGTTCGACACCATTGCGGCCAGGCATCAGCAAGGACTGGCGATTTTGGGTGGGCTTGCCTTGCGCTTCAACACTCAACCAGCGCGTGGCCCGGAATTCAAAAACGCAGGCAAGAAGCTGCCGCTTGCGCTCACGAAAAATCCAAACTCAGGGGCTCAAGGGGAGGGTTTTCCTTAATTCGATTTGTCTGGAGTTGAGTGCAGTATAATAATACCCATGTACATCGAAGCCGTGCCCAACAGAAAGTCAAGACCATGCATATTGCTACGCAAATGCTTTCGTCAAGACGGCAAAGTGCACAAGCGTACATTAGCCAATATGACTAACTGGCCAAATAATATTGTCGAGGGCATGCGAATACTGGTTAAGGGTGGGAGCGTCAATCAGGCCCCAGGTAGCGGTGATGCTGGTTTTGAAATTGTTAGAAGCCTGCCTCATGGGCATGTGGCAGCGGTAATGGGAACACTGCACAAACTTGGTCTGGACCGCATGATTCATACACGGCGTTGCCGGGAGCGCGACCTTGTTGTTGCCATGATTGTGGCACGAATAATAGATCCTCAATCCAAATTAGCAACCGCGCGTGGATTAAAAGAAGAAACGGCATTTAGTACGTTGGCGGAAGAATGCGGATTGGTTAATATTTCTACTGTCAGACTTTCA
>JAJRWS010000180.1 GCA_024276705.1 Planctomycetota bacterium | reverse complement strand
GTCGGCCCTCCGGGCCTAATGCCAAGGGAGCCACCAAATCCGGTGCCGCACGGCACCGGCTAGGGTTGTATCAGCCCTCCGGGCTTAATGATTGTCTGGTACGATGAGGGCTCTGCCGGAGGCTTCCATTGTGAACCGCCGGGAGCGGTAGCATAGATCAATTCGTATTATCTCAGGTTTCTCAACAATCATCGAATACAACACCTCCCGTCGAAAAAACTATCGCAAATGCACAAATTTGAATTTGCCAAAAACGAGCCATGATTACCCGCCGATCATTGAAAAACCAAAGGAATTACATACAGCGCGGCGGGAATCTGCTTCGCTTACGGGGAGAGAGTCCCGATCAATCCTTCTCTGTCCTATAGGTGAACGCACGATGTTAACGCGGTACTCGCCGGCCGACAGTTTGCCAAGTGGGATTAACGCAAAATGCTTACTTAGGCCTCCTGCACTTGGAGAAAACCGATAGTAAACATCAATCACATTTTTTTTTCGCTCGACTCGATGTAAGTGGACATATCTAGGAGGCCAATAGGTAAAGAATATCACCGAGATTTCGCTATCTGCGGGGGATTTATTTCGAGGCTTATTGCCCATAGCAAGAACCGCATGGGCTTCCCGCAGGCCATTCAGCCCTGTGCCGAGAACCGCAAATCCATCTCCCGCCTGTCTATTTTTTCGTCGCCCTGGAGCAAGTGAACGGCCAATCTCTCCAACAAGATTTCCATCCAATTCTGCCACTCTGCGTGTCTCAGGCATACCGTACCCCCAGATTTCGTCGAGGCAGATTTCGTCTCCCGACCATCCGGCGTTGAATGCCCGATAGCACGTCGGATCTCGCTTACGAGCGATTCATCTAATTCTTCCACCTTGCGAGTGCCAGGCATTTGGGAAGCCCAGATTTGATCGAGAGGGATCACCACCGTTTCCATCTGGTCTGGTTTCTCAACGCTGTTCGATGCGTGTACGTACCCAACCTCAACTGCCAGCCAAACCAGCACCCACACTCCAACCGATCGATACCAATTCATCATGATCTCCGCGTAGCACTCTTGCTCATCCAGAGTTTGCGCTGACCCTGACTCAACCGCTGTGCCGAACAGGATTGAGGTTGCCCCTCCTGTCCCCCCAATGAAGGGGATAAGGACCCGGCGGACAGGTCAGAGTGGAAAGTTGCGGGTCGGTCCCCACCGATTGTCGGGCTTGGGTGCCAGCAGGGCGACTAAGTGCCCCGCGGCGTCCACTGCGGCGATTTCCATGCTGGCTTCGAAATGTCGGTCTGCATCTTGAGTCAGTTGCCGATTTGCTGGCTCAACCGAAATGAGACGGCCATGCCGGACATCGGCCAATTGCGTGGCAGTAAGAGGCATGCGCGGCATATTGCCCAAGGCCGTCAGGGGCGACTGAAGCTGCCGCTCCAGCTCGTCCCGTGAGAGGTTTTGGGGATCGAGTGCAGCGTCGATGGTGTAGGGACCAATGGCTGTACGCGTTAATTCCATCATCACGGCTGCCGTGCCAACGGCTTTGGCCAGATCGCGTCCAAGGGAGCGGATATAGGTGCCACTGCCACACTCGATGTCGAGTACCAATTCCGGATACTTGTAATGGCTGATGAAGAGCGTGTGGATGGTTACCGGTCGGGAAGGGAGTGTTACCATTTCCCCCTTCCGAGCCAGATCGTAGGCCCTCTGCCCCCCGACCTTGATCGCCGAGAAGGCCGGTGGCCGTTGGTCAATTTTGCCAATAAACAGCCCCAATGCGGCCTCGATCGCAGTCCGCGTCGGGGGTGTCGCATCTGGAAGTGGCACCACTTCTCCTTCCCGATCGTCGGTGGGGCTGTGGCAGCCCAGGCGGAAAGTGCCCCGATAGTGTTTGGGCATCTGCTGCACTTTTTCGATCAAACGCGTAGCCGGCCCCAGGCAAAGCACCAAAACGCCCTGAGCCAACGGGTCGAGTGTGCCCGCATGCCCCACTTTCACTGGCCGCCCTACTTTCACCGGCCGAATGAGGCGTTGGACTCGATTGACCGCATCGCGTGATGTGCAGCCGACAGGCTTGTTGAGATTGAGTATGCCAAACATGGGGCTTTAAAATTGCCTACTGTTATGGAAATGACGTAGTTTGCTCCGAATGCAATCGAGCGAATTCCTTTATGCCACCGCCGGTTGAAAATGTCCTGTGTAATACGTCATCTAAATCGAAATAAGTATGACAGAAAGATTGATGACAGAAAAATGGGGGCGCTCCATTTTTCTGTCATCAATCTTTCTGTCAATTCCGAACTAGATCGTGGCATTTTGGCCGCCATTTGCATGAACGGTACATTTCTAACCGTCTTCGGCATGGTTGCTTTCCTGTCGCAGGTCAATTTCAATTGGGCAAATAGGGCAATTGCCTATTTTACCCACAGTTTGCGATGGCCCTGGTCTGCAAGGGGGGGCTCATCCGGTATAATGAAGGTAATGAAGGGACATCCCATGCCTGGACCCAATGAGTTCCCATGACAGCCGAACAAAATCCCACATCGTCGGAATTAGCGGAAAAAGAGGCTTTAAAAGCAGAGAATTCCGCACTGCCACCGTCCGAGTCGCTTGTTGAAGCACTTGCACGGTGTGGACTGCAACTGGACGATGCCGTGGTGAACCAACTGGATGCTTATCGGGCGGCTCTCTGGCGTTGGAATGAGCAACTCAATCTGACCCGGCATACCACCTACGACAAATTCGCGCAGCGTGATGTGGTGGACAGTATGCAGTTGGCCGGGCTACTTGCCTGCCGGAATAGAGTGCTGGATGTGGGGACAGGCGGCGGCGTGCCTGGGCTCGTGCTGGCCATTTGCCGGCCTGATCTGCGGGTAAGTGTCTGTGAATCGACCCAGAAGAAGGTTCGCGTGGTTCAGTCAATCGTCAAGGAACTTCAGCTTCCGGTTACCGTCTATGCCTGTCGGGCTGAAGAGGTACTCGAATTACGTACCTTTGATACCTTGGTTGTCCGCGCCGTGGCGTCGGTGACAAAGCTGCTCACTTGGTTTGAGCCTTACTGGGGAGCTTTCGATCAATTATTGCTGATCAAAGGTCGTTCATGGGTCGACGAGCGTGGGGATGCCCGCCATCGTGGCTTGCTCAAGTCGCTGGAACTGCGCAAAGCGGTTACCTATTCAATGCCTGGTACTGGAGGCGAAAGTGTAATCCTTAGGGTTTGCCCGAAGACACGAAATGCCCCATCTTAGCCATTGCCCCGTTGGTTCGGAGCACACAATAGAGGGATGGTGTATTGGCTGGACGTTTCGTAGACTGATGAACTGGGCGAAGTTGCTTGTTCGCAACGGCCGATTCAACCGCAGTGTAAGGAGAATGGTAGCGTGGCAGACGAAAAGAAACCGGCGGATACCAAAATCGAACCCCCCCATTCTCAAGAAGCTCAATCTTCGCAAAAAGGAGCCCCTGCTGCCGAGGGAGGAGCCGGACAGCCTCAGCGCGTTCAGGTAGAAGATAAGGACGCAGTCTGTTCCTACGCGAATTTCTGTCGAGTTACCGGGACTCCCGAAGAGTTGATTATCGATTTCGGTTTGAATTCACAGCCCTTTGGCGTACCGACCGAGCCCGTTCGGGTAACCCAGCGCATTGTGACCAATTACTTCACGGCCAAACGGATGCTCCACGCGTTGCATTTGTCGGTGCAACGCCATGAGCAGGCATTCGGCGTTTTGGAAACCGATGTGCAGAAGCGGGTGGTTGGCAAGCCTAAGGGGTAAGGGGCCTGAGGGTTAGAGTCTTACACTGCATCATGCGCGCACGGTGCGCTCGTAGAAGCACGAAATCCGAAACACGAAATCTCAAACAAATTCAAAATCATAAATCCTAATATCGAAACAGCTTACGGCTATCCACCCCATTAGGGACCGGCCGCCTCAACCACTCTGTGATACCTCAACCCTGTGACAATTGACGGCTACGTTCCATCGCTTCTTCCGCCAGTTGGATATACTTGGTGTCCTGGGTGCTGGCAAAGACCCGTTGGCATATTACGCTCATCGACGTGAAACTGAATGGGTCCTCAGGCTCCAGTTCACAGACCCGCTGGACATGCTGGATCGCTTCATCGTGGTGGCCTTGCTTTTGTAGTAATATTCCCAATGCGGAATGCGCCAGCGCATAGGTTTCGTCAACCGTCAGTGCTTGCTTGAGTTTCTCAATGGCTTCTTCCAGTTTTCCTTGCTCTTTCAGAGCATCCGCTTCGTCGTAAAGTTGTACCGCATCCGGCATGGCAGGGAAATCTCCAGGTTTGGTTTGAGTGCTATCAATCGCAGAGGGAAGTTTAGCACCTCCGCAGTAGTCTGGGGAGTGTGGATTTTAGTTAAGTCGGTATAACCGTTTCTACCGATAACACTCCACAGCGCACCGGGCGCAAGCTTGCCACGAAGACCGCGAATCGCGGTTGGTGAATCGCCAGAATACACGGATCTATTTCCGGCGGCCTTTCATGCGCATCTCTGGGAGAATCCAGCTTATGAAAATCCACCCTACCGCTGTCGTAAGTCCTGCTGCCAGGATTGCTTCCGACGTTGAGATCGGGCCGTATTCCATCGTTGAACCGGGAGTTGTAATTGGCAGCGGCTGTCGGCTTGCCGGATATGTCGTGATCAAGGAAGGTACGGCTCTGGGGAGTGAGAACCAGGTATTCGAAGGGGCTGTTCTCGGAGGATTGCCACAGCATGTGGCGATGCCCCCCCGCTCGGGGAGTCTGGTGATTGGTTCTCGTAATACAATTCGCGAGCAAGCGACTATCCACCGGGCGATGGAAGAAGGGAACACCACGCGACTTGGAGACGGTTGCCTGCTCATGGTCGGTGCCCACGTCGCCCACGATTGCCAGGTGGGCAGTCAGGTCATTATCACGAATAATGTGCTGTTGGGTGGGCATGTGGAAATACAGGATCGAGCATGCCTGGGCGGTGCTTCAGTCGTTCACCAGTTCTGTCGGGTAGGCCGCCTGGCCATGGTCGGTGGTCATGCCCGAGTGGTGCAAGATGTGCCCCCCTTTGTGTTGACGGATGGCGATTCAGGGATGCTGGTTGGCTTGAATCGAGTGGGACTGCGACGGGCCGGGTATGACCGGCGTGAGGTGGCTCAACTCAAGGCGGCATACCAATTGATATATCGACGTGGGCTCGCTTTTCGCGAAATGTTGGCCGCGTTGGAGGCGGAATTTTCGGCAGGGCCAGCCGCTGAATTCGCGGCCTATTTTCGTGGTGGCAACAGGCGGGGCTTTGTGCAGGAACGACGCCAGCCGCCACGGGCGACCATTCGCCTGCATCGGGAAGGGGAAACGCCAGAGGAGAAGGAAAAGAAGCGTGTCGCGGGCTAACACGAAAAAGGGTATTTGTCTATCTGGACTGTTTGACTTTACTGTTGAACATAATGAACTGATACGGCAGGGGTTAAGCCCGCTAGCGTCGTTCGGCCAGTTCAAATTGGTTCTGGCGTTCGCTGCCAAGCAAAGGAACACTAATCTTCGCTAATCTGCACTAATACTAGATCTTCATTAGCGCAGATTAGCGCGGATTAGTGTTCTAAACCTTTTTTAGTTTGCGTTCCGGTCGAAACGCTAGTACAGCTAACGTACTGTGGTGAATTGGGTTAGGTTCGATTTGAAACTCATACAGTGGAACTATTATTGCTAAAACCCACGGGCAGACCAAGGCCTGCCCATGGGATATGAAATTCGCAATCTACAGGAACCTACTTGCCGCTGGCCAGGGCTGCCTGAGCTGCCGCGAGCCGGGCGATCGGCACGCGGAACGGGCTGCACGATACATAGTTCAGCCCCACCTCGTGGCAGAAGCGGATCGAGTCGGGGTCACCGCCATGTTCGCCACAGATACCGCATTTCAGCTTCTTTTTGACCGACCGGCCCTTTTCGACGCCCATCCGGACCAATTGGCCCACGCCGGTCACATCAAGCGACTGGAAAGGATCCCGGAGCAGAATTTCTTTGGCCAGATAGTCGGGTAAAAACGTGTTGATGTCGTCGCGACTGTAACCGAAGGTCATTTGCGTCAAATCGTTGGTGCCAAAGCTGAAGAAGTCGGCATATTGGCCTACTTCGTCAGCCGTGAGGGCAGCACGCGGGATCTCGATCATCGTCCCGACCAGAATATCCAGCTTTCCAGTCACTTTTTTGGCCGCTTTCACTTCGGCAATCACTTCCCGTACTTGCTCACTCAGCAGTTGCAGTTCGGTAGCCGTGCCGACCAGAGGAATCATGATTTCCGCTATGGCCGCGATTTTCTTCTTCTTGCAGGCGATCACCGCTTCGGTAATCGCCGTCACTTGCATGGTAAGAATTTCAGGGTAGGTCACGGCCAATCGGCAACCACGGTGCCCAAGCATCGGATTCATTTCGTGCAAAGCGGACACTCGTGCTTTGACTTCCGACCGTTTGACCCCCAGGCGGCTGGCCATCTCGGCCTGGCTTCTTTCATCGTGTGGCAAGAATTCGTGCAGTGGCGGATCCAGCAGGCGGATGGTCACTGGCAGACCCTTCATGGCGGTAAAGATGCCAGTGAAGTCCTTTCGTTGCACGGGTAGAAGTTTCTTCAGGGCCGCTTTCCGATCCTCTTCGTTACCGGCGAGGATCATTTCACGCATAGCCATGATGCGTTCGCCCTCGAAGAACATATGCTCGGTGCGGCACAGGCCGATGCCTTGTGCACCGAATTCACGAGCCCGTTTGGCGTCGGCCGGAGTATCGGCATTGGTGCGGACATCCAGTTTGCGGTACTTGTCCGCCCACTGCATGACCTTGCTGAAATCGCCGGAAAGTTTGGGGTGTTGAGTGGTGATTTCGCCTGCCATGACTTCGCCAGTCGAGCCATCGAGCGACAAGGTGTCCTGGTGGGTGAATGTTTTACCACCGATTTTGATTTTTCGGGCCTTTTCATGAATTTCAATATTTCCCGCCCCGGCAACACAGCAGCGGCCCCAACCTCGGGCGACCACGGCCGCATGGCTGGTCATGCCACCCGTGCTGGTCAGAATGCCGGCGGCCGAGTGCATCCCATCAATGTCCTCGGGGTTGGTTTCCTTACGCACGAGGAGTACCGATTCGCCTTTAGAGGTTCGTTCCACCGCTTCGCTTGCCGAAAAGGCGAGTTTCCCAACCGCTGCGCCCGGAGAGGCGGGCAAGCCAACGGTGAGCAATTTTCCGGAAGACTTGGCGGTCGCTTTGGCTTTCGGGCTGAAGCTGGGAAGCAACAGTTGAGTCAAATCCCCGGCCGGAATTCGGGCAACCGCCTCTTTTTCAGTAATCAGCTTTTCCTTGACCATGTCACAGGCAATTTTCACGGCCGCCGCGCCGGTCCTTTTGCCATTGCGGGTTTGCAGCATGAACAGCTTGCCATGCTCGATCGTGAATTCGATATCCTGCACATCGCGGTAATGGGCTTCCAGCTTGTCCTTGATCGCCAGCAACTGCCCGTAAATTTGCTTGTTCCACTTAGCCAGCTTTTCCACCGGTTGGGGTGTGCGGATACCCGCCACCACGTCTTCTCCTTGGGCATTGATGAGAAATTCGCCATAAAATTTGTTCTGGCCGGTCGCCGGATCACGCGTGAAAGCCACGCCGGTTCCCGATTCTTCCCCCATGTTGCCGAAGACCATCGATTGGACATTCACGGCAGTCCCCAACAGGCCGGTGATATTCTCGACCTGGCGATATTTGACGGCGCGTGATTGCATCCAACTCCGGAATACGGCTTCAATGGCCAGTTCCAGTTGTCCCATCGGATCTTGGGGGAAAGGTTTGCCGAAATGCCTGCGGTAGACTTTCTTGTAACTTTCACAGAGTTGGGCCATGCCTTCTACCGGCACATCGTTGTCATCCTTGACCCGGTACTTTTGCTTGATCTTATCGAATGCTTCCTCAAAATATTTGTGGTCGACTCCGCACACGACGTCGCCGTACATGTTGATCAGACGTCGGTAGGCATCGTAAGCAAACCGTTTTTTTCCCGTGGCGTCCGCCAATCCCTGGACCGACTTGTCGTTGAGTCCCAGATTTAAGATCGTGTTCATCATGCCCGGCATGGAAATCGCGGCACCCGAGCGAACGGAAATCAGCAGCGGATCCTTGAGATCGCCAAACTTCTTTCCCAGCTCCTTCTCAAGCGTAGCGATGCTCTTTTTCACGCTCGTCATCAGTTCCTTGGGCAGTTTGCGCTTATTCTGGTAGTAGAGGTCGCAAACTTCGGTGGTGATCGTGAATCCAGGAGGGACGGGCAGGCCGATGCTGGTCATTTCAGCCAGGTTGGCCCCTTTGCCACCGAGCAGCTCCTTATGCTTACCGCCTCCTTCGGTCTTGGTTTTTCCGAAGTAGTAGACCATTTTGGGGGAGCGAGCTTTTTTAGCCATTTCGTTATCATTCCTTGGAAAAATTAGATAGATGGGCGTTGGGGAAATTAGATAGATGGGGCCTTGGAAAAATTAGATAGATGGGTTAGTTGGGACGAAGGCCGCCAGCAATCTGGCTGGCCGTCTTACCGTGCCGATCGACTTTGACAGCCGATCGTCCTATGGGTCCGCGTGATTTGTTCAGGCAGAGAGCCGGTGCCAGCCAGTCTCGTCAATGGCTGCAGGCACCAGAGAAACCTTGGGAAGGGGCGAAGGCAGGCAAAGGGGGTACAGCAGGATAGCCTATCGGCGGGTTTGAATATCGTCAATGCCCTAGGCATTGTCACGCGTCAGAATTAAGGTTGTCCGGGGGAGTGCATGGCAATCATGACTGCTTCCAGGAGAATCAATCGGAGCGAGTCGAAACCGTGGGGGAGTACACTGTATCGTCATGAAAAACTGTGACCGAACCATCCTCTGGGCGCTTGGTTTCGAGTTGGGACTCGGCGGAATCGGCCTGATCGTCGCCTGGTTGGCAGGCTTGCCGTTGGGTTCCAAGATCGATCTGAGTTGGGCAGGACTGCTTCAAGGAGTGTTTGCCACCTTGCCGATGTTGGGCTTGCTGGTGGTGCTGACTCGTAGTCACTGGCCACCGTTGGTCGAGCTGCGTCAGCAGGTGGACCAGCTACTGAGCACGTTGTTTCGACATTGCCGGTGGTGGGAGCTGGCCCTGGTTGCCAGCGCGGCTGGCATGGGTGAAGAGCTGCTTTTTCGCGGAGTTTTGCAGCCGCTCCTCCTGCAGTGGATTCAGCCGACGGTGGCCATTCTGCTGGCAGGCATATTGTTTGGCCTGGCTCATGCAATGTCAGCAGCTTACTTCGTGCTGGCTTCTCTGGCGGGAATTTACCTGGGCTGGCTCGCTTTGGCGAGCGGTAGCCTGGTGCCACCGATGCTTGCCCATGGCTTGTACGATTTTCTTGCCTTGTGGTATTTGCGCGGCAGGTAAAAAGGTGTCGGGTGGAGGGGAATTTATGATTTATGATGGATGCATTGGGCCTCATGGAAATTTCCGCTCTCGGCCAAAGGCCGCCGGGGGTCGGGAAGGAAGGGTTCAGGGTTCAGGTAAAAAGGGTTCAGGTGTCGGGATCGGGATCGGAACTCGGGATCGGAACTCGGGATCGGGACTCGGGATCGGAACTCGGACTCGCTATCGAAGCCCGCGAATGCATAAGGAGCGGAATCTTCCTTGACCGAGTTAGCTTCTGCCGCCTAACCCCACAGCGCCAGGCAAATCCGACAAAGAACCAAGAAAAAACCACGAATGGACGCGAATGGACGCGAAATTATAAGATAAGACAAGACAGGTGTGATGACAGAGATTACTCGTAAACTTCGGTCACCATCCGAAGCTAGAGTGGGAAAGACGAGTCCATTGATTATTTGGTGTAATTTCGTTTCTTTCGTGGTTGCAAAAATTTACTGATTGTACGGGCAAGAAACGTGTTCGGCATAGGACACAAACAAGACATTAAATGATTGGACGATGCTAAGCGACTGATCCTGGCGACAATACGGTCCAATTCCGTTTCTCGTGTCTCAGACCCATGTTATTTCGATCCCGATCCCGATAGCGATCCCGATAGTTGTTGGAAAACAGAAAGAAGTTCACCGGTACTCCTCGCTAGTCTCCGGGCTTCAACACCCTTGGGGGCAGCCTTTCACTCCCCCTCTTGGGCCACCGGTGCCGAGCGAGGTTTTGCATTTTTGACGTACTGGTCCAGCCAGTGGGTCATCTCATAGGCCATGTGCATGACCGATTCACGTGCTCGATAGCCATGGCTTTCATGAGGCAATAGTACGAGTTTCGCAGTCGCGCCAAGGCCCTTCAAGGCGTTGTAGAATCGTTCGCTCTGCATCGGAAAGGTACCGGAATTATTGTCGGCCTGGCCGTGGATCAGCAGAATCGGTTCGTTGACTTTGTCTGCATGCATGAATGGCGACATCGCAAAGTAGACATCCGCCGCTTCCCAGAAAGTACGCTGCTCGGCTTGAAAACCGAATGGTGTCAAGGTGCGGTTGTAGGCTCCACTGCGAGCGATGGCGGCTCGGAACAGGTCGCTATGAGCCAACAGATTGGCCGCCATGAACGCGCCGTAGGAATGCCCGCCGATGGCGATTCGCTCCCGGTCCGCCACGCCCCGGCGCACGACTTCGGCCACCGCCGCTTGAGCTCCAGCTACGAGTTGCTGAACATAGGTATCGTTGGGTTCCATGCCTCCTTCGCCGATGATTGGCAACGATGGATCATCCAGAACCGCATAGCCATGCAGCAGCCAGAGCAGGGGAGAGTGGGAGTGCGTTCGGACGAAGCGATAGGGCGAATCGGTCACCTGACTGGCCGCGTCAGCGCTTTTATATTCTTGTGGATATGCCCACATCAGCATGGGCAAGGGACCATCGCTCTTTTGATATCCAGGCGGAAGATAGAGGGTTGCGGTAAGTTTCACGCCATCGGCCCGTTCGTAACGGATCAGTTCTTTTTGGACATCCTTCAATTCGGGGCTTGGGTGTGGGAAATGGGTCAGGGCCCGGTCGGTTTTTTGGCCCAGGTCACGCACATAATAGTTGGGAGGTTGGATCTGGCTTTCCCGGCGTGTCAACAGGATGGGTTGTTCCGGACTGAGCAATTCCACGACGTTTTCATAGTAGGGGGCTTCCGATTGCCACAGTCGCTCACTTTGCCGAGTTGTGAAATCGAGCAAGTCGAGAAAAGGCCGATCTCCTTCGGCAGATGCTCCTGGGCCAGCGTAGAAGGCTTTGGTGCCGCTGTCGGTGAGCAGCAGGACCTGGGCACCATACGAATTGGCGGTGGTGATCGGATAGCCCGGGTCGCTATAGCGATCTTCAAAGGAGCGATCAAACAAAAGCGTGGGCGGTGTTTCGGCTTGGGCTGGATTGAGCACCCAGGTACGCACTTTGCGTGAGGGCCACCACCATTCCGTGATCAGTGCGAGCTGGTCATTGCCCCAGGTCACACCTCCATAGCGCAGCGCCAGCGAGGTCAGCACGATTGGCTCGCTTTGAAATGGGGCTGCCAGTTCTAGCAGCTTGTCCCGAATTTCCGCTTCACGTCCTGCGTCGCCACCATCCTGGGCTACCACCCAACTGAGTGTGGCAGGTTGGTCCGCTCTCCATTCTGCCTCCCTGGGGCCAGTTCTTACAGAACCAAACGCAATGGGCACGTTTTCCGCAAGTGGCAAATCGGCGATTACACGAAGGGTTTTGCCTGCCAGATCGGTGATTTGTAGCCTGGTCGGAAAACGGGGGGCCTGCACCAGATAGGAATAGGGACGATGGAGAGTTTCGGTGAACAAATACTGGCCATCGGGTGCCGGGACAGCTTTGCCAAAAATGGCTGGCGCCCCGATTCTGCTGATTTTCCCATTCACGGTTACCAGAGCGAGTTGCGAGGTGAAATAGTAATCGAAGAGCTCTTCATCGTGAGGATCCTGGAGTAAATCCTGGTAGGTACGAACTGGGGACTTTAGCCCCAAGTTTTCCTGGACGACAGGACCGGCAGGTGCCTGGGGAGGTTCGGGCGGTTGGCCTCGATCTTCCACGACAAGTTTTGCGATCATCGTCCGGTTATCCGGTAGCCAATGGTAGGGTGCCCCATAGGCATCGTTGATGATCGGTTGGGTGAGTCGTTTCGCCCTGGCCGCTGTGACCTCCAGAACCCACAGTTCTATTCCGGAGTCGCGCGTGTTGGTGAAACCGATTCGGGAGCCATCAGTGGACCAGCGTACATTTCGAATTCGAGCCTCGGGTGGCAGGCCCTCGACGGGCCGCTCCACTTCGTCGGCAATGGACTTAAGGGTGAGTTGGGTGAAATAGGATCGGCGCGAGGGACCGCAGTTCCGCGGGTTGAGCCGTAGTCCTGCCAGGCGGAGCTCTGGCTGCGAGACTTCAGCAATCGATGGGAGTGCCGGCCGTGCGAGTAACAAGAGTGTTTTCTTATCCGGTCCCAGGCTGGTCGCCGGCGTGGGCGCCGCATCGAGCAGGTCGGCAATCGCCTGAGGAGGCATTTGGTAGCCCTCTCCGGCCCGCAGGTGGGCAGTGCCTAGTAGTGCCATGGTGAGTACCGCCGCCACCTTTCTGGGAGTATGGAAAATCATCCGGTCGACCTTAGGTTGTAGGTTCCATGGTGTGATGCGTAGTTATTATCCCGAAAAATCCCCGGCTTTGCCGGGGGACTGGAAGAATTTGATAGTTCCGTAGTCAATTTTATCGGGATCGGGATCGGGATCGGGATCGCTATCGAAACGGACTGGGATTTGGACGTACGGACTTTCGATCCCGATAGCGATCCCGAGTACCGATCCCGATGATTGTAATGGGATCCAGGGCTAATGCCGGGCCTCCTTTTCGGAGTTGATATACTACCGCTCCCGGCGGTTAACAATGGAAGCCTCCGGCCGAGGAGCATCACTGGCCATTCGTGGACCAGCCAACAGGCCAGAGTATCCTAAAGTCCCAGCGAGCGAGCCGGAAGACCCAAGCGACAAGCCCAGGGGTGTAACCGGCGTCCCGCCAGCAAATTGGGACGCTGGAACGGGTCATTTATCAATAGTTATTTATCAATGGTCATTTGTCATTAGTTTCAACGGTGGATCATTCGTTGACGATTCTATTTTCAGCTCCCCACTCCCCACTCCCCACTCTTCGCTCTCTTCTCTCTTCTCTCTTCTCCAGCTCTCTGCACGAAAAAGCGGCCCGACTCGCGAGGTGCGAATCGGACCGCTTGAAACTGTCATTGACCAAGCCTTCTTCCATACCAAGGAAGCCAGGGCCTAGCTAAACCCGGCGGCTATCAATCGCAGCAGGGAGAGCTGACACAAACAGGGACTTGCTTACAGACGGTGCGAGGGACGCAGCGCTTTACGGTGTAAGGCACTTTGCGTTTCACGCAACGTTTGACGTAGATGGTCTTCTGCTCACAAACTCGTTTGCACACGGTGTAGCAAACGGTCCGGGACCGCTGCTCAGGCACCATGTGACAGACCTTGTAGCTGCAGGTTTTGGTCTCGGGAACCATTTTGCAGACTTTGTAGCAAACCGTGCGGGTTCGCTTCTCGGGCACCATGTGGCAGACCTTGTAGCAGCAAGTCTTGGTTTCGGGAACCATTTTGCAGACTTTGTAGCAAACCGTGCGGGTTCGCTTCTCGGGCACCATGTGGCAGACCTTGTAGCAGCAGGTCTTGGTTTCGGGAACCATTTTGCAGACTTTGTAGCAAACCGTGCGGGTTCGCTTCTCGGGCACCATGTGGCAGACCTTGTAGCAGCAGGTCTTGGTTTCAGGAACCATTTTGCAAACTTTGTAGTTGCAAGTTCTGGTTTCGGGAACCATTTTGCAGACTTTGTAGCAAACGGTCCGGGTTCGCTGCTCGGGCACCATGTGGCAAACCTTGTAGGAGCAGGTCTTGGTCTCGGGAACCATTTTGCATACTTTGTAGTTGCAGGTCTTGGTCCGCTGCTCGCACACAATCTTCGTGCAGCAGATTTGCTTCTCTTTACACTCGGGTACCCAAACTCGCTTGCAGCAGGTCTTCGGAGGAGCCTGGCAGGTGAGAGTTTTGCAGGGGCCGGGCTTGTAGACGCAACGGCATTGGCAGGGATCCCATACCAGGCAGCCAGGTTCACGGACGGTCTTGGTGCAGATCTTGCCGGGAACTTCGTATTGCTGTGTTTCCCAGTGGCCTGTCTTGATCATGATCGTCTTGGTGTACTTGACTGGCACGCGTACCGTGTAGTTGATTTCACGTTGGCGTGTTTCCCAAACCGGCTTGCAGACGGTGTAGGAGCGGGTCTTGGTTTCCCAGACGGGCTTGCAAACCGTGTAGCAAACTTCTTTCTGTCGAGTTTCCCAGACAGGCTTGCAGACGGTGTAAGTCCGTTGACGCGTTTCCCAGACAGGCTTGCAGACGGTGTAGGAGCGGGTCTTGGTTTCCCAGACGGGCTTGCAGACCGTGTAGCAAACTTCTTTCTGACGCGTTTCCCAGACAGGCTTGCAGACGGTGTAGGAGCGGGTCTTGGTTTCCCAGACAGGCTTGCAGACCGTGTAGCAAACTTCTTTCTGACGCTGTTCGCGGACAATGCGAGGCACGCTGATTACCTTGGCTTCACAGATCTCATCGATCACTGTGTGATAGCAGGTAATTTCCTTTTGCTCGTATTCCGTACAGCGGACAGTTTTCATAACGGTATGGCAGTCCTGCTGATAGCTGCAGGGTACGCATCCGTTGTAACGTGCCGCTCCGCAATACCCGGCCAGCGCTGCTGATGGCAGCATCGCTAACACGAGGGTTGCAAGAACAGACACACCGACATTGGCTCTCATTCTGGGCCTCCTTTTGTCGTAGCTCGCGTGTTGAATGGGGGGACTTGGTCAAGACGGGTAAGCTCCCGTCCTTTTGCTATTCGGGTGTTGCAAGCACCCTCCCTTAGCCAGAATTCCTGCTTTTCTCATAGTGCCCAAGTGCTCTGGGTTGCGGAATCGTTACCATCGAAACGTTGCAAATTCTCCGACCCACAAACTGCTGGCTAGCGAGGATTCCTGGAGCGGTCGTGCCGTTTATTTGGATTGTCTGGAGATGTAAGCTTGAAGAGAGTGCCGACTTTATCGTGGTTCCTCGGGCTCTGCCCACGATGTGGATGTTCCTGGGCGGAAATTGCTGATAAAGTCGAACGTGGAGGAGCGTATGAGCGGAGAGCGTCTATGAGTCCAACCAATCCCAGTCGGCCTAATCCAGCGACGGTCCCCGCGGCGGTCGTCAACAGGCTGAGTATGTATTTGCGAGAGTTGCAGCACTTGGTGAGCGACGGCCAGGAAACCACTAGCAGCAGTGAGTTGGGAAGTCGTCTGGGAATTACCGATGCTCAAGTTCGGAAGGATTTGGCCTATTTTGGCCAGTTTGGCCATCCTGGAGTCGGTTACCGGGTTGGCGAACTTATCAAGGCGATTCGAAAGATTCTCGGTACGGATCGCCAGTGGCAGGTCGCCCTGGTGGGGGTTGGCAATTTAGGTCGTGCTTTATTGGGATACCGTGGTTTTTCGAGGCAAGGATTCAGTATTGTGGCTGCGTTTGATGCCGATCCGGCCAAGATTGGGACGCAGCTCAAGGGAGTTCAGATTTTTGCTATCGACCATTTGAACGAAGTGGTGGCGGATAAGGAGATACAGCTCGGTTTGATAGCAGTACAGGCTGCTTCCGCACAGAAGGTCGCTGACCTGCTTGTAGCGGCTGGCGTGGAGGGTATTGTGAATTTTGCTCCGGTCACACTTTCGGTTCCCCCGGGGATTTGTAAGGTGGGGGTCGATCTGGCCTGGGAACTGGAGCAGGTGACCTTTGCGGTTGCAAATAAGAATCGGTAGAGCCAAGAATGGCCAATGAAGCCGACCCGGGCAATGAGTTAGCTGCCAAAAACGCTGGTTCCCGGGCGGCTTATCGGCCTGTCTCAGGTAGGGTGGAGAACTACTGAGAGTGGGGAGTGGGCAGTGAATTTATGATTTATGATTTATGATGGAGGTACTTTGGGCCCAATGAAAGGCTCCGCTCTCTGGGGATGGCCGCAGAGGGCAGGATTCGGGTCTTTTCGTCGGGGGCACTTCCGATTGTCGCGGGTTTGCTTTAGATTACTTTGGTGCGGCTCAGTCTTCGATTTCGAGTCGATGCCTGCCGGCACTGGTTACTACCCCGTAGTGTAATTGGTAACACTAGGGATTTTGATTCCCTCATTCCAGGTTCAAGTCCTGGCGGGGTAGCTTAGGGATGGCTCATCAATAACTTCGGCATTTCCATACAAAGTCGCGGTAACCCTCATCCTGGTGAGGAAGAGAATGAGTGATGTGTGATGGGGGAATCGATGATCTGAAGGCCCAGATCCTAAGGCAGTTCAGCAATCATCGATCACACTTCAAACATCTGTATGGCTTGCTTCTCCATGGCTATTTCAAAACAGGTAGTATTTTTTAAGCATTCCTTACAGGGGGACTGGGGCGATTTCTGAAACTACCTTGCGGCCACCACTTGATCAGCCTGAGGTCCAATTTGCTGTCAGCGCTGTGCGTGAAGCAGCGCAGATGGTTCGTCGCATTCAGCGGGAAATGATTTCCCCCGCGCTTGCCAAGAAGGATCGTTCGCCGGTGACGGTGGCCGATTTTACCGCCCAGGTGATTGTTGCCAGGTTGTTGGCCGAGCGGTTTCCCGAGGCTTTTCTGGTGGGAGAGGAAAGCTCCGCAATGTTGCGCACGGGCGCTGGCAAGGAGGCCCTGGGGCAAATCACCCGATTTGTTCAAGAGCACCTGCCCGAAGCCACGCCCGAAAGTATCTGCGATTGGATCGACCTGGGAACGGGGAATCCTCCAGCCAATTATTGGACACTTGACCCGGTCGATGGCACCAAGGGATTTTTACGTGGCGACCAGTATGCGGTTGCTCTGGCGTATGTGGAAAATGGCCAGGTGCGGATTGGAGTTCTGGGTTGTCCCGAATTAGTGGACGCCAGCCGGCCCTGCAAGAGAGCAGAAGGTAGCCTGGTTGTAGCGGTTCGCGGTGCGGGCACGTTTACCCAGGCACTCGATGGCATGGCACCCGGTAGCTTAGCCCAGTCACCGGAAACCGCACCGGTTGCTGACGCTGGTCCATGGCGGCCGCTGGATGTTTCCAAACGGTGTGAAGTGGCTACCGCCCGCTTACTCTGCTCCGTTGAAAAAGCCCATACCGATCCGCGTGGAATCGGCGCGTTGGTTTCTACTCTGGGGATCGCAGCCGATCCGGTTCCGCTCGATAGCCAGGCCAAGTATGCCTTGCTGGCTGCTGGAGTCGGTGATATCAACCTGCGGCTGTTGTCGCCTGCGCGACTCGATTATCGCGAAAAGGTTTGGGATCAGGCTGCCGGTTCGATCGTGGTCGAGGAAGCAGGGGGGCGGGTTAGCGACTTGGACGGCAAACCACTCGATTTTTCTCAAGGCCGTACACTGGCCTCGAACCGTGGCGTGCTGGCCACCAATGGATACTTGCACGATGCCAT
>JAJRWS010000179.1 GCA_024276705.1 Planctomycetota bacterium | reverse complement strand
GATGTCGATGATGACCGACCTTACCTATGACTTGGATTCGAGTACGAGTACCGCTGGGCTGAGTACGAGTACGATATTTATTCTCTAGCCCCTTTTAGGGGCTTTCCTCAAGCCACCGGCTCTGCCGGTGGTCGCTGACTTTTTGTCGATTCGAGAAACTGAGCTGTATGCGTTAGCATCGAGTGTTGCTGGGTTTGCGTTGTCCCGAAGAGACCCGAGGCTAGCGCCCAATGCCACTTACTTTGAGCCGTAGGCGCTAGCCTCGGGTGCCTTGGAGACAACGCAAACCCTATAAAACCCGAGGCTAGCGCCTTCGGCTCAAAGTTGGTGGCAAAGCTGGGAGGTATGGACCTCCGCCTTCCGCCTTCCGCCTTCCGCTTTCCACCTTCCGCTCTCCGCTCTCCGCTCTCCGCTCTCCGCTCTCCGCTCTCCGCCAGCTTTGTCACTCAAGCCACAAGATCCAAACAGCCGATAGTTCCGTAACAAGCGGAAATACAGGTTCATCCTGAGTGAGCGTTACGTAATGCGAACAACCCCAATATTTTTGAAATGCCTGATCTGGAGCGCCGCGTTGCTGTCGCCCATCCAGGGGGTATTGGGGGCGCCTCCATTGTGCCACTTGCTGAGTGAAAGTGCCTCTGGACAGGAAATGGAATGTGGGTTGCGCAGTCGATGCCAGCAGCCGCTTCACAAATCATGTTATTGCCACGATTTCTATCGGTTCAATACCGATGGCAACGCGCTCGCAGTCGGCGATTCTCCATCTTTGCCCTGCCAGTGCCCGGCTAGCTGCTGGTGTTGGCGTGAGGGAGGGCCGCAGGCGCAACCCGCAAGCCCATTTCGCATGTTGTGGATATCTGGGATTACTTGGTTACAGGTCGGATTCAAGGATCAGAACGATTTCTCGCGACGTTCTAATGACCGCCATTTTGTGGATAGGACAATCCTGAAAGCATCAGAAAATGGCGTCCTTTTTTGCTGCTTTCTGGCTTGAAGTCTTGCCTGGCCACGCATGGGATCCAAGCTCACCGAGTGAGAGGATTCGATATCGTGGCCAGGCGAGACCGCATGCCATCAGGATTCAGTAATATTGCTTTCAACCAGGCTACCCCCCCCATGAAATGTATTTTTCCCCTCTCGGTCATGGCCTTGCTATTTGCCAGTGGCTGCAACACGATCGGCACGCCGCGAGAAGTGGCATCCCAGGCTCAGCAGACTGGATCTTCGAACGCGATCGCGGCTGAACAGCCAGGTCCCATTGCGAATGAGGCCGGGCTTGCTCCGTTGCCCGATGTCGTCCAACCGGTTAGCTATCGCGGTCCGCAGGAAGGAAGCGAGCAGCAGGAAGAGCAACCATCGGGGGAGGTACTCGAGTCGTTGCCAATTCCCACCGAGGAGCCGCTATCCCGGTCCGATATGACGTTGGCCGATCTTGAGGCCATTGCGCTGGGGAGCAATCCGATACTCGCCGAGGCGTCGGCACGAGTGCGGGCGGCGCGGGGCAATTGGTTGCAAGTTGGTTTACCGCCGAACATAGTGCTGGGTTATTCGGGCCAGCAGCTGGGTAGCCATGGGGAAGCGGAGCAACAAGGTGTTTATCTCGGTCAGGAAGTCATCACCGGCAAAAAACTGAGGCTGAACCGACAAGTGGCTGCCTGGGAGATTCAACGGGCACGGCGCGAATTCGAAGCTTCCCGGCTTCGCGTGCTCACCGATGTGAGAATCGGTTACTACGATGTGCTCATTGCCCAGCGACGGCGAGAGGTGGCAGTGGAGTTGGTGCGAATCAGTGAGCAGGGATTGCAGGCGGCTCAGGCATTGTTCAAAGGCGCCGAGGTCAGCGAAGCTGATCCTTTGCGGGCAAGCGTGGTGGCGGGTACCGCCGGCATCGTGCTGCAAAATTCCATCAACCAGCATTTTGAAGCGTGGCGAAGGTTGACGGCCGTGCTGGGCGTGCCTGAAATGGAGCTACAGCACCTCGAAGGGGAGTTAAAACCGGAGGAACTCAGTGTCACGTGGCAGGAGGAACTCGACCGCCTCTTGGCGTCAAGTCCGGAGCTGGCGGCTGCCATGGCGGATGTTGAGGCGGCTCAGTGGGCCATCCAGCGAGCCTATGCTCAGGTTGTTCCGGATATCAATGTGCAGGCGGTTTTACAAGACGATCGCAGTACGGGCAGCAATAACGGCAATTTGCAAGTCTCTGTTCCATTGCCGATCTGGAATCGTAATCAGGGTGGAATACGGCGTGCCCAGGCCGAAGCCGCCGCCGCCAGGCGAGCCGTGGACCGCATGGCCCTTGACCTGCAATCGCGTTTGGCGGTTGCCTTCCAACGCTATGAAAGTGCCAGCAATCAAGTCGAACAATACTCCAGGGAGGGTGGTATTATTGCCAACTCTCGTCGGACCCTGGAGTTGGTTCGGGCCGGTTATCAAGCAGAAGAATTTGGTGTCCTGGATCTGGTGACTGCCCAGCGAACTTATTTCGAGACGAATCTGGCCTACCTGAATTCATTGCGTCAGTTGGCGGCATCGGTGATGGAGATTCGAGGCTTGTTGTTACGCGGAAGTTTATCGCAGCCATTGCCGTAAATCCTTCTCTCAAAAGGACTTGCGAGATCCCATGCAGGTAAGCGTACATTCCAGGTAACTGGCGTTGCAAGGAGGCACCGAAAGGCATGCGGACCCTGCAATAAAGGTTGCTGTCGAGAGAAAATATTCGAATGAGAGAAAATATTCGAATAATATCGATGGGACAGCTTAGGTCCGCCGATAACAGCTAATGATAAGCAGTATTATCAAGTTTTGCCTGTCCCAAGCAGCGCACGGCCTTACTATTGCCGGATTGACAGGACGGCCGTAAGATAAGACAAGCCGATTTGCCCCTGACGAAAAATTCATCGAAAAGTTTCATTCGCCCATGCAGCGTTTCTTCACCACCATCATGACCACCACAATGCTGGTGCACGCAGCTTTTGGCTGCTGCTTGCATCATGCGCACTCATTTGAAGTGATGGGTGAAGTGATGGGTACCGAGGCGTGTGATGAAGGCGTCGTGTCGGCTACTTGCTGTGGACGGCATGATATCCCTGACGATATCCTTGACTGGGAAGTAGCCCGGCAGGGTGTGCGGTCGGCACATGACCAACATGCTGAGTCGACCGGAACGAACAGATCCTTGCAATCGGACCACGGTGTTCCTGAGCATTCTCATCAGGGACGATGCCCGTGCGAAGGTGATAAGTGCAATTTTGCCCGGACTGAATCCCAGTCTGGCGATGGTGCGTTGGATTCCGGAGATTTTCTAAACCTCTTGGACATCGCGGCGATTTCGAATCAGAAGATCGTCGACGCGCCTTTCCTGGCGATTTCTAACACGCCCCGCGTGGTTTCATCCACGCTACGTCGGCATCTTATGCTGGCGGTCTTGCTTATTTGAAGTTGCTAGCTGAAGCCTGCAGCGCCGCTTCGATTGCCACTGCGTGCCTTTCTGGTCCGTAGGAACCTACGATTCTCATACGCTTCACATCGAACTCTAGGTCGACATCCGACTCTTGAGATCCACAGGAGAAATATCCATGTCCACAGGAGAAATATCCATGAACACCCATGCTATGAAATCCCATGCTCCCACGGTCAGTCCAGTCATGATCCGATGGTTGGTTGCGCTTGGAGTGATCGGGGCGGGCGTCGTCGGGGCGGTTCTATTCCGCAATCAGTGGCTGCCCAAGGCGAGTTCGTTATGGGCATTGGTCTCGGCCCCTGCGAGTGAAGACCACCCGGCCAGTGCAGAAGATGAGCATGCCGGTCACGATCATGCCCATGCGGGGCATGACGAAGGCAACTCGCTGGAACTAAGCCCCCAGGCCAAAAAGAACATTGGCCTGCAGACCGCCGTCGTCAAGCTGCAGCCGTTCGTGCGGACCATTTCCATGCCGGCGATGGTCATCGGCCGGCCAGGACGTTCGCAGGTCGATGTGACGGCGCCCCTGGGAGGCCGCGTGACTCGTATATATCCCATCAAGGGGGATGCGGTTCAGCCTGGCCAACCGCTGTTCGATTTGCGTTTGACGCACGAAGAGTTGGTAAAAGCCCAGAGTGAGTTGCTTAGTTTGGTCGAGCAGTTGGATGTCGAACTCCGGGAAATTCGCCGACTGGAGAAAGTTGTCCAGTCGGGAGCAATCCCGGGCAGACGTCTGTTGGAACGCCAATATGAAAAACAGAAAATCGAAGCAGTGTTGAACGCGCAGCAGCAGAGTCTCCTGCTGCATGGGCTGACTCAGCAGCAGATCGATGGTATTATACAAAAACGCAAGCTGCTGCAAGGCGTGACGGTTGTTGCGCCAGAGCATCCCAAGAACGGATATGTCGTTCCGCCCACGCATCCTTTCACCGTCCGAACCCTGAATGTTCGGTCGGGGCAATACGTCGATGCCGGAGCGCCGCTCTGCATGTTGATGGATTACGCCGAGCTGTACATTCAGGGTCGCGCCTTTGAGCAAGATGCGGACGAGTTGTTGCAAGCGGCCCGCGAGGGTTGGGAATTGAACGCCACCCTTGAGGATGGGAATGAGCAGTCTCAACCCATTGGCGGGCTTAAGATTGTATACGTGGACAACGAAGTCGATCCGGACTCGCGTGCGCTTCATTTTTATGTGAGCTTACCGAACGAAATCGTGCTTGAAAGCACGTCGACCCATGGACACCGGTTTCTCACCTGGCGTTACAAGACCGGCCAGAGGATGCAACTCCGCGTTCCCGTCGAGCAATGGACGGACCGGATTGTATTGCCCGTGGATGGCGTAGCAAAAGATGGGGTGGAATATTACGCCTTCCAGCAAAATGGCGACCACTTCGAACGCGTGCCGGTGCAAGTGGAATACCAGGATCAACTTTGGACGGTCGTCGCCAACGATGGTTCCCTGTTTCCCGGCGACACCGTGGCGATAAGTGGCGCACATCAGTTGCAGATGGCGCTCAAAAACAAAGCCGGCGGCGGCGTCGATCCGCACGCGGGACATAACCATTAGGAAATGCGGAATTCGGATTGCGGAATTCGGATTGCGGTTGCGGGCAACGTCACATGACGCCTCACACCCTGCCCGCCAATTCTGAACCTGGGCGTGTAGGGACAACTGGTATGAAGGTGCCAGACCTCACCCTCCTGATACCTGACGCTTTTTTCCTGAACCCTGAACCCTGAACTCTCTTTCATGCTTAACGCCATTATTCGATTTTCGCTGCGACAACGAGTTTTGATTGTCGCATTCTCCATATTTTTAATCGGCTACGGGTCTTGGACCGCCGTGAATATGGACATCGACGTCTTTCCAAACCTCAATCGACCTCGCGTCGTGGTCATGACCGAAGCGCAGGGCATGGCTCCCGAGGAAGTCGAGGCATTGATTACGTTTCCACTGGAAACGGCCATCAATGGGGCCAACGGTGTCGAGGCGGTACGCAGTTCGTCCGGTGTGGGGATCTCGGTGATCTATGTCGAGTTCGGCTGGGGAACCGATATTTATAACGACCGTCAGATTGTCATGGAACGGTTGCAACTGGTGCAGGACCGGATGCCGAAGGATGTCAAGCCGCAGCTTGCTCCTATCTCGTCGATCATGGGGCAGATCATCATGATCGGTATGTGGAGCGAAGGAGGTAAGAGTACGCCGCTGGAGGTCCGGACGCTGGCGGACTGGGTGGTGCGGCAGCGGCTGCTGACGATTCCTGGCGTCTCCCAAGTCTTCACCATGGGAGGTGGCCGAAAACAGTATCAGGTGCTGGTCAATCCCGATTCGCTTCTCCGTTATGGTATCACGCTCCAGGACGTCAAGCGGGCTGTTTCCGAGAGCAGCGAGAATGCGACCGGTGGTTATCTCGATGAGCAGGGCCCCAGCGAGTTTCTCGTTCGCGCACTGGGCCGCGTGAAGACGATTGCCGACCTGGAAAAAGTAGTCGTGACGATGCGCGACAATCGTCCGGTAGTGCTTTCGCAAATTGCCAAAGTGATTGAGGGAGCTCAGGTGAAACGGGGTGACAGCTCCGCGTTTGTCGCCCAGGCCGATGGTTCCTTCGCCGGAGGACCGGCCGTCGTGCTGACCGTCAACAAGCAGCCCAATGCCGATACACGCCAGGTTACCGACGAGATCATGAAGGCACTGAAGGAGTTGGAGCCGTCGTTGCCAAAAGACATCCGTGTCCAGCCAGAATTGTATTCGCAGAAAGCTTTCATCGATCGGGCGGTTGAAAATGTGATCGAAGCGCTCCGCGATGGGGGCATCCTGGTCGTCATCATCCTGTTCTTGTTCTTGATGAATTTCCGTACGACATTCATCACGCTTACCGCAATCCCGCTGTCGCTCGGTATTACCGCGATCGTTTTCGCGGCCTTTGGTTTGTCGATCAACACCATGACGTTGGGTGGTCTGGCCGTGGCGATCGGCGAGTTGGTGGATGACGCCATCGTCGACGTGGAGAATATTTTTCGCCGGTTGCGGGAGAATCGGCACGCGCAGAACCCGAAGAACCCGCTGTTGGTCGTGTTCCAGGCGAGTTGTGAGATCCGTAACTCCATTGTTTTCGGCACCATGATCGTCGTGTTGGTGTTCCTGCCACTGTTCGCCCTGTCGGGAATGGAAGGCCGTCTGTTTGCTCCGCTGGGCGTGGCCTACATCGTCTCGATTCTCTCTTCGCTTTTGGTTTCATTAACCCTTACTCCAGTGCTCTCCTACGGCCTGCTCGCCAGTGCGAAATTCATGGCGCACGAAAAAGAGGGGCCACTGTTGCGGTTTCTTAAGTGGATCGCTGGAGGCGCGATCGGGCTGAGCCTGCGATTTTCCCGCACGATGCTGCTGCTGGGCTGTTTGGCCATCGTGGTCGCGTTCACTTTCTTGTTGCGATTGGAAAACGACTTTTTGCCGCCATTCAACGAGGGTGTTGTGCAATTGAATGTCGTATTGCCCCCCGGGACGTCATTGCGCAAGTCGAACGAAATTGCCGCGACGGCCATGGATCGGCTGAAGGAAATCAAGGGCGTGGCGGCGTTCGCGCGCCGCACGGGCCGGGCCGAACTGGACGAGCATGCCGAAGGGGTCAACATCACCGAACTCTTTACCAGCTTCGATCCGAATGTGGACCGGGGACGCGAAGAGGTGCTGGAGGACATTCGCCACGCCATGGAGGGCATTCCCGGCGTTGTCAGTACCGTCGAGCAACCGCTGGCCCACCTGATTTCGCACATGCTTTCGGGAGTAAAAGCGCAGGTAGGCATAAAAATTTACGGCGACGACCTGAATATCCTCCGGCGCAAGGCGCAAGAAATGGCCGCGGCCATGCGCTCGGTCGAGGGTGTCACCGACTTGTTGGTCGAGCCACAGATCGAAATTCCGCAGCTACGGATCGAGCTTGATCGGGATAAGCTGAAACTGTATGGGCTGACACCCGTCTACGTGAACGAATATATCGCGACGGCGATGAACGGCGATGTGGTATCGGATGTGCTGCTTGGACAACGAACATTCGATCTGATGGTTCGCATGGAAGAGAAATATCGAGAAGATCTCGAGGCACTCAAACGACTCTCGATCGATTTGCCAAGTGGTGGCACGACCCTTCTGAGTTCGGTGGCCAAGATTTACAAGTACACTGGGCCGAACACGATCAATCGAGAAAAAGTACGGAGGCGGATTGTCGTGCAGTGCAATGTGGGCGGCCGAGGCCTGGTGGACGTGGTGGAAGAGATCCAACGTAAACAAAAGCCTATTGTTGCCTCGTTGCCGGCCGGATATTTCGTCGAGTATGGCGGGCAGTTCCAAAGCCAAAAATCGGCCAGCCGGGTGATCGGTATATTGTTTACAGTATCCATGCTGGGCGTCTTCATGGTGCTGTTCACGCTGTTCCGATCGGCCAATTTCGCGATCCAAGTGATGGCGGCGCTGCCCATGGCGTTCATTGGTTCGGTGGCTGCCTTGGTGCTATCCGGCCAGACGATGACCATCGCCGCGATGGTTGGTTTTATCTCCCTGGGTGGCATTGCTTCGCGAAACGGCATTTTGTTGTTGAACCACTACTTGCATCTGGTCCGCCATGAGGGCGAGACATGGTCGAAGGAGATGATTGTTCGTGCGGGCAAGGAGCGTCTGGCACCCGTATTGATGACCGCTTTGACCTCCGGAATTGGCCTGGTGCCATTGGCCATGTCGGCAGGTGAGGCGGGCAAGGAAATACTTTATCCGGTGGCCACGGTCATCATTGGTGGGTTGCTGAGCAGCACAACACTTGAATTTTTCGTGCGGCCGGCTCTGTTCTGGCGTTTCGGCTGCCAGGCTGGCGAACGGATCGTCTCGGCCAATACCACCGAGGTGCCATTGGTCGAGGAAGGGGAAGAGAGTTGAGTGTTGAAGGTTGAAGGTTGAGGTGTCAGGTATCGGGTGTCAGGTGTCGGGAAAGAAGAGATTTATGATTTATGATTTATGATTGATGATGCCAGGCGGGCCCCCACACGCCCAGGTGTTAGAGTCTCAGTCTGTAACATGCGCGCGCCTTGCGAGCATGATTGCAAAACGTTTTGACCTTTATGTTTAACGTGTAGGGTTTAGGGCTCAGGAAAAAGGAAGGTAGCGGTTAGGAGGTTGGGGGCAATGATGGCATAGCCGCGTAGCGGCGGCAGCATTTAGCCGTGGGCGTGAGCCCACGGGACTGGTTTTTTGAAATCATAAAGCCGCGCAGCGGCGACATCGAACCTAAAGGAGAAACGATGAAACGAATTAATTTTCTGCCCTGTTTACTTGCCATGTTCGCGCTGGCGATTTTTGTCAGTGGTTGTTCGAATGAGCAGAAACCGGCGGCATCCCCAGGTTCCCAGGCAGGAGCGGGTAATGGCCAAGCCCATGAGGAGGGTGATCACGACGGTCACGACCATGCCGAAGGGGAACACGAAGGCCACGACCATGCCGAAGGGGAACACGATGGCCATGACCACGCTGAGGGAGACCACGACGGCCATGATCATAGCGCGGAACACGAGGGACCTCACGGAGGCCACGTGATCGAGTTAGGCCTTAATCACCAGTACCATGCGGAGCTGGTTGAGAACGAAGATGCGCACGCGGTGACTGTTTACATGCTGGACAAAGACATGAAAGAGTTGACCATCGACCAGGCGACGATTACCATGAATTTGATGGTGGACGGCAAGGCCCAGTCCTATGAATTGGCGGCTGCCGGTGTAGCTGGGGGGAAAGCCTCCCAGTTCAATGCGGCGGATAAATCCTTGTTTGAGGCATTGCACGAGCATGAAGCCAGCGGGAAGCTGCGGGTCACGATTGACGGCACTCCTTATTCCGGAGAAGTCGAACATCATCATCATGAAGGGCATGACGAGCACGATGGACACGACCATTAGGTTACCATGTAACACGTCCGGCCCATTGCGGAATGATCCGCGATGGGTCGCGGGCGAGCGTCCGCGGAAGAATGCCTGGGTAGCGTTCATGCTCCTTGCCATTCTCAGCCTCCAGATCGGGCCGTGGACCTGCTCCGCCTATTGCTGTCCTGAGCCGGCAAACCGACTGGCTTGCGCTAGTCAATCGAGCGGGATGACTCTGTTGGCACGCTGTCTGGCATCGCAGTGTTGCTGCCATGCGCTGCCTGCCTGGTGGGACTCCGGATTGGAGTCCTCGGTCCTCCCTGCCGGTGGAGGTTTTCTCTCAAGCTCGTGGAACCCTGTTCCAGCGGCCGCTTTCGTCAATGCACGAGCGGCATCGTCGCAAGGGCCATTGCGGTCCATCACTGCGCTCGAGCAGTGTATCGCTATCTCGCGACTGAACCTCTGATTGTTTCGCCATAGATTGTCGCGTTGGCGCATCGATTTTTATCCGTGTCGCCATTCGTAGTCAGTACTCCAATTGCCACAGTGCCCTACGTGGGGCAGGGCGGTAAGGATCGTTCGAGAAATAACTGGCATATTTCCAGACCCCTCACCCTGCCCTCTCCCCAAAGGGGCGAGGGGACATCGGACAGTTATTTCTCGAACGATCCTAAGCCACTCGAGAACCGATGCTTTTGCTGCTGGCCCTCCTGCCCGGGTTGGCTTCATCGGTCACCGCCTGGTACTGCTAAAAGTCCTTCCATGGAGGAAGAGTCATGATTGTCATTAAGGATCGTTCCTACTGGGATTGTTCACGCCAGTTTCCCCAATTATCCGGGCCCATGCCGCGCAACGGCAGATCGGCTGCCAAGATTCTCCTGGTCGAGCATCGTGATGAAGTGTTCGCACGTTTGGAGAATGATCTGCGCACGTTGGGTCACGAAGTTTACCGTGCCACGCGGGCCGTCGATGTGGCAAGGATTTACGCCTATGCGAAGATCGACCTGGTGATCAGCAATCCCGAGTTGCCGGACGCCAGTGTTTGGCTGATGGCAACCAAGTTGCGGATGGTTAATCCCATGGGACGCATCTGGCTCTACGCGGCCCGAAAATCCGTCCGTGATCGCCTTTGGGGTGAGCATGCGGGGATCGAACGTATCCTTTACTATCAGGGCAATTTGTTTCTGCTTTCGCAGCTTGTTGCCAAAGCCTGCTGCAATCTCCGAGCGGTTGAATGCCCGGAGGTGTCTGCCATGCGCGCCTGGCAGCGGCAAGAATCCTGGGAGACCCGATCATGAGAGGACTACCCTTTGAAAATTTCTGGGCTGGCAAGCGATCCCTTTCCGCGCTGCTGGTAGTAGGCGTGGTTGCGTTCGCGGCCGGAGCCATTGGAGCGTATCTGGCCGCGAAGGTATTCTTGCCATCGCCAATTGTCAGAGAAGGCGTTGGCCGGAATGATCATGGCGAGGAAAGAGGAGGCCAACTGGAAGAGAATGAGGAGGAATCGAGCCAACTCGTACTCTCCAAGGGCAAGTGGTCCGTGGCAGGGCTTCGCATCGAACCGGTCAAGCTTTCCGAGTTGACCGGAAACACTTGGGTGACTGGCAAGATCGCGCTGAATGAAGATCGATTGGCACACATCTATTCCCTGGTCGACGGCCAGGTTCACGAGGTCAAGGTGAGGTTTGGCGACGATGTGAAGCGAGGACAGGTTTTGGCCATCATCGACAGCAAGGAAGTCGGTATCGCCAAGCTGGAGCTCTATAAAAACTGCCTCAATGCGGAATACGCGAAGATCAATAGCAAATTCATGGATGAGATCAACACCAATACGCAGGCTCTCATTCTCGCGTTGGCGGACCGGCCACCGCTGGAGAAAATCGAAATAATGTTCGGTGGCAGGCAACTCGGTGATAATCGCCAACAAATCATACGGGCTTATGCCAATCTGTTCAAGTCGGCGAGCGACTACCAGCGGTTGGCGCCGCTGGCTGAACAGGGAGTCTCGGCCGGGAGACAAGTGATTGCGGCAAAAGCTCAGCTCGAAGCCGACCAGGCCACGTTTCAAGCGGTTTTGGAGCAACTGAAATTCACCGCTTCCCAGCAGGCGCTGCTTGCCGATCAGCAGCTGCAGCAAGCCGAGCAGGAAGTCGCTGCCACTCGATCACGTTTGTATATCCTCGGCTATCGGTCCAAAGACTTGAAAGATATCGATCCGATCCAGGAAGGGGAAGCGATTGCCCATTACGAAGTCCGGGCGCCGTTTGACGGCACGGTGATCGGCAAGAACGTCGTCCTGGCCGAGCGGGTCGGCCAGGATACGGAGATGTTCCAGATTGCCGACCTATCAACCCTTTGGGTCCAGGCGGATATTTACCAGAAGGATTTACCCAAAATACAACAGCTTGGGGATACGCTGCAATTTCGTACTACCGGTTTGGAGCATGTGCAGGAAGCCAGAATCTTTTATCGGGGCGACATTCTCGATCCGGAAACCCGCGCGGTCCAACTTCGCGCGATCGTCGACAACCCCGACCGAAAACTTAAAGCAGGCATGTTCGCGGAAGTTTCGCTCCCCGATGGAACCATCTCCGACGTGATCACGGTTCCGGTGGCCGCCTTGCAGGAGATTGATGGCAAGGATGTGGTATTCGTTCAAGTTGGTACTGAAGTGTTTGAAAAACGAGATGTCCAGGTAGGCGCCCGCAGCGACGGGTTCGTGCAGATTCGAACAGGACTCCAGTCGGGAGACAAGGCTGTCGTCGCTGGCGGTTTCGCGCTCAAGTCGGAAATGCTAAAGGAGCTGATGTCGGATGATTAACAAAATCATTGATGCTTCCCTGGACAACCGCTTTGTCATTTTGCTGCTGGTGGTTTTGGTGGTCGCCATCGGAGTGTGGTCAATGCTGCGATTGCCCGTGGATGCGGTGCCTGACTTGACGAATGTTCAAGTTCAGGTCCTGACCAATTCTCCCGCGCTCAGTCCGGTTGAGATGGAGCAGTTCATCACGTTTCCGATAGAAACGTCGATGAGTGGTATCCCTCGAGTCGCCGAGATACGCAGCGTCACCCGCTTTGGGCTCTCGAATGTGACGATTGTGTTCGAGGAAGGAACCGATATCTATTGGGCTCGGCAGCAGGTCAATGAAAGAATGACCGAAGCGCGTGAGCAGATTCCAGCAGGCTTCGGGATTCCCGCGATGGGGCCCATCGCTACGGGCATGGGCGAGATCTATCAGTTCGAAGTCCGCGCTAAGGAAGGCTACGACTACAATCTGCAGCAGTTGCGTACCATCCTCGACTGGCAAGTTGCTTTTCAATTACGGAGTGTGCCTGGTGTCATCGAGGTCAATACCTTCGGCGGTGAATTGAAAGCTTACGAAGTCCAGATCGATCCGAACGCCCTGCTGAATTATAAAATACCACTGAAGCGAGTGTTCGAGGCATTACAACAAAATAACGCCAATGCGGGGGGAGGCTACATTGTCCATCATGAAGAGCAACGATTGATTCGTGGCGTAGGCCTCGTACAATCGCTTAAAGATATCGCCAACATCGTATTGGATGCCCGTGAGGACGGTACTCCCGTCCTTATTCGGGACATTAGCGAGGTGCGGTTTGCCCCCATCCTTCGTCAAGGTTACGTTACGCGCGACGGTCGCGGCGAGGCCGTGGTCGGTATCGTCATGATGCTGATGGGCGAAAACTCTCGTGTTGTGGTCGATCGAGTCAAGAAAAAGGTTGCTGAGATTGAGAAGACGTTGCCTGAAGGCGTTACGATCGATCCGTTCTACGATCGTACCGAGCTGATTCGCCGGGCGATTAACACCGTGACGGAGAACATCAGTGGCGGTGCGATTCTTGTGGTCATCATGCTGTTCCTGCTGGTTGGCGACCTCCGGGCCGGGCTGATTGTCGCTTCGGCCATTCCCCTTTCGGCCTTGATTACCTTCATCTCGATGAAATACTTCGGCGTGTCGGCCAATCTGATGAGTCTGGGCGCATTGGACTTTGGCATCATTGTCGACGGTTCGGTCGTGATGGTCGAAAACGCAATCCGACATGTTGCCGAAGCGAAACGCTTGAATCCTCAGTTGAAGTACGTGGGGCTGGATGTATTTCGTGAAGCTGGGCACGAGGTTGGGCGACCGATCTTGTTTGCTGGAGCAATCGTGATTATTGTCTTCCTGCCAATCCTCTCGCTGCAAGGTATCGAAGGGAGGATGTTTCGGCCCATGGCTTTTTCCTTCATGTCTGCTTTGATTGGCGCACTGATTCTGTCATTGACCGTGATGCCGGTATTGGTTTCGTTGTTTCTGGCCCGCGAGTTCAGCCAGAAGGAAGCTTTCCTGGTGCGCTGGATCAAAAAGGGGTACGAACCCCTGTTGCGGCTGGCGATTGCCCGTCCGTTGCCGGTGCTACTGAGCGCGCTGGCCGCGTTCTCCATCGGAATTGTGATTGCACTCGGTTTTGGGGCGGAGTTTGTTCCCAAACTGGACGAAGGGGACATGGCGGTGCAAGCCATCCGCCTGCCCAGCGTGTCACTAGAACGGTCGGTCGAAATGACCACGGCGATCGAGAAAACATTGCTGGAGGCCTTTTCCGATGAGATTAACTCGGTGATTTCGAAAACGGGCCGGGCAGAGATCGCGACCGATCCCATGGGGGTCGAAATGAGCGATATTTTCGTCATGCTCAAACCGAAGGAAGGATGGCGTTACGACAGTAAGGTCGAGCTGATTGCAGCAATGAAAGAAGTCTTGGAGGCTAAAATCCCCTCCAACAATTTTAGTTTTACCCAGCCTATCGAGTTGCGCGTGCAGGAATTGATTGCCGGGGTCCGTTCGGACATCGGTATCAGCCTGTACGGCGACGATTTGGAAAAGCTGAAGGAATTAGGGAATCAGATTGCGGCAGTGGTCCAGAAGGTTCCAGGAGCCGCGGATGTTCAGGCGGAACAGACCGGCGGTTTGCCCTATATCAAAATGCTTATTCGGCGCGAGCAGATTGCCCGTTATGGTATCAATGCAAGCGATGTGCTGGACGCGGTCTCCGTGATCGGTGGCAGACGAGTTGGGCAGGTCTTCGAGGGCCAACGCCGATTCCCGCTACAAGTCCGCCTCGGACCTGCATGGCGTGCGGATGTGGAAACCTTGAAGCACCTCAAGGTTGCCGATCCCAGCGGTCGACAAATTCCACTGGAACAACTGGCGGACATCACCGTTGGCCCGGGAGTCGCCCAGATCAGCCGCGACGAGATCCGCCGCCGCTTCCTGATCCAGGTGAATGTCCGAGGACGGGACCTTGCCAGTTTTGTGGTTGCGGCGCGGCAAGCGGTCGAGGAAAAAGTCGACCTGCCACCCGGATATCGTGTGGCCTGGGGCGGTCAATTCAAAAACTTGCAAGAGGCCACCGCCCGGTTGACGGTTGCGGTGCCGTTGGCTCTCTTCCTGATAATCTCGCTGCTTTACATGACATTCAAATCGGGGCGCCTGGCATTTTTGATCTTCTTGAACGTGCCGATTGCCACGACCGGCGGCATTCTGGCTCTCTGGGTTCGCGGCATGCCGTTTTCCATCTCGGCCGGCGTTGGTTTCATCGCCCTGTTCGGTATTGCCGTGATGAATGGTGTCGTGCTAATCGAGCACGTACGGCACTTGCGGCAAAATGGCATAAATATCGGCGAAGCCGTGTATCAAGGCGCCTTGGACCGGTTACGACCGGTCCTGATGACCGCTACGACCGATGCCCTGGGCTTCATCCCGATGGCGATCTCCACGAGTTCCGGGGCCGAAGTTCAGCGGCCCCTGGCGACGGTCGTCATTGGCGGTGTCCTGACGTCCAGCCTGTTGACGCTTGTTGTCCTGCCAGCCATTTACCCCTGGTTCGAACCGAAGGATGCAGAGGAGGGTGGCGGCAATGAGACAAGCTCGCAGTAAAAAAAAGAAATTCCACGTAACACTTACGTAGGTTTCTCCGTATCGCTGATGTTGGAATCGTGGAGCGTGAGCCGTGCGCGACGGGCGATCGCCGCCTTAATGGAACTCGCGCCGTTATCGGCACGAGTTCGTGATGCCCGTGGAGTCGAAACGGAGTCCTTGTGATCGTGAGACGCATGCATCCATGGTGATTGACGAGGACGCGGCCTTGACGTATAATTGGCCAAAGATGCAAATACGCAATAGCCATGAGGAATCTTCATGAACCGAGCAGAGAAAGCGGAAAAGGCCAAGTATGAAACTCGGGCCAAGGTCCTCAAGGCGCTCGCCCACCCAGCCCGGCTGAAGTTGGTCGATGAACTGGCGGCCAAGGAAGAAGCATGCGTCTGCGACCTGACCGAAGTGATCGGCAGCGACATGTCGACCGTCTCGCGTCATCTGGCCCAACTAAAAAATGCGGGGATCGTCGAGAGCGAGAAACATGGCCAGATGGTCTTCTACCGCCTGCGTGTCAAATGCCTGACCAGTCTGTTTAGCTGTATCGAATCGGTCGTGAAGTGCCAGATCGACGATCAGCGGCGAGTCCTTTCCTGACCGATGCGCATCGAAGCGAATTGTTGCGGACCAAACCACGAAAGTGCCGATAGGAATAGAGCCGGTTCGTCAGACATGCGGTGCAAGCATGGAATTGGAACTGGCCGAGTTACCATGACTTTTTCTTTCATGCGAGCAATGCGATGTGCGGCGTCCTGCAGGTACCCTGTCAGCATCTTTTTGTGACTTCGGTCACACGCTGGCTGCTGTCATGCCTCTTGATGCTGGCTGCGTTTGTGCCAATCGATTTCGTCGGTTGCTTGCAGTGCCAGCATGAGTGCAGTGGGCCCGAATGCAATTGCCCCATAGAGGGTCATGAAAGCGCTAAGGAATGCGTGATTCGTGTCGAACGTCGCTGCACTGCTTGCCGCCGCATGGAGCAAGCTCTCAGCTCTATCACAAATAGCGACTGCCGATCATGCGCCATTGCTAGGATGTCTCGGGTCGCGACTCAGGCGGGGCACCGTCTGCAGAACGATTTTCTCGTTCCCCTGCGTTGTTAAAGGGCGCCGGGGCTTCTTCGATCTCGTTTTATCACCGGGTCCGTCGCCGGGCTCGTGGCTTCCGTAGATCGATAGACATCTATATTTCAATGCTTTCCAACCCACTTTGTGGGAACAAGAGTAGCTGGTGAATAAGCCGCCAGCGAAGGGTATTGTCATTTGGACAAGGTTGTCCAAGTCGGCTTCATCCGCCGGATAAAAGGCACTGAATACTTTTACGGCGATCCATGCCACGCGTCTACACCGGACTCGTCCACGAACGCCGTTGCCCAGGAAATTACGTCCAGGAAACTATGTCACCAGGGCGGTGGCTAGATGCATCCGTTTCCAAATATCCAGGAGAACGATCCATGAAGCGATACTCCATTCAGCACACGGTTGATCTGTACAGGAAACAATTCAACGACGAAAGCAAGTTGTGCTTTGGGGCAGCGGTCGGCTGCCTGGTTGTCGGAGCCCTTGGCTGGCTGATTAATTATGCCGCACCGGAGACGACAACCTTGCATGGTTTGCTTGTTGTCGGCGTGTTCTATTCGGCGCGGGGCACCCTGAGCCTGCTCAAAAGACCAACAAAAGAAACGGAGTCTCTGGCGGAGAAACTTGCCGTGGATGCATCGGCCCGTCTATCCCCAGAGAAAGATAGGACATTGAAATCGGTCGCTTGATGCTGGAATCGGTTGGAGGGTGACAACGACGTGTTGCCACACTTGAGACGTACGAGCGGTCGGCGTTTCGCCCTGGTTTAACCAAACGGTATAAGAATGGACGGAGGATGAAATGAAATCGTCGTGGATGAAAACAAGGCGAGCCTGGGGAACACGGATTCGTGGCGATTTGCTGGCATCGTTTGTCGTATTTCTGGTGGCATTGCCTCTATGCATGGGCATTGCAATCGCATCGGGAGTTCCCGTAGCCGCCGGTTTGATCACGGGGATTGTGGGAGGACTTGTCGTTGGTTGGATTGCCGGCTGCCCGTTGCAAGTCAGCGGGCCAGCAGCCGGTCTGACGGTTATTGTATTTGATGTGGTCCGGGATCACGGTTTGCAGGCACTGGGGCCGATCGTTCTACTGGCCGGTTTGATTCAGGTCATCGCCGGGTTGATGCGATTGGGACAATGGTTTCGCGCCGTCTCGCCGGCCGTGATCAAAGGGATGCTGGCAGGAATTGGCTTTCTGATCATGGCCAGCCAGTTTCATGTCATGATTGACGACAAACCGAAAGGCAGTGGGGCGGAGAACCTGGTCAGCATTCCCGCAGCTGTGGCGAAGGTCTTCACGCCATCAGATTTTACCGATTTGAAGAGTCATCAGTGGGCCGCGGCTATTGGTGTATTCACCATCTTGCTGATGGTGTTCTGGCAATCGCTCGCTCCCAAGAAACTGCGCGCCGTACCTGCTCCATTAGTCGCTGTGGTTCTGGCTTCCGTTGTGGCCGCATTGGCTGCCCTGCCGGTACTCTACGTTGAAGCGCCTGTTAACCTGTGGGACGATGTTCGCTTTCCCGCCTGGAATATGCTTGCCTCCACCTGGACGGAGTTACTCCCCGTCGCATTGTTGGTGGCGGTTCTGGCCAGCGCGGAAACCTTATTGTGTGCAACGGCTGTCGATCAGATGCAGCAGGGCCCGAGAACCAATTATGATCGGGAACTCGTGGCGCAAGGCATTGGCAACAGCTTCTGCGGGTTACTCGGTGCGCTGCCCATGACAGGTGTGATCGTGCGCAGTTCGGCCAATGTGCAAGCGGGCGCTCAAAGCCGCTTCGCCGCCATCCTGCACGGAGTCTGGCTGTTGCTGTTCGTCGTTGCACTGACATTCGTTCTGAATTCCATTCCCACCGCGAGCCTGGCGGCCATGTTAGTCTACACGGGGTACAAACTGGTAGACATGAAGTCGCTCCGCGAATTGCAGCATTACGGCAGAGGCGAAGTGGCCATCTACGCGGCAACGGTCGGTACGATCGTGTTTGCCGATCTGCTTACCGGCGTGCTTGTCGGCATGGGCCTGTCGGCTGCCAAACTGCTCTATACGTTTTCGCATCTGGCTACGAAGCTCGACATCAGCCGGGCTTCGAGCAAAGCGGTCCTGGGCCTGCACGGATCGGCGACTTTTTTCCGACTCCCCCGCCTGGCCGCGGTGCTGGAAAAGATTCCTCGCGGCGCAGAGCTTCATGTTGACTTTACGCATCTCCACTACATTGACCACTCCTGCCTGGATTTGCTGATGCACTGGTCGAAACAGCATGAATCGACCGGTGGGACGCTTGTGCTGGATTGGGATTCGCTACGCGCTCGTTTCTTGCGGGGTGCTACTAATAAACTTTTGTCTTGACAGGATCGGAGAACTTCCACGCATCCCCCCGACGTTGAGTAGGACTCCGATAGCCGCGAAGCGGCGGAATCGTCTAGCCGTGGGTGCTAACCCACGGGCTCCGTGTGCCAAAAAGCCTGAACCGCGTAGCGGTGGCATCATTTTTTTCATGGGCATGGTTACTTATTCGATGCCGCCGCTACGCGGCTTTGTGGTTTTAAAATAAAACTCGGTCCGTGGGTTTACACCCACGGCTAAATGCTGCCGCCGCTACGCGGCTCTGCCAGTTTTCAAGCAATATTCACTTCGCGCATACCGCAAACCCCGGGCCGAACAGTATAGGGAGGCTCCCCTTTGATTTGTCCTTTGATTTGTCATCCGTTCTAAGGCCGAATCTTCTCCAGGAGGGAGGGAGGCCTCGTGCGACAGGCCTCGCGGAAGGGCGCCTCGAGTTCCGCCAGTGGCTTGACTGGTATCAGGTTTTCGACCTTTGCTGCGACCCCGGCGATTGCCGGTGGATGCAGGGCCAGAAAAACGATGTCTTGCGAGGCGGCTCTCTCATTGCCGTTGGTCGCAACGGCAATTTGCGGGTGGCTTTCCGTGAGTCGCTCCAGCACGCGCTCGTCAGGATCGCTGACAACAATCTCAGATGGAAGACTTTCGCTCTTGGCCCAACCTCCCAGCAGAATCCGGGCAACGCGACCGCCACCCACAAAACCAACCGATTTGATCGCCATGTTTGTCTCCCTATCAATATGGGCAAAGTGTCCCTAGCCACGTTATGTGGTTGCCTACTCCTGGTGTCAAACGCTCAGCCAGAGCCGGGCAATCATTAAGGATGCGATGAGCAGTAGAAACCAACCGAAACCTTTCTTGAGTTTCTTTTTGTCGAGCCCCAGTGAGATACGGCTGCCGATTTGGCCACCGGCGAAGACCGCCACGGCTAGCACGAGCGATGTCCGCCAGTCCCAATGGCCGCTCGCCAGGTGGCCGGCGAAACCTCCTGCCGCGGTGATGCCGACCATCAACGCGCTGGAACCAATGGCGATATCCATGGGGATGCCAAACAGCAGAACCATCATCGGTACCTTGAGGATCCCGCCGCCCACTCCCACCATTCCACTGACCAGGCCGGCAGCGAACGACACGGGCAACGCGACCGCCAGATTGATGCGGTACGTCTCCAGGCCAAGTTGGCGATTCCATGAGAACAGACTTTGCCCTTGTTTTCCGCCAGACCGGCTGGTATCGAATGTGCGGATCATGAAGAAAGATGCCAGCAGGACCAACAGCGCAAATACGACCGAAAGTGTCTGGCCGGAAAATTGGGCCGACCAGAGCCCACCGGCGAAACCGCCCAGGGCCGTACTGCTTTCCAGTACCAGGACCAGCGGCCAATCGATCTTCTTCGCTTTGCGGAAAACGATCGAAGCCGAAAGCGACATGATCATGATCAGCAGCAGGCTGGTCGTGGCGGCAATATGAAAATCGATACCCGACCAGACCTGGATGGGCGTGTAGAGCACACCGCCGCCCTGGCCGAGCATCGAGGACACAACGGCGACCATAAACATCAAGACGGCCAGTAAGAACAACATGGCGAAGCGTCCTTTTCTCAGCCTTTCGAGTCGCGGCAACCCAGGCAGACTGGCCCGTCGTCCGTATCGACCAGTTTGTCCACGAACGTCATTTCATCGCAGTACGTGCATGGCCTGGCCTCGAAGACGCCCGGCTTGCGCTCCAGTACGTAAGGTGTTACCGGCCCAATAGCCAGGAACGCATCCTCCGGCATCGAGAGAACCTTTTCGATCATCCTATCACTCTCCTTTCGTGTTTCCTCATTGCTGTCCGTAAACCACCAGCTCTGCTGGTGAGAATTCATTAGGCTCCGCCGTTCCGACGAAAATGGTGCTCGAAATCGGTATCGAAATCGAAGACTTAGATCCCGATTTCGATTTCGATAGGTGTGGGCAACAATGGCTGATCTACGGCCCCTTTTAGGGGCCTTCCTCAAGCCACCTGCTCTGCAGGTGGTACGTGACTGATGGTTAGGTGCCGCGTGTCAGTGTCTGGACCGTAAGCCAGATGCCGACCAGCAGGATGGCTCCGCCTGTTACGGTCCGTGCCCACCACTCGACTTTGCTGACGGCGTTGAATGTCTTGCCGAGGGCCTGGGAACTAAAGGCGATCAGCACGGCGAAGACGATGACGGGCAGGGCGGTCCCGATGCCGTAAAGCAGGGGCAAGGTGATGGTCGATTCGGCTTTGAGCGAGGACATGACGTTACCGAAAAACAGGGCGGCTGAGGTCGGGCAAAAGGCCAGTGCGAACACGATTCCCAGCAAGAGTGAACCCCAGATACCCAGTGCGTCAACCCGCCGCTTAAGCCCTTCCGAGACGCCCCCCCCGCCCAGATTCACCTGGATCAACCCGACCAGGAACATGCCGACCAGGATCAGCATGGGCCCCAGGAACAGGTGCATGTACTTTTGCAGGAACAGGGAAACCTGCGGGATCGAGAGCGCGGTGCTGACCAGGATGAAAGCGAGTCCCAGGTAGGCAGCCACTCGGCCCACTGTGTAGAGCAAGCCCGCCAGCAGCACGCTGCGCGTATTGTCCACGCGGCGACCGATGTAGCTGATGGCGGCGATGTTCGTCGCCAGGGGGCAGGGACTGATCGAGGTGAGCACCCCCAGCCAAAGAGCCGAGGCCGCCGCGATGAAAAATTCAGTCATGGTTTCGGCTCCATTCATTTCGGGGCCTGGGCCAGATATTTCTTGACGCCCTTCTGGACGTAGGCATGAAACGCCGCCGGTTTGCCCACCAGTTGCCAGACTTTAGGCATCGGTATCCACTGGATGACTTTTCCGTTGGCCACATTCGCCAGCACCAGGATCGGTCCCTTGATTTTGTATTGATTGACAAGTTTGGCGTTTTTCCGGTCCTGGTAATCGACCAGGCGAAGTTCGACGGTTTTTGTCTTCAACTCTTTCGCGTAACCTTGGCGAATCGATTCTTCTACCAGCGCGCCGATTCGCTTGCAGGTGGGGCATCGCTGCGTACGGTGGAAGTAGATCGCGACCACCTGGTGCCCAGGATGGACCTCTTGCTCTTGAGCCAATGTCGGGCCGGGGGCGCGGATCAAGATTGCCGCCGCAATCACGATCATGCACAGGTGGAATCTCATTGCATCCTTCCTTTCGGGTTAGCTTTCCTTCTTCGTAAGCAGCTCTCGGGTCTGCTCTTGGACATATTTCACAAATGCATCCTTGTCGCCCACCAGTTCCCAGACACGGGTCAGGTTTCTCCAGTCCTCCGGCTGACCGTGCGAAGCACAGACCAGGACGATCGTGGGGGCCGCGATTTCATATTCGGTCGCGAAGTGAGTATTGGCGGGCAACTCGTAATTCAACACGCGCCAGGTGAGTTTACCCGAATTCAGTTCCTCCGAGAAACCGGTCTGAATAGCCTCGTGCGCGTACGATTCAATTTTTTTGCATGTTGGACAGCGGATCTCCCCATGGAAGTAGTAAGCAATCAGCCCTTCGGCAGGCAATGGGGCATTCGCCGGCGACACGGCTGTCATGTCTGGTGAGTCCTTACCGCCACCCTCGCGGACAACGATCGTGATGATGGCCGCTGCCACAAAGACCAGCAGCCCGGCAGTAAGTAAATTTTTGGCGTTCATGGGATGGGTTCCTTAGGGACGGTACACAAGTGAGTTCAGGCAACGGCTACATTCAGCACTTTCCAATTGTCGCGTCGCTCTACGTGGAGCAGGGCGATAAGCCGCCCCGTACAACGACGTTTTTAACCGCTACTACCTTGTCCGGGTCGGTTACATCGGCCATTTTTGGAACTACTGACATTAGGCGG
>JAJRWS010000178.1 GCA_024276705.1 Planctomycetota bacterium | reverse complement strand
GTCTCCACCAGAAGGGTCGCCACCACTTTCTGGACAGTGACCACGTCGAAGAAGCGGTTCGCCAATTCTGGAGCAAATTGCCCATCGAGCGCGCTTCGGCAGACACGTGGTAGCCGATAGGCCAAATCTCCTGCGATGCGGACAAACAACCGCCGCTGAATGAGTTCTACAACATACTTTTCCACCGCTTGAACGATGGCGGAGAAGGCGAGAAAAGCAAATAGGATCACCGCCAGCACGACAATCGGCTGCAAGGAACGCCCAAAAGCAACCGTGGAGAACAACATCTCGACTGCTAAAGGGGTCGCTAAAGCCAACACACCCACGAACAGGGCAAACACCAGCACAACCCACATATCCGGTCGTTCCGCGGCCAGCATCATCCAGAGGCGGGCCAGCGGTTTGGGTGGCGGGCCCGGCGTTTCCGTATGCCTCTCCTCCGCCAACTGGCAAGTCCTCGCCGGTTCGACCACAACCCAAACCAGCAGTTCATCCTGGGGCGGGTTGCCCATCAACGCGGACAGTTGTGAACGCGAAACCCAGCGCCCATCACGCCCCGTTTCCGCCGTGATCACGTGAAACTTGCGGCGACGTTGCCTGTGGATCAGCAGCCAGGCCTGCGATGTGTTCGACAGATGGACCGCCAAGGTCTTATCGCGAACACCCTGTAAAGCCTGCTCGAAGGTGAACTCGACCACACGGACTCGCAAGCCCATGCTATCGCCAGCTTCGATAAGCCATTTCCACCACTGATCCTGCTCGCTTCCCGGCCAGCCACGCTGTGCTTCCTGAACCGCTCGTTTGGCGATCACACGGTCAAACGTGACGTTGCATTCCGCTGCCAGCCATTCCAACAATTCCGCGAATTGCTGATTCGTGGTTGCCGTTTGCTGATTCATGGATACGATGTACCTTCTACGTTTACATCCAAAGCCATCGCGGCACGATAGTCGGCCTGAGCTTGAAAGTAATCCAGCAGTGATTGCAAAACAGTTTTTGCCGCATCGGCCGTTGCTCGCTCGCGCAAGTTAACCAGCAACAGATTGCTGTCACCCAAAGCAAACTTGCGCTGCTCAGCTTCCTCCATGGTGCGAGCAAGTTGCAGGCTTTCGCGGGCCCTGGTGATCCGATCGAAGGCAGCTTGCAACGCTGCGTAAACCTCTTGAACATCCGTGGCAATCTTGTCCTGCGTAAATTTTATTTTCACCGATACTTGCTGTAGTTTGCCTTCAATCGCCTGGATCTTTCCTCGCGCCTTGCGGCGCTGCAGGGGAACGTTGACCTGCAAGGATGCTTCCAGCTCAAATGGCGTCTTGTCTCCCTTGTAGCTGGCCGCGCCGCCGATGTCCTTGGAAGTCAGCAGCACGGCGTCCACTTCAGGCAGGTACAGATTGCGGGCCTGGGACAAATCGACACCCAGTTGTGTCCGTACTAGGTTCAAGAATACTAATTCGGGGCGATTCGCCATGGCGCTGCGAATATCACTCTCCATTTGCTCTGGGTCAACCGAGATGGCTTCTGGAAACGCTCCCGGCAGCAGATCCTCGGACGGGATCATTGGTTCTCCATTGGGAGCTCTCAGAAACAGCGAGAGTTTGATGGCCGATTGTCGTAGTTTTCGTTGGGTATCGATGAGCGTCGCTTGCCTGGAAACAATCAGCCGCCGGTTGTCCGTGAGCACGATTCGCGGTAGGTCACCAGCTTCGACCCGTTTTTCCAAGCCCTCGTTACGTTGCTGAGCAATCTTCAGCAACGATACGGCAATCTGATGGTTCTGGCCCGCGGCCACCCACTGCCAGTAGGCATAAGAAGCCTGCCAGATAAACGCTATGGTTTGTGTTTGGATCTCCGGCTCCACCGCGTCACGCCCATAGGTCGCTCGCCAAAGGGCCGCCCGGCGGGCATCGATTCGTCGATTCTGCGCCAGGGGAATCACGACTCCCGCGCTGAACTCGCCACCGTCGTCGGTTTGACGCTCGCCGAACCAGGGCTGAAAGTTGCCGCGTCCAATCTTGTAACCTCCGAAGAGCTCGCCGCCGGAAAAGAGTGGCTGGCTCATGCCGGCACCGTAACGATGAGTCTTATAAAACCCGAGCGGCCCGCTCGTTCCGCCCCCTTTGAGCTTGCGATCGAACTCACCCCAGGTGGAAAGCACCTCTCCGTCCGCAATCGGTCGTGCCAAAGACGCGGCCTCGAGCAGGGGATAGGATGCATAAACCGAATCGATCACATCCTGCAACCGAAGCGGCCCAGTCGACTCTGCCTCCGGGGTTGGAATCACCTCGGTGTTTCCATCCAGAGGCTCGGGCGCTATTGGTTCATCGCGGATCTCTTCTGCTAGCGGCAGCGATACATGCTGAGATTGCCCTGCCCCGGTATGCTCTGATTGCGCGGAGACCTTGGTCACTTCGCTTTCCGCCCAGCTTTCGCCACCTGCCTGGCTTTCGTCCCCGGCCAGACTCTCGTCCCCAGCCCGGCTTTCGCCCCCAGCCAGACTCTCGTCCGCACCGGTCTTTCCTGATGCAATCTCATGGCGAATCTCACCGTCGACCACCGGGGCTGCGCGCCGAAGCTGCGCACGACGAAACACCGGCTCGGCCTTTTTCGATGAGAGCGAGCAGCCAACCGCCATGAGAACGAGACCGATCCCCAAGGTATGTGGGATGCTAGTTTTTAGTGTTCCTACTGGGTCGGTCATCCATCGGTAGTCTTATGATGAGCGTAAGATCGGATTTCAAAAAATGCGTCTTCGGGAGGCATCCCGTGACTATCGTTCATGTCGTCACAATCCCCCAGCCGCATGAGAGATCCGGGCGAAATCTGACCGTCTAAATTGCATCACCAGAAATTGGTGCCGTTTCAAACCAATGAGTTTCGCGCTTGTGGATCGTAAGTGCTAGCAGTGCAGCCACTTGCGTGACGCAAACCAGGGGGAATAGGAAGAAAGGAGAGGCTCCAGTTGGTCTCAGTAGTAACGGATAAATGCGAGCGTGTTTGAAGGACAACATATAGGAGTTTCAGGGACTGCCTGATAGCAATTAGGCATCGCGTCCCAAGGCCGTTCATCTCGACGCACATTACCCATAGCCTAACCTTGCTCACGCTGGTTGACAAGCAGGCCAGTGATACCCAACACCTATCCAAAAATGGAACCGGCGGCGCCCCTGCTCCGCTGCCCGGTGAGGTGCCACCCAGAGTCAAATCTCCGGGATGGGTTCGTTGGGGGCGATGTCTT
>JAJRWS010000177.1 GCA_024276705.1 Planctomycetota bacterium | reverse complement strand
TTCGTACTTCCGCTGCGCATAACCCTCGACACACGGACAGGACAGCGGTCGTGCCAGAGGGTCCATCACCACAAGGGAGAGAGGTGGACGCTGCCGCTCGGCGGCGGAACCATCCTCGACGGCCGTTGAAACAAGATGGGTCGATCCCAGGAAGATGGCGAACAATAGATAGAATTTCACGGTTTTTTCTCTGCTGAATATTCCTTTTATGCCCTTCCTTGGGGTCAGCCACCGCCGGCTTCCTCATGATTCGGGCTCTCCTCCGCGACATTTTTCCGCTTCAAGATCACGATACGGTCCGCATCGGTGTCGAGCACATAGACCCGATCTCCCGACGCACTGACCGCGATTGAGATATCGAGGCAACCATCGCCAATTTGGACCGTTCCGACGAGACCGAGCAGCTCACCGTCGGGTGAATAGTGTTTGACTCGCCCGCTCGTGTCTTCGACCGTATAAACCTCTCCCTGCGGCCCGAAGGCGACATTCTTCGGATTGCAACAACCGCCAAAACCACGTAGACCTTTCCGAGCCCCTTTGCCCCAGGTTTTGAGCAATTCGCCTTCACGGTCATATTTGCATACGCGATGGCGGCCATTTTCGGCCACGTAGAGGCCATCCGGCCCTCCACGCGCATCCATCTGGCCGCAACACCCGGAAAGCCCTTCGACGATCTTCTTGGCGTTTTCAAACTGCTGGTCCATTCGCCAAATATCAAAACCATGCCCTACCGTGGCGAGGCAAGTCACGAAGACATCCTCGCCCGCGGCGCTGATCGAAGAGATCTTTTGCTTCCGTTGAAGCATCCTCTTCACTTGAGCATCGATTTGAGCATCCGTGAGTTCCCCACCACCGGTCTGTTCGGCGTATTCTTTAATCGACTCCAATCCATTTTGAAACGCCTTGAGCATTCTCTTGTCACGCAGGAGCCGTCGCGCGATCGATTGTTTTTCACGGATCGCATTTTGATCGATCGGAGGGGTGGCCTTCTTTTGCTCCACCCCGTTTGTATTTTCCTTCTCGCCATCTCCTTCGGGTTTTCCAGCCACCGCGGAAACACCAGCGTCTTCAACCATGTCCGTTTCCCCCTCGGCCGATTCGACATTGGCGTGCATCAACGCATCGAGGGCCTCGATCTCTTCTTCCTGCTTGCCGATCTTTTCTTGGAGTTGATCAATCCGCTTTTCATACGTTTTCAGTTGCTGTCCAAGCATCTTTGCCTGTTGCTCGTATTGCTTCACCAACTCTTCGCGAATTGCCTCCTGGTTCGTCTCAAACGTCGCGATATGGGGCGAAACGGCCTCCCGCACCACCTTTCCCTCACCATCGAGCTTGAGCAACTTGCCACTTCCCCCAACGTAGACATGGCCATCTTGAGCGATGCCGACCGCCTCGACCTTGATCGGAACACTCCAGGTCGCAAGGTATTTGCCGTCGGAGTCGAGGATGCGGATCTCGCCCGGTTCGCCGCCGACCCCGGCCAGGATGTTGCCATCCGTATTGAGACAAAAATCATGCAGCGGAAGTGCGGTGGAGTCCGCGGTGGCCGTGATCTTGACCATTTCCGCCTGCTCATGCGTCGCGTGCGCCTTCTCGCCATGCTCGGCCGATTCCTGCGATGAATCCCCAAGGAGCAGCCGCCACAAACCGCCCGCCTCTTCCGCTTGCGCAGCCACAGGCCAGAGTGCCGGAAAAGCCAGCGCGACAAGTATGGTCAACACGGAATACTGCCTGTTCCTGCGCATGGCAAAATCTCCTTGCATAGCCAGAGAGTGCACGGCATCGCAACGACAGCCGACAAGGGTTCGCCGATATTTCTCACCAGCGTTCCCGAGCGTGACGGCCGAGACTGCGTAGGGAAAGTGCGCGTGCGTGAAAATGGTAAGTCTGTTCCGTAGCAGCAAGGGAGGATTCACTGGCAGAACATTCGGAGTCGATACGGACGATCGCTCCCAGCCGCATGCCATGATTCTACGGAATAGGGGCACTTAAAGCAAAGAAATTGTTGTATCTTGTAGGTACCAGGCCACTTGCAGGTACCAGGCCATGTGGCTGGCCAGCCATGCAATACCACAAATAGACAAGAAACTCCACAATGCGAACTCATTTTTACCTAGCCGGAATTCTCCCATTCCTGATTTCCTACCACGCACTCGCCAGCGAAGGGCAGGAAAATTGGCCCAGTTGGCGTGGTGAAACTTCCAACGCAGTTGTCTCCGATGGAGATCGACCTGAATCGTGGAGTGTGAATGATAACATCCTCTGGCAACAAGAGGTTCCTGGACGTGGCTGGTCTTCGCCGATTGTCTGGGGCAATCGCATCTTCGTGACCACGGTTGAGAACCTGGGGAAAGGGGAAGAACCCAAAAAGGGCCTCTACTTTGGCGGCAACCGCCCGCAAGCACCCGAGTCGGAGCATCGCTGGCTGGTGGTCTGCTACGACCTCAATTCAGGCGAGCTGAAGTGGCAGCGGATGGTTCACCGCGGCAAGCCAGCAGGCAGCCTGCACTTGAAGAACAGCTATGCTTCGGAAACTCCGGTTACAGACGGACAGCATCTCTATGCTTATTTTGGAAATCTCGGACTCTATTGCTTCACCCTCACGGGCGATCTGCTGTGGCAGAAGGATTTCCCCGCCCAGCCAACCCGTTATGGCTGGGGAACCGCAGCCTCTCCCATACTCCATGGCGACCGGCTCTACCTCGTGAACGACAATGATGAAAAATCTTACATGCTCGCTCTCGACAAAGTGACCGGAGAAGAAATTTGGCGCGTGGCCCGGGATGAAAAGAGCAATTGGGCCACTCCTTACCTGTGGCAAAATTCTCTGCGCAGCGAGATCATTACCTCCGGCACCAACAAGGTGCGTTCCTACGATCTGTCGGGCAACCTCCTTTATGAGTTAGGTGGCATGTCGTCCATCACCATTCCCACCCCTTTTGCTCATGGTGATCTGCTCTATGTCACTTCGGGCTACGTGATGGACAAGAAAAAGCCCCTGCTGGCCATCCGGGCTGGCGCCACCGGCGACATTACCCTGCAAGAGGACGAGACGCGTAACGAATCGATTGCCTGGAGTCACGAAAGGGCAGGGCCGTACAACCCTTCGCCCCTGCTCTACAAGAACCGCTTGTATGTTCTGCTCGACCGTGGTTTCCTGGCTTGTTACGATGCAACGACCGGGACGGAAATTTTTGGCCGCCGCCGAATCCCGAACGGCCGCGCCTTCACGGCTTCGCCTTGGGCCTACAACGACAAGATATTTTGCCTCAACGAAGATGGGGTCACGTTCGTGATCCGGGCTGGCGACACGTTTGAAATCCTGCAGACGAATACCCTGGCCGAGGACGACATGTGCATGAGCAACCCGGCCATCGTCGGCAACAAACTCATCCTGCGCAGCGCTTCACGCATTTACTGCATTGGCAACTGAGATAATTCTCCGCCTTGGACTTGCTGATCACATTCAGGCCGTGCAGCAATACCTGGCGCCCTTCACTGTCGACGATGCGAGTGCCTTCGACCCGGAGGAACGGCGCAGGCAAGTCTCGGTCCGTGGACGCCTCCGAGCCGGGTAATTTCCTGGCTGGAACCGATTGCACAGGATCTTCGGCGGGTTGCGCCGAGACCACGTGGCCGCCCAGAAAAACGGCGACAATCAAGATCACCCATTTCAAGCCTGCCATCTTTTCCTCGTGCCTGCGGCGATACTGACATCCCCAAATCCCATGGGAGCGGCAAAGCCTGGTGAATTCTTACTCCCCGGAATCGCTTCGCCCCACAACGTTTGAGGTCACGAGGTCGTGAGTAAACGTTGATGAGCGCAGCGAACGCGCCACGCAACACGACTCCCGTGTACCGATTGTTCTGGCATCATTACGTTTCGGTTCGGATCTCGTACTCGTACTCAGCATCGCGGTACTCGTACTCGACGTCTGCATTGTACACTGCGGAATCCTCTCGAACCACATCACCTCGCGCAATCAATCGCGTCAGCATCGAAACGATGCGTTTAAGCACTCGTTTTAACTTGCCGTGTGATTCATCATCGATTCCATCGGTCGCAGCAAGAACATCCTGAATCGCGGCACATTCCAACGCCGAACCACGGGCGATATCGAGAAAACGATTTCGATCTTTGAGACTTCGCTTCCCGTTACCCTCGGCAATGTTCAGTGGAATCGATTGTGCCGCACGAAGCCATTGGTCGCGCGCATGATGATGAAGGCCCCCAAGATCCTTCGCTACTCTGAACGAGAAAGCGACGTAATCGATCGAGAGGCGATAAACATCCAGCCGATCGTGATCGAAAATCGGTCTCGTCATCGTCATTCTTTTCGAGTACGAGTACGAGTACCGGCTGGCGCCAGAGTACGAGTACGATTCAAGGCCTGAACTTTCAATCCATGGATGACCTTGAAAAACTCTCGCCGGACCGGCAGAGCCTGTCAGGGTCGCACGGCCAGAGGCCGTGGATTTAGAGTG
>JAJRWS010000176.1 GCA_024276705.1 Planctomycetota bacterium | reverse complement strand
CTCCTTGGGTGGAATGGTGTGAACATTTCAACCATCCGTTCTACCACGGGAGGTCCGCTTATTGGTAAGCTAGCGATTCTCCTAACCCCTTGCGACAGAACGTGCTAGCACGCGAGGGATGCGAGTTACACCCAAATCGAATCCAGCACCGAAATGACATTTCCGTTGGCGTCATAGGTAACCTGCGTTTGGAATCCACGGGCATCTGTGACTGAACTTGGAAGCAACTCGTCGTTGCAGGAAGTCGTACCTTGACTTCCTATCCCGACCTGTCGGCCAAGGCTCTGGCCAACGTTGTTCAATTCGACTTGCGTAACATTCCGTTGCCGTCGACGAAAGTGGAGGCTGAGTTGACTGCTCGATTTGAGGCGGGCGCTGTTTCAAAGTCTGTCGTTAAAGCAGTCGGGAAAAGCCCCTGGACTGGACCGGGCTATAACGCAAGATACTGCCATCTTTGCGAGTCGCTTGCTTCGCGCGACCCGCAACATCATATTGCATCTCTTCCCGGAAGCCCCGTTTGTCAACTTCCGAAACGATATGATGCGTGTCGTCGTATCCCCAGATCCGCGAGGTCCTTTCTTTCGGTCGTTTTGACCGATTGGCTGTCGATGATAGCGGCGCTGGGCGTTGGCTCGCGACCGTCTTGACGACGGAATTCTTCTCGTGGTGCATCGTGAATGCGCTGCTAGGTACCGTCTTTACGCCAACGATTGTAGTAGCCGAAGGTGGTATTCCAGTTTTCGTATTCCTTGGGCAGCATTCGTCATTGACAGCCCGTCCGATTGAGACAGAAAATGCCGTTGATGATCTTCCGCATGTCGACTCCTCGGTCCGCACCGATTGGCGGGCTGGAAGGAAGCATCGGACGGATGATCTCCCATTGGGCATCAGGCATGTCTGTGGGGTAAACGCGGCAGCTCTTTTCCAACGCAATCATGGCAATCCTCCTTGCGCGTCGTTCAGTGGGTGACTCAAGGAAAAAAGCCTACCACCATTCATCTCCGCAAATCGATAGCGATTCAAAAACAGGCTCTTAAGGCGAGCGGCAGTTGAGAACGTACCCACGCGAAACCGCAGGCTAGCGCCAAGCGGCTGATTTTATCAGCCGCAACGCGCTAGCGTCCGGTTCTTCGCAGGTAAATTCTCATCTGCCGCTCGCCTAAACAGGATGGAATGCTTGCGTCCACTTTATTCCAGATATTTTCCGGAAGAATCACGAGGTTGATGAATCGCAACATTTCATCCAAAGACATTCGCAAAGACCTCATCCAAGGCAGCAGCCTTGAACCGATCTTCCTCAGTCTCTTCCGCTTGGGTTGCGAGCTTGCCGTTGGGAACGACAGTGGCTGAGCTGCTAGCCGATCGCGTTGTGTCGTCAAGCTCCAACACGGATGCTATGCGGTTCTCTCGAATCAAGTCCCCTTCCTCAAAAGCAAATTCGAAGAAGTGGCCTGTCGACGTTTGAATGCCCATGTTCATTGACTGGGCTGCATCGACCAAGCTAGCGGTCAACAGCAATGGCTGCGTTATTGGCTCTAATACGACTGGTGTAATCGATGCAGTGGAGAACGCATTCAGGAGCGAGCTGTCGCTAACCGTGGAGGATGTAACGACCGAGCCGCCGACACTGCCAAACTGGTTTTCCCATGTGTTCAGGTCTGTGGCGTCTACGTCAAAATCGCCGTTAGCGTCGCCTTCAATCTCGAAAGCCAAAGGTTTGCCAAACCCGCGTTGCCAAGCAAGGAAGTCCGCGCCGCCCACATTGCCGTCCGCATTGAAGTCGCCACTGGGCGAAGGCAAATCTGGCGGAAGGAGAAGTTTCCGGACTTTTATCAAAAGTGAGGTAGAATCCGGCGGAACCACGGCCTTGACGAATGCGTGACCATTGGGATTAACGTAGAAAGCGCTAGTGCTACTGTCGCGGACTTCTTGCTCACTATTTTTGGCAGGTATGCCTGTAACTTGTTGGTTCGCCCAAGGGTTAACAATGCGAACATAAACGAAATCGCCTGCATGAACGTCGTCAAGCTTCATGTCAATTTTAATACTCGACAACGTAGTGTCGTAGTTGACCGTGTAAACAAAATCGGTGTTCATCACCACGCCGATTTGTGTAAACGCTTCATGCAGAGGAATATCAGTGTGACTTGCATCGGTGCCAGGGCCGCCCGTCCGCGTGATGGTCGTGGTAGGCTGGCTAGCAGCAGACAGACCGTGGTCCAGCCGAAGATGCCCAAACTTGCGTTGACTCACAACCGCCTTTTGCCAGGTAGGCAGAAGGATGTCTCCATCGCTCCGCATCATCGGGTGATCGAAAACGATCGACTTTCCCGCTACCCCAGTGAACGTGCCATCAGCGTCGTAGAGAGAAAACCCCCAGTGTCGCGAAAGAGTCCTGTTCTGCACCGAATCAGGGAACTTAAAAGGAGTTGCCGGGTCGTCGAAAGTGATTTCTTCAAAAATATGGTTTGCATGACGACTAGCGGCACCAATGATACTGAAAATTTGGGCGTTGGGATTGTTGAAACCGGCGAAGTGGACATTGCGAACGATATTTGGGCCGTCGTAGACGGTGAACCCTCTCTTGAGTCCGCCGCCAAAATCGTTTTCGCTTACTCCCACGATGAGTGAGTCACTAATGGTTTGGCCGAAGGCAAACATGGTGGCTTGAAAGTTATCGGCCAAGCGGGCATTAGGGAGCTTTAGCCGAGAGGTGCCTCGAAAGTAGACTCCGTTGATGCTATTTGCAAATGCAGTGAATCCACTAAAGTTAGCATCCGTCGGTGGGCGATAGTGCGAGCTTTCAGCAACTTCCGTGACAACGTTTGGCCCGCCATCGACATCCAGTCCGATAGCGTTCGAGTGCGCACGGTTATCCTGAAAGAGCCCCAGTGCAATGTTCCTCGGCCTGACGCCAGCGTACTGCGGATCGTTGGTCGACTGGTTCAGCGGCCTTGACGGAAAAGCGTACCAGAAACCCGACCCGTCCTGCGAACCTGCCGCCACATTACCAACAAACTCGTTGTCGGGATTGGTAATCCAAAAAGTTCCCGGACCACTGATTTGAAACTGCTTGGGGCCCAAGTCGGTAGGCAGAATCTCTTCGCCCACGACAGGTTCCCGCGTGACCAAGCCTAGATTGTAATAGAATTTATTACCGGTCTCGACAGCATTTTCCAAAAAATAACCACTGCCAATATGATCGTAAGCAACCGTTTGCTCGACCAAGACATTGTGAGTTGCATGGATCACGACGGCCCGATTAAATGAGCGATGAATGCTCGTGTTCTTGACATAGTCACCTGTTCGGTCACCCGCCAAATGCCAATGAACCGGATAACGGGCAACCCGGCTTTTCTGTCCCATATGATACAGCTCAGCGCCATCGATCTGGATAGCACCACTGCTTGGCATAAACATCAAGTGGCCGCCGATTCCATCTGTGGTGGAATCGGCATCGCCCTGGATTTTGATACTACGGCTTAGCAGTCCTACCTCGGCGCGTTCGTCTAATTCGTAGACAGTTCCTTTACCGTTGTCGTAGTTTTGCAGTTCGCCGTAGTGCGTGTATGTGAGGGGTGCGTCTAGAAAAACCGTTTGACCCACAACATTGGTAATCGTGCGCGTCTCGGCCTCATTCATATCGAAGGTGGTCGAAGCAATGACAATTTCGTCTCCGATGTCCCAAGTCACTGGTTCTTTAAGTGTAATGCTACTCTCGCCAACCGAGGCAGTTGTGCCAAGCTGTGTCCAGCTTGTTTCCACTCCTCCAAAAAGCGAAAGCGTGCCGCTATTGCGTACCATCAGAAAAGCATCATTGCTGCTGATTCCCAGCGAAGGCAAGTCCTGCGAAGGATTGTCGCCTTCAAGCGTAACGGTAAACGTATGCGTGTCATAAGGGTTCGCTGAACTGCCGATGTTGAATGAACCGCCGTTTACTAGAATCCAGTCGGCAGTAAGCGTTTTGTTTGTAATGCCACTTTCGACTGCCAATAGCGTACCTTCGACGAGTAGCGATTTGGAATCGTGATCGGCGCCGCTCATCTGCACTGCAGTACCAGAAGGAATCACCACCTCGGTAAATTGATCCGGCACACCGTTACTCCAAGTGTTCGGGTCGTGCCAGTCGCCGCCGATACCTATCGCGGTCGTTGTGGAGATCGTGGTAGACAACAATCGAATCGAGTCAATCGAGACCGAACCGCCGTTGCTGACTCCGACGGGGTCCAAACGCAATTGGGTAATTGTACCGGTCCAGTCGGGGTCGTTGGCGAGTTGAATTTGATAGATGTGCGGTGCGCCGTCGTTGATGAGCGTAAAAACTACGGATCGCTGTTCCGAGAAGGATGCGTCTCCCGAGACCTTCCAGAATAGCTGGCTTGCGACATTCGCGTCATTGCTACTCATCGTGATTTCGACGATCGTCGAATCGCTGGAAACGACACCAATTCCTGGGCCAAAGAGCGAAGGGTCGGTCCCGGACATGACAAGGTTCCAGCTTCCGCCGTCGACTCCGTTGTTGGTAGCACCAGGGTTATTAAACCATCCCTCCTGGTCCCCGAGGCTGTCAAACTCCCAAGCAACGATTGACTGTATGGCCGCGATGGAGTCGCCTGCATAGGACGATTGCACGGCTTCGACTTCTACTCCAATAGGAGCGGTCGTGGAGTAGCTACTCAGAGTCGTTGTCGACAACAGAAACCGGGGTTCGAGTTGCTCGAAGCGCGGGACGTAGCCGCGAGTGCGATTCCTACAGCGGAAGGAGCTTGATCCGGCAGAGACTAACGCCCGAAAACGATCTGCTATGCAATGCTTCATGTCGTCCAGAGTCCTGGGTTACTTTCATCCCGAACCAACTTCCAACTCAACCGGGAATTCTGATTTGAAATTTCCTGGAACACTCCATGCATCCGATTATTGTTTACTATAACAGATTTAGGTTAGGACCGTCGGAACAATTAGTGGCGCCACAATAAGATTATCCTGCTAGGGTTCGGCTATTCCAGTTTTATTGTTGCTTTCAACAAGGACGCCACGGATGGCATTTGTTTTTCAAAATCAGTTGGACGACGTGGCCGCTCGACGAACGGTCGATTTCTACAACACGCTTTATGAGAAGGACGGTCGCCGTTTCGCGGCTCTTGAAGCACAGCGACTCGGTCGCGGTGGTGTTCCCTATCTGGCGGGCCTGTTCGGCTGCGGGACTCGGACCATCGAGCGGGGCATCGCGGAACTTGATGAGTTGGCCGATGATCCGGCTGCCGGCAGAATTCGTCGGCCAGGTGCGGGTCGAAAAAAAAGATTGAAACCGAGCCTGAACTCGAAGACAACCTGAACGAGTTACTGCGAACTCGAACT
>JAJRWS010000175.1 GCA_024276705.1 Planctomycetota bacterium | reverse complement strand
TTGGTTGGCACCAGCATGTTGGTCGATTGCAGGCCCCCAAGTGCACACTCGGCAGCCGTCGCCACCGTTGCACGACGGTTGAGCGGTTCGGTGTGATGCAGGTTAAGTAGGCTCATCGTGTCTTTAGCGTTGCCGATGCCATCGGCGAGAAAGTCCCAGCGGAGCCCATCGATGCGGCCTTCATTCGCGTGACAAGACGCGCAGCTATGCCAGCGTTGAAAAGCGTGGGTCGCGTCATGGAAAATGAGCTCGCCGCGACGCACTGCGTCTGGATCGGTTTGTGCTCCCAGCGCGATCGTGCCTTGAAGTTTCCCGTCGTCAGCGGCGAGAACGGCTACTTCTCCTGAAAAGTAGTTGGCCACCAACAGCGTTTCGCCATCGGGCGAAACGGAGATTCCCCGGGGACCTTTGCCGCCCGAAGAAACACGGCGAATTGCGCCGGCGATGTAAAGCGCGGTCAGATCGTTTTCCAGTTCGGCAATCTCGCTCTGCTTACGCTGGATGCGGACCCATACGTTCGGCTGGGTGCCATCCTTGAGTTCCGCCAAATCTGCCGGTATGTCGCCCGCTAGTAGTCGGTGAACTAGGCCGATGTCGATCAGCGAAATCTCGTGAACTCCTGTATGGCTTATCCAGAGTTGGGCGCCATCGGCCGAGCAGACGACGGTGTTTGGGTCGGCGGCACCTTGTGAGAGATCGTCCAGCAGGACGGTTGCAAGTCGCTGACCTTTGACGACATCGATGATCGAAAGAGCAAACGTGTTTACCCAGCCGCGCTCAAGTTGTGTGATCGGCAAATTAAATCGCCCCAAGCCGTGGACTACGTAGGCCCAGGCACCATCGGGGCTGACGCAGACGCCGTTGACCATCGTCGAACCGGGTGGCAGCTTCACTTGGGACACAACTTCCAATGCTGTGGAATCGATAATGCTGACTTCGGCGGCAAGTTTTGGATCGGTTCCTACGCCGTAGGCCAGCATGTTGGCGACGACGATACGCTGCTCGTTTGGTGTGATCGCCAACGAACTCGGTTCTCGAGTCACGGCAATCCGTCCGATCGAAGCGGGAGGCGTCGTCTTCAGATCGATCACCGAGACGCTGTGATCGTCTTGATTACCGACGTACAGCCGTCCTGACTCTTCGGCTAGGGAAACAGCCGTGGGCCACTTGCCAACCGCAATGCGTGACGTCACCTTGCCTAGGGCAGTATCAATGATGGCTACCGTGCCGGCGCCATGCTCGGCGATGTATAACGTACTCCCGTCGCGCGACAGCGCCACGCCGCGTGGCTCGCCCTGCAGGGCAATCTCGCCGCGCCGGCTTTTGCTCTCGGCGTCAAGGATCACTAGCGAGACTGCTGTGCGGTCGCTCACGTAGATTGTCTTGCTGTCTGGCGCGATGGCCAACGCGAGCGGCGAACGATAGCTCAGTACGTCGGTTGTCGCTGCGTCATCTCCACGGACCTCATTCGAGTGCAACAACACGGCATGGATGACGAAAACGGCTATCAGCGATACGGATAGCAAAAAGTGGTTTTTGTTAAGAGTCTTCACGATTAGGTCTCCCGGACGTGAATCGACATCCGTTTGGCAGCAAGCCCGATTGGAGGATCGACCGTTTTGCGTTGCCGTGTGAGCTGGGTCGGTGAGTTCTGTAGGCGAGGCCACAAACTCGTCATGACTATGCATCCAGTGGCTCTGTTATAGTCTAATTGGAGCTTAATTGTCTACATTCAATGGATCGCAAATATATCTAGAGCCATTTCCGGACATCTGACCGTCGCTCGACGAACCTAAAATGGCCCGATATCGTTGATATTCGATATTATTCATGGAAAATCTGGCCATCGCCCTCCGGCAGGATTTGCCTAGTCTTCGCAGATGTGTCACGATATAAACTAGATTGAGAATAGATAGTTTAACGTTGTCGTAGAGTCTTTTGTTCACCTTGGTACATATCGCCGGCTGGTGAATCATCCGGTAAAATGGAGATGATGACAAATGAGCACCAAAGCACAGTTGATTCTCGTTGTGGGTTTGTGTCTTGCACTCGCTGCCACTCGCTCCATTACTTGGGCAGACGTTCCCGATGACGAACATCAACATGCCGGTGTGCTCGAGTCGATGCTTGCTGGACCATTGGCCGATTGTGACGAAATTGTTTTCGCAAATCGAATCTCAGGCAACGACCACTGGTATGTCAACTTCGGCTACTACTGTAACGCACCGGAGCGAGCAGGTTTTAGCGATGGTGGGCAGCTATGCCGATTCAACCTCCGCACGAAAAAATTACAGCTTCTGGTAGACGATCCCGAGGGTGGCGTGCGTGATCCTCAAGTACACTACGATGGCCAGAAGATTCTCTTCTCTTATCGGAAAGGTGGCAGCAAGGCTTTTCATCTTTACGAAATCAACATCGATGGCACTGGTCTGCGACAACTGACCGACGGACCTGACGACGACATCGAACCTACCTACCTACCCGACGGTGGCATCATGTTCGGTTCGAGCCGCTGCCGAAGAGTTGTGAACTGTTGGATCAGTCGTGTAGCGACATTGTATCGGTGCGACGCTGATGGCCAGAACATCCGCATGATTTCGAGCAATAACGATCATGATAATACTCCCTGGGTGTTACCTGATGGACGGGTGCTCTATATGCGCTGGGAATATGTCGACCGCAGCCAAGTTCACTTTCATCACCTCTGGACGGTCAATCCCGACGGCACCGGTCAGATGGTCTGGTACGGCAACGAGACAGGCGGTGTGGCGATGCTCGACGCCAAGCCGGTTCCCGGTACCAATAAGGTGGTCGCCTCGTTTTCGCCCGGACATGGCCAAGCCGAACACATGGGACATATCACGATCGTCGATCCCAGCGCGGGACCCGATGTCCAGACGACCGTGCGTCGAGTGAGCAAGTCAGGCGAAATGTTCCGCGATCCCTATGCGATCAGCGAAGACTGCTTTCTGGTGGCCAATCCGAAAGGCATCTTGGTGATGGACGGCGAGGGGAACACCGAGTTGGTTTACGAGTTGCCCGAGGAAAGTCGGCCGATGGAGTGTCACGAACCTAGGTTGCTTTCCGCTAGACCACGAGAGCCCGTCATCCCCACACGGACCGATCTTGCTGACGATACAGGCAAAGTCGTATTGGCAGACATTTACCACGGTCGCAGCATGGGAGGCATCAAGCGCGGCGAGATCAAGAAGCTACTCGTGTTAGAGCAACTTCCCAAGCCGGTGAACTTCTCCGGCGGTCAAGATCCGCTTAGCATTGGCGGCACTTTCACAATGGCCAGGATCCTCGGCACGGTGCCGGTTGAGCCAGACGGTTCGGCCTACATGCAGTTGCCCGCCATGCGATCATTGTTTCTAGTTGCTTTGGACGAGCACGATCTGTCGGTCCGGCGGATGCAGAGTTTTGTGACACTTCAGCCGGGCGAAACGCTTAGTTGCGTGGGATGCCACGAACAACGTTCACACACACCGCGGCATCACGCTGAACTGTTGGCGCTCGAACGACCGCCGAGCCAGCTTGAACCCATCGAAGAGGTGCCCGAGGTGCTCGACTTTCCCCGCGACATCCAGCCAATCCTCAATCAACACTGCACCGAGTGCCACAACCCCGACCGATGGGAAGGTCGCGTCGATTTGACCGGCGATCATACGCCCGCCTACTCAGTCAGCTATTGGACGATGATCAAACGTGGCTTGGTTGCCGATGGTCGCAATAAGCCTTACTCGCAACAGGTCGCACACTCGATCGGTAGCTCAGCGAGTCGATTAATGTCACTTGTCGACGGTAGCCATTACGGGGCGACGCTCACCGATCGGCAACGCAAAACTATCCGGCTCTGGATTGAAACGAGCGCCACCTATCCGGGCACCTACGCCGCACTCGGCAGTGGTGTGTATCCGGTCGAACTGCCACTAGCAACGATGCAGCAACGGTGCGGCAGTTGCCATTCCGTCAAGCCAATCGAACGACCTCACATCCATTATACCAATTTCCACGTCCACTTTGGCCCGCTCGGTGGCGGTGTGCCAGAGTACCTCTCTAGTGCACCCTGGCAACATCCGATCGTGCCACAGTCATACTGCAATCTCACTCGCCCCGAAAAGTCGATCCTGCTCCGTGCGCCGCTATCGGCTGCGGCGGGAGGGCTTGGCCTATGCGAAGGAGAAGTGTTTTCCGACACCAACGATCCCGATTATCAAACAATACTTGAGACCATCACCACTGCGAGCAAACAACTCGAGCAAGGTAAACGCTTCGACATGCCGGGCTTCCGGCCAAACCAGCACTATATTCGAGAGATGCAGCGATTTGGGGCGTTGCGTGCAGACCTGGAGCCAGAGGGGTCAGTCGATGGGTATAAAACCGACGAAACCTACTGGCGTTCGTTCTGGCATCGCCCGCAGTAATTTTCCTCTGGCAAAAAGGAAGACGTTATAAGGCGGCTAGTTCGCGGGCAAGTCCGACGGCGCCGCTGGCGTTTTCGCTATAGCCATCCGCACCGATTGAGTCGGCAAATTGT
>JAJRWS010000174.1 GCA_024276705.1 Planctomycetota bacterium | reverse complement strand
TTGCAGCACGGATCGACGAAAACCAGCAGCTTTGCCGTATCCTCAATGCCTCCGTCAAGACAGCGAAAAAGAAATAGAATCGTCAACGAATGATCCTCCGTTGAAACTAATGACAAATGACTATTGACAAATAACTATTGACAATTGACAGGTTCCTGCACCCCCTTTTCCTGAACCCTGAACCCTGAACCCTCGGCACCTAATGCACCTAATGCACCCTGGTCCCACCAATTGGCCTTTGACCTGCATCCTGACCCTGCTCTGCGGAGTCTGCATACGTGGGGGGCTGGCGGGTGCAGTCCCGGCCGGGGAGCCCGTGTCTGCGAGAGCGTCCGTTCCGCCGCGGCCCGTAAACCGGTCGGACATGCCAGACCGATCTCCTGGACAGACGAAAACACTTCAGCGGGTGCGCGTTTCCCAGTTCCAGATGGGTATGATGGTCGATTTGACGTTGTGGGCTTCCAGTCGGGAGTCGGGACAGCAAGCCGCGAAAATCGCTTTTCAACGCATCCGCGAATTGAACCAGATCTTTTCGGACTACCAGCCCGATAGCGAACTGTCGCGTCTCTGTCGCCAGGCTGGCCAGGGGCCCGTCGCGGTCAGCACGGAACTGTTCCAAGTACTCGCCTCGGCCTGGCAATTGGCCGAATGGACCGGTGGCCTCTACGATCCGACCATCGGTCCGGTCACGCGCCGGTGGCGCGTCGCCCGCCGCACCGGTGTGGAACCGGCCGACCTGGCTGCTGCCCGCCGTTTGGTCAATTATCGAAACATGCGATTGGATCTCGCGCAGCAAACGGTGGAGCTGGTTCAACCAGGCATGCTGCTCGATCTGGGCAGTATCGCCAAAGGTTTTGCGGGAGACGAAGCCCTGCGGGTACTTGCGGAGCAGGGGATTCAGCGGGCAACATTCGAAGCGGGTGGCGACATGGTGCTGGGCGATCCGCCTCCCGGTGCGTCGGGCTGGCCTGTCGACATCGGGCCCGTCGATATTGGCCCCCTTATCAACGCCCCCGTCGATACCAAGCCTGTCGTGATCGGCCAGCCGCCCGCCCAGGGGAAATCTTCGGTCCCTGAAAATTCTCCCAAAACTGTGCGGCTGGCCAACTGCGCTGTGAGTGTCTCGGGCGATACGGTTCAGTTCTTCGAGCGGCAAGGGCATCGAACCAGCCACGTGATCGATCCGCACACCGGCCTGGGTACCTCCTCACGCCGGATGTGCGTGGTGATTGGGCCACGGGGTGCCTTGACCGATCCTCTGGCAACGATTGGCACGCTCATGCCCACCGGTGCTTACGAAAATCTGCTGCGCCAACACTTTCCACAGGTGCGCAGCACCGTATTCCGCGCTCCGGACCGGAACGACCTGTCCCCGCCGCGAATCCCACCACCGTAGGAACATAAAGCAGAGAGCGGATTGAGTCCGTCATGGCTTCAGGTTTCATCCGGCAGATGGGACCCACAACCTACGCACCCCTATGCGCGCTTCCTGCAGAGCAAAACTCTATTTCAGATGACTTTTGTCACCCCTGGGATCGCGATGGGGTAACGTCCCTCGGCGTCGGGAGTGACCGGTGCCTGGTCGTCAAACCCGTGCAGGCTGGCCGTGTCCGCAAGGGACAGATTCGAGGCGATCGCATCTTTCCATTGCACCACTTTTCCCGAATAGGTGGCCATCCGCCCAAGGATGGAAGTCATGGTGCTTTTGGCGCCATTCTCCGCCTCGTTGTATGGCGTATTGCTGCGGATGGCGGCAAACAGATCGTCATGCTCAATTTGATAGGGGCTTTTGGTATTCTTGCCCCGATAACGCCAGGTCTCCGTGCCCACGATGCGGCCCTTGCCGATATTCGAGGACCCGCGTGTTCCCAACGCATGCTCGGAAACGCTATTCCAGCAACCATGCATGTGACGGCACTGACTGGCCATCGTCATTCCATCCTCATAGGTGAATTCCACCGCATGATGATCGAAAATTTGCCCCGAGTCGGGCCCTGTCCGGACTTGCCGGCCTCCCATTCCCTGGGCCTTGACCGGGTAGGCACCTTTGAGCCAGTTGCTCACATCGAGATTGTGGATATGCTGCTCGGTAATATGGTCGCCACAGAGCCAGTTGAAGTAATACCAGTTGCGCATCTGGTATTCCAGTTCGGACAATTTACGTCCAGCCTGTTTTTCCAGATCGGCTCGCTTCTTGACCCACAGCAGGCCCATATTCCAATAGACGCGTGTCCCCTGGATGTCGCCAATCTCTCCATCCTGCAGACGCTTGATCGTTTCGATGTAGACCGGCTGGTGATGACGCTGTAACCCCACGCCGACGCAGAGATTCTTTTGTTTGGAAACCTCGGCCGCTTTCAAGACGGTTCGGATGCCCGGGGCGTCGACGGCGACCGGTTTTTCCATGAAGATGTGTTTGCCTGCCTCGACGGCCGCGGCAAAATGCAGAGGTCGAAATCCGGGAGGCGTTGCCAGGATGACCATATCGACATCGGCGGCGATGGCTTTCTGGTAGGCGTCGAAACCGACGAACTGCTTTTCATCGGGCACATCCACTTGCTTGCTATGCTTGGCGGCAATCGTCTGCAGGCTGCTTTGAAGCCGGTCCTTAAAAGCGTCGGCCATCGCGACCAGTTTCACCGGTCCGGAAGTGCTGAGCGCCTGCATGGCGGCACCCGTTCCACGCCCGCCACAGCCAACCAGAGCAATACGGATGGTCTCATCCCCGGCCGCATGCACGGTGCGTGCTAAGCCTCCCGCCAAGGCTCCGGTAGCCATCACCACCGAGGTGGACTGAAGGAATTGTCGGCGCGTGGTATTGTCTTTCTGTGGCTGGGAGTTTGGCATGGTATCCTCTTATGAGAGACCGACTCCGCCTCATGCCCGTACCGTGCGGGCATGAAAGCAAGTCGTTGGGTGCTGGAGAAAGAGAGTGTTCAGTGTTCAGGAAAAAAGGTGTCGGGAGTCAGGTGTCAGGAAAGAGAGTAGAATGTAGTGCGTAGACCGCAGGAGCGTGTGGAAAGACCATGGTTGCAGTGATTCACTCTCCTTTCTACTTACTCCCTTCTCCTGCTCTCGGCCAAAGGCCGCCGGGGGTCAGGGTAAAACAATGTCCCCTCTCCCCCGACCACTTGCCGCCGGTAGATGTTCCATACCGCAAGAACTTTACCGGCAAGTGGTTGGGGGAGAGGGCTAGGGTGAGGGGGCTGAAGTGGGTACCAGGGTTCAGGAAAAAAGAGGGCGGGGTTCGGGGTTTCGAGCAATGCATTGATTCCATGTGCTGAACCTGGAGTCTTAACCGACAGGACCAACCAGGCTCTAACCTAGCCCGTTGTCAAACTAATATTTTCGGGTAGCGGTCTGAGTTAGCCTTTGCACCTCCGAGAGTTGTTCCGATCGCTATCCGAAAATTCAGGCTTGACCAGACACTAGCCTAGCAAAGTCACATCGCCCGTCAAGAAACACAATTTCACTACTTCTAAATTCCTCCCAGGCTCTTATTTTTCAGCGGCTTTCTCAATTCGGTGTTTGCCGTGGCAATCGGTACAGATGGGCGACTTTTTGGGTGAACCTAAATCGATCCAGCTGGCGATCACCACCTCGGGGGCGGCATCATGGCCTGAGTGGCATTCTCGGCAGGAAGTATTGACTTGTTTGCGCTGGAACGTCACGTCGGGTTTGGTCGCACCAATATTCTCGTCGTTTGCGTGGCCAGCGCTGGTGCCGTGGCACTTGATGCAACCGATTTTCTCCTTGAGGTGGATTTTACTCAACTCCTCTTTGACGTACGTCATGTGACAGACATAGCAGGCCGCGTTGGCGCCCAGTGGATCCATCAGGCTCTGGTCGGATGTGTCTTCTGCCTTCGTTTTGTCCTTGACGTCAGTTTTAACGCCACTGCTGGTTTCAGCTTTCGGTATTGCCCTGACGGTATCTTCTTTCGCCCATGCGTCCGTTGTCGTCCCGCGCAGGCAACAATCGACCCCGAGCAGAAACACCACCACGACCCCAATTCTCACCGAAAGAAAAACGCCCATCAGACGACTTCCCAGTTGCGCAGCCATTGGTACTCGGGAGTCAGGTGAGCGTAGTAGTTTTTGGTGCACTGGCGGAGGGCTTCCTTGTCTTCGTCCGTGTGGGGCTTGTCGCGCTCGTAGGAACCCTGGACATTCTCCTCGAGTTGTTCCGGGATGTTCACACCCGGAATGATTGCCGTCAGTCGCGGCTCCTGGAGCATTTCCTTAACCAGCACATGCGCCCGCGTATCCACCTTGCCTTTGATCTGTTGCGGCCTGAGTCCGAACGTGGTACCGGCTCCGAACGGTTTCAGGCCAATCACCCCAACGTCCTTTTCCTGTGCCAGTTTCAACAGGCTGTCGCCGCCGAATTCCTTGGTCAGAAACAGATAAGGGAAAATAATGACCGAGAACTGTGGGTATTCGTTGAGCACGCGGCGGAAAACCTTGGGGTTGTGCGCCGAGATACCCAGAAAACGGACCTTGCCCTGCTTTTGGACCTTCTCGAATACCTCAACCACCATGTCCAGCACACGGTGGCTGACCATCAGCATGCTCGAAATCTTTTTCTGGCCTTCGCCCCAGGTTGCCCCGACCGGCCGCCACATGTCGAGCACATCGGTGTGGTAGGTTTTCAACCGGTCGTCGATCTCGCCCAGGAATCGTTCCTTGGAAAGATGCTCCTCGTATTCTTCGGTTACCTTGGTGGGCCACGAAGCGAACCCGATGTGCCACTCCTTGGCGCTGGCGCCGCGGGTCTTGCCGGTCATCGCTTTGCCATAAATCACATTCTCATCCACCGTGTTGGTGTCGAGATAGTTCATGCCCAACTCGGCCGCCCGTTGTAGCACCGGAACGCGGTCTTCGGGACTGCGCCAACCGTGTCCGCCCAGACTGATCTCCGAGATCATCAGGCCGGTCTTGCCCAGCCGGCGATACTTCATCTTGGGGTTGTAATTCAGGATCTTCGAGGTATCGACCGGTATTTCGTCGGCTTTGGCCAGCGAGCCGATGGTGCCGGCAGCCATGGCCGCCGAGGTGACCTTGATGAACTGTCGCCGGGTATTCTCGCCACTAGCCATGACACGCTCTCCCAGGTTTTCTCCCTGCCAGTTCGATGCGGCCCCGACGGGGGTCGATTGGCAGCGGATTGTCAAACAGGACCTCTGCACCCTTTTTATCATCGCATGATTTCAGGGCGACTGCAAGATCGTGCCGAAATCGGCCCTATCCACGGCTGAATTCCTGGCAGAGGTCGAGCGCGAACTTGACCCGCTGGTCCGGGATGTGGATGTCGATGTTCGGCATGCCGACATCGCAGGGGGCATATTCTCGGGCGATCTTCGCAAAATCCGCCCGGATTTCTTCCTGGTTTTTTTCAGCCAGTTCCATGGCTGTGTAAAGCACGGTCCGGCGGGCATCGGGAAAAAGCCGTTTAGCCTTCTTGAGGTCGGAGGTGAGGCCCATGTCGATGTAGCCAAGCGCCGGGATGGTGGCATACGGCTCCATGTACGGATCGACAATCCAGGCGCAGTTGTGCAGACCGAAACTTACGAACTCCGCCCGCAATTGCAGGTCGAACGGCAGCATGTGCTCCTCGTACATAGCACGGCTGACCATGTTCACGACGCAGTTGGCCGTGGAACCGAACTGGTAGTCGATGCCGGCCCGCCGTTGGCGCTGATACAATTTCTTGATGCCGTCCACCATTGTCGTGGTGATGCACTGGAAGAGGTGGTGGGCCCGCTGGGGGGATTCGATCATGTCGAGAAAGATCTGCTGGCCGCGAATGCGGAAAGCCGTATTGAGCACGCCCTGCCAATTGCATTGTCCAAACAGGCCGCCGGTCAGCCTTTCGATTAGGTCGCACTGCCTCAGGATGTCTTGAAAACGGGGATGCGCATCCAGATCGAGCGGTTCCAACGCATCGGCCTTGGTGGAATCTGCGTAAGGGTGGTCTTTTCCGGCCGGCCATTGATCGGCAAAGTATTGCAACCGCTGACCGAACAAGTGCGGCATCAGGCAAGTGCCAAACAGTCCACTGAGCAGGTCAGGCGGCTCCGCCCGCAACACACGGCCGATGTCATGACCCGGGAAGCGGCGACGGACTTCGGCCTGCATTTTTTCATGCGATTCCAGCCGGTAGTCCGGGTCGTGGTGCCAACGCTCGGAGAAATCGATGTCGCAATACTTATGGAACCAGGCGGGTGTAAAACCGATCTCCGGCCGCATGAAGGGCTCGTCGCCTTCCACCGGCAGTCGCCAGGGTGGCGCGGCCAGGGGAATGAAATACTTCAACGGCCTGGCACCCGGAAGCTGATTTAACGTGGACGACATGCTGGATAGGCCTGGTTGTAAGCGTTCGCGACATAAGACCATTATTTCCCGTTTCTTAATCTTAATCTTAATCTTAATCCACGGTCAGTTCTCCCATCTTTGGATTAAACGGCCACGGCTAGAAGCCTTGACTTTGGTTTGCCCGAAATAGCGAGGCGTAGGAACGGTTAAAACCTGCACAATCAAGGCTGTCGCATTTCTATTGGTCAACCTAGAGGTCTGGCAAAGCTTAATATAGAGAGTGTGGCACGTCCCATCCGGCGATAGGCGTGGTCTATTCACGCATAGCCCACGCCCTTCGTACCCCAGCGTGCGGGCACACAGAACCAAAACACCTTGTATTATCGGAGGTTCTGCCTCAAAGTGGCATTGTCGAGATAGGTCGTCCCCAAAAAGCAATCGAAGCGTTGCCCGTCATGAGTGAAAGCCCTCGCCAGACAGAACCAGGCCAGGCAGAACCCGACCCGGCGGAACCAGCCCAGACCGACTCAGATCAGGCGCAGCGACTCCAGTCAAGTGGGGAAGAACTCGCCAACAGCCTGAGCCACGGCCTGGCCTTGCTGGTGGCCGTGCTCGCCATTCCAACCCTGATTGCCTCCGCAGTGGAACAGAAGGAAGTATCGGGGATTGTCGGGGCGACCATTTTTTCGGCCACGGTCGTGCTGCTCTACTTCACCTCAACCCTGTACCACGCGCTGCCCGCCAGCCGCGCCAAGGGTCTGTTCCGGTTATTCGATCATGGCGCCATCTATCTGCTGATCGCGGGCACGTACACCCCCTTCACCTTAGGCGTGTTGCGAGGCCGCTGGGGCTGGATGTTGTTGGGGATGATCTGGGGCCTGACCCTGATCGGCCTGGCACTCAAGGCAACGACGGGGGTGCGCTACGAAAAGATCTCAACCGGACTCTACCTGCTGATGGGCTGGCTGGTGTTGTTGGTCATCAAACCGTTATGGCAGGCAATGCCTGCCTGGGGACTGTTCTGGTTGACCACGGGCGGATTGGCTTACACGCTGGGGGTGGCCTTTTATGTCACTGACCACGTTCGCTACAACCACTTCCGCTGGCATCTCATGGTGATCACCGGCACCGCATGCCACTTCATCGCCGTGCTGAAGTACGCAGTTTGAGTTATGCTGGTTTCATGGCCGTGACAACACCCCGTACATCCGGCACGCTTCCACGTTGAGGTCCCCAACCATGTGTTTTCCCACTCGACTTCTTCTTGCCATGACCGCCGTCCTTTACGCGGGGCTTTTCGCCGGGCCTCCCTTGCGAGCGCAAGACGATCTACCGGCCAATCTGCGTGTCGTCCTGGATAACACCGAGCCGCTGCGGTTTGCCTGTGGAGACCGCCTGCCGCTCTATGTCCTGCCCATCACGGGAACCCTGGCCGGGGTCAACGATGCCCGGGCGGAGGAGGTTCTACGGACTTTGAATGCCCGCGGCATTGGCTACACGGTCGACTGGCGACCGAACACATTCGAAAAATCACTCGCCGAAGGTCTCCGGATTGGGGCCATGCAGAAGCGATTGGGCCTGCGTGTTGCCATCAACGCCAACGCCTGCCTCTATTCGTTTTTCGACGGCACCGATGCAACCTTCCATGTCGATGATTCGGGGAAACATTTCGCCGAAACTTCCTTTGGCGGCAAGCTCGGTTGCCCCTTCACGCTTCAACCTCGCATCCCGGTCGTCAAAGAACGGCTGGCGGCATTCCTCCGCGCCTACCAGAAAGCTGGGCTCCCAGTCGACTTCATCTTCGCCGACTGGGAAGTCGATGGGCCGATCGAATGGAACGACGCCTGGGCCTCCTCGAAGAAGTGCCGCGTCTGCCGACGCGAGATTCCCCGGATCGACGATTTTCGCCAGTTCCAGAAGCGGCTACGGGAGATCCGTGCCGACATGCAACGCATTGCCTTCGGCGACAACGTGACCAGGTTTTTCCCTCAGGCTCTGGTTGGGAACTACGGCGTCTACCCTCATGACGGCTATCGCTACTGGTACGACTACTTTGAACATTTTGCCGCGGGAGTGCCGTTTCGCCAGGATCAAAAAGCGCGGTACCGCGAGTGGTTTCACGAGTTCGAACAGACCGGTTATACCTTTGCCATGCCGGTCGTCTATACCTGGTATCCGACCTTCGACTGGTATGACTTCAAGGATTTCGATTACCGCTGGTTCTACAATATGCTCCTGGTCGGCTCGAATGCGGGTCAACACACGCCTGCAGCGACTCCGATCATCTCCTTCGTCCACTGGACAACCACCGCCCCCCCCAAGGAGGCGGACCCGCGGGTTCGCCAATTCAGCGCGGAAAAATATCAAGAACTCCTCTGGCACCTGCTCCTGCGCGGTCACGACACTTACTTTCTGTGGTGCGTTTCCAAGGAACTTCCCCAGGAAATCCGCCTGGTCCATCAGGTCTATGCGGCTTCGCTCCAGTACCGTGGGTTCCTCGATCGGGGCACGCCAATCACCTGGGATGTTCCCAAACGGGCCGGTTCGGTCGTGTCGGGACTCCGGCTGGGCGACCGGGTCCTGGTCCGTCGCACCGACTTTGCGAACGGCGAACAGGAAGCGGTCCGCGTACCGATCCCGGGCGGCGGTGAACTCTCCGTCCCCCGCGTTACCGGGAACCAGGTCTTGGAGATCACTCACCGAAGTGCTGGCCAAAGCTTCCTGCCCGCCGGCGCTGGTGGCAAGGGAGCCCGGTTCCCAATCGGTTTTTACGAACTACCGGCGGAAGATACCGACCTGGGGCGGATGGCCCAGGCAGGGGTCAATCTTCAGGGTCGCGACTACGTCTATCCTCGCCAGGTCGCTGATACCAATCCGGATCGGTAAGCCCCGCTTCGGTCACGGCTTGCCCCGTTGGTGAAAAACGTGCCGGCACCACCATCTCGAACGGTACACGTTCCGCCGCGCGGATCGGCTTGCCTCCCACCGTTCGGCCCCTCACGGTTCGGGTCGCGACCGGCGGCGACGCTGCGATCACCGGCCCATCTTCGCCGAACGTGACCGACAGGCAAGTTTCGGTCTTCGCCGTCAGCCGCAGCCCACCGTACGTCAGCACCGTCCCTCTCAATATCCCCGCGCTGACCAACTGCCCGGATGCATTGAGCTCGAGCAGCGCCAACTGGGCGTCGGTCCGCAGCCCGCCCTTGCCCGAACCGGCACCAAGCAGAATGATTCGCTTGCCCCCGTTCGCGTGCCGCACTTCAAATCCCCGGCCCGGGCCCATGGGGATTTCCTGGAGCCCTGCCACCAGGGGCCGATCGTGGTATGCCTCATGGACCGCGACGAACAGCGAATTCGGCCCCGGATGGCGGACCATCAGACTGTACCGATTCGGCTCGGGGTAAGTGTCGAGAATACTTGCCTGCTGCCCCGGCTGCCCCACCAGGGTGACTCGCGAAGTGACTTCCCGCTTGCGGCCCTCGTAGTCCGCATGATCTTCGGCGGGGATCCGCCACGTTACCGTCACGCCAGCTTCGGCATTGCCCGTTCGGTGTGCTTCGCCGCCACGCGTTACGTAGCGGGTAGGACGCAAGGCTCACGCGTCCTCCCATATCGCCAAAAGGAGCCATGGTCATGTCCGGCAGCGACAGCGCGGTAAACCATGTGATCGCCCGCCGCGCGGTCCGCGCCCGCGGGTTCGCCGGATCCATCGCATCGTACAGCTCGGGAGGAAAGAGGCCGGGCATCTGCCGGCTGAGTTTTGTTCCCAGCAGCATGGCCCGGCAATGCGGACCGAGTGCGTAGAGATGATACGCGGTGCAAAGCCCCCAGAACGCCCCGTCCTTGCGGTAGTTGTTTGCCCCCAGCCATGCCAGGCTCCGATGGCCAGGCCGCACGCTCATCGCATATCGTCGTTGTCCAAACGCCCAGTCGACGTAATCCGCATCCTCCAACGCACACCCGACCAGGGCAACGGCTGTCAGGTTGGTGTAGGTGTTGTTGTGCCGCTGGCTCTGGTCGGTTTCGGTACGGAAGACCGAGTCCACCCAGTGCCTCAGCAGATCTTGTTGGATCGCCCGATGTTCCTCCGCCGAAAACAGTCCTTCGACCTCCCGCACGAGCTCGTACGCTGCCACCAGGGAGAGGAGCACATGGCAGTCGCCCTCATAGGCGTATGTCCAGATCATTCGAAACGAGCCGCTACCTGCCACCGGCAAGCCTTTCGTCCGCTGAGCGAACAACTTCAGGATATCAGCCGCCCGCTCGGCATACGCCTGCTCCGCTCCGAGTGCATGCAGCAATGCCAGGTCCCTGGCAATGCGGGCACAGGCCTGAAGATAAAAGCATGCCCAGCCGTCGTACAGCGTCCCTGCGTAGGGTGCTCCTGGCGGCGCTGCGGTCGATATCTCCTTGAGGTTGTGAGACTTCTCGCAATGTGGACAGGTCGCTTGCCGGTTGTTGAACGCATCGAATAGGAGTGATTGCCTGCAGGCGGGACACTGCAGTAGCCAGTAGACACGGGTCCGTTTCGTCGGCATCATCGCTTCGAGTCGCACCAGCGAAAGCTCGAGCCAAGGCTGCACGGCACGGTCCTTGCTTGCCAGCACATCGGCGGCCCAGGGCTGCGTTTCGCGTTTGTGCCGTACATCCGCCAGTGTGGCCCGATCGATCAGCCCTGCCGGGTGAACCCAAGTGGATGCCCCGAGCGCCGGTGAAGCCAGCATGGTCAACAGCATGCCTGGTGTCATCCATTTCATCATCATTCGCCGGCACTCCAACTCGCGCTTGGCTATTATCTTGTGGGTGGAAGGGTACGCGAAAGGGATCTTGTCATTTCCTGGGGTGATCGACTTCCTGCCCACGGATAGGCTACACTCACGATCGAAGGGCTTATTAGTCCATCTTCGCCACGGCGCGGACAAAATCGAGCGCTGAAACAACGCCATACAGTCGTCGCTGATCGTCCAGTACGAGTACCCGGTGGACTTTGGCATCCAACATTTGATGGGCCACCCGCTGGAGTGGCGTCTCGCATTCCACTGAAATGAGATCTCGTGCCATCACGTCCTGCACGCGAACATCGCCAAAATCCTCCAGGCCAAACGCGGTCAGCGATATGGTTTCCCATTGCTGGATATCGGGATTGAAATGCTGTCCTTGCGTTGTATCCCCAACGTCTTCGGAATGTTCTTGCTCATAGTTTAAAATGTCGGTTGCTGAGATCAGGCCGACACACTGCCCAGCACGGTCCATGACGGGCAAGCCGGTCACATGGTTTTCGGTCATCAGATCCAGCGCATCGCGCAACGTATCGACGGGACCAATCGTCACGACATCACGTTGCATGCAATCTGCGGCCGATAAACGGTCTAGCATGGAGGCCCCCATGATCACTCTCCTGTCTCAAGATACGAAAAACGTGCGGAAACCTGAATACTGGATCTGCAATATAACGGGTCTGTTCAATAATTGGCAGAGGAAGTGGCGGCGAATCCGAAGTTGTCCAGTCGGTCGTGGTGAGATGCGGGATTCCTCATGGCGTTGCTGCAGCACGAACCTCCACGTTTGCTAGTTGGGCCAGACACGCTGTTCCGTTGTCAGAATTCGAGCGTCGAGAAATAGTCGTCGAGAGTCTCCGCCCGACGGATTTGCCGGACGGTGCCATCTTCCTGGAGTAGTAGTTCCGCGGACCGGAGACGTCCGTTGTATTGAAATCCCATGCCGTGACCATGGGCGCCGGCGTCGTGGATGACGAGGAAATCGCCGGCCTCGATTTTCGGCAAGGGCCGGTCGATGGCGAATTTGTCGTTGTTTTCACACAGCGAACCGACCACGTCGACCGTGACATCGTGGGGTTCGTTTTCTTTTCCGACGACCGTAATGTGGTGATATGCGCCGTACATGCCGGGCCGCATCAGATTGGCCATGCAAGCATCCACCCCGACATACTCCTTGTAGGTATGCTTCTTGTGGATCGCCCGGGTGACCAGGTAGCCAAAGGGCCCCGTGATGCAGCGGCCATTCTCCATGCATAGGCGCAGCGGATGCAGGCCGGCGGCAACGATCAGCTCGTCGTAAAGCTGGTGAATGCCATGGCTGACTTCGTCGAGATCCACCGGCTGTTCCTCCGGTCGGTAAGGGATGCCGATCCCGCCACCCAGGTTCACAAACTCCAGTCGGATATCGCAACGGTCCGCCAGCTCGACGGCCAGCTCGAACAGCATACGCGCCGTTTCAATAAAATAACCGGCATTCAGCTCGTTCGAAGCGACCATCGTGTGCAGCCCGAAGCGGTGTGCCCCCAGGTCGCGAGCCTGGCGAAAACCGTCCAGGAGTTGCGGGCGGGTGAAACCATACTTGGCTTCCGCCGGGTTGCCGATGATGGCATTGCCCGTCCGTTGCGGGCCCGGGTTGTAGCGGAGTGAAATCAGCTCGGGCATGCCCACCCGTTCCGCGAGAAAAGGAATGTGGGTCAAATCATCGAGATTGATGACCGCCCCCAGCTCCCGCGCTTTTACAAACTCATTTGCGGGCGTGTTGTTGGAAGTGAACATGATCTGTTCAGCCGTGATCCCCACCCGTTCACACAGGGCCAGTTCCGGTAAGCTCGAACAATCGCCGCCGAATCCTTCTTCGGCCAGCAGCTTGAGGATGTGCGGGTTGGGAGTCGCCTTGACCGCGAAATATTCCTGGAACCCATCGACCCAGGAAAAGGCCCGCAACAAACGACGGGCGCCGGCACGAATGGCCCGCTCATCGTAGAGATAGAAAGGGGTGGGGAATTGCTTGCTGATGGCTTGCAGCTTCGGCAAATCAAACGGGAGGCTTTTGTCAGACATCGATCGGTTCGTGGGTAATGGTTGAAGTCACGTACCACTCGCATAGCGGGTAGCTTACGGATAGGAATTAGGGGAGTGGCATTTTATCGTGTTGGCCATAAATCGGCTACTTGCTGCGAAAGGGATAAGGGGCGAACTTCGGACTCTTCGTGGGCCTGTAAGGCATGGTTTTATTCTTGTCTTTCTTCCGTGCCAAAGGTACAGCCCTATGTTACCCAACTCCCAGCTCCTCAAACCACCACTCGCAGGGCGGCGGGCAGGACGTCGATTTGCAGGCAGTGCAAATGGAGAACTTCACCATCGACGAGTACGTCGACCGGTCCGTCTAAATCGAATTCGACCCGGGAGACGGCGGCTCGGGAGACGGCCGGCAATTCCATGAACGTGCCATCGTACAATTTATGTAAGTTGCGCAATAGCTTCAGGCGTCCTATCGGACCGCAACGCACATACTCCACCAGGCCATCGTCGATGTCTGCTTGCGGCGCCAGGAGCATCCGGCCCCCCGTGTATTTGCTGTTGCAGAAAGCCAGGAATAGATGCGCACGACGGTCGAATTCGTTCTGTGCTGACGTGCGCAGCGGCAACATGGGACGCCGTAATCGATAGAGACCGATCATGATGCTCAACAGGTATCCCACTGGCCCCCAGCCTTTCAGACGCCGGTTGGTCAAGGCCGCGACATCGGCGGAATAGCCGATGCTCAGCAGGTTGATGTAGTGCAGGGTACCCGTCTGAGCAGGCCCCTTCTGCTTAAGTCCTGTTTGCTCCGGGCCGCTTTCACGTTTGTAAGTCAACCGGAGCACATCGCATGGCCGTGAGCGGTCTGACAATAAGGCCTCGGTGGCATGCCCCACTTGCTCCACACCTTGATCGGTAAAATCGCGCAAGAACGAGTTGCCCGTTCCCAGAGGTTGAAAGGCGAGCGTGATTGGCTCTCCTCGAGGTTCCCCGGCTACCCGTCGAGGTACGGGAAACAGGCCATTGACAATTTCGTAGGAGGTCCCATCGCCGCCAAAGGCAATAAACCGTCGAAATCCACGCGCGTACGCGGCCCGCGCCAGTTCGCACCCATGGCCCGGACTGCGACTCTCGGCGATTTCCACTTCGATCCCGCCGCGACGAAGCTTTTCAAGCGCGGCATCCGCCAGGCGGCCGCAACGCCCACCGCCGGCCGCTCGATTCATGACCGCGAAATACCCCGTTTCCATGACGTTAGCCAAACAGCCCGCGTTTGGAGAAGGCTTTGCGGGCACTCGCTTCGTCCGCGGCAATATCGAACAATTTATGCAGTCTGGTGATCTTGAACACTTCGTAGATCTCCGGAGAGATTCCACAGAGTTTCAATTTTACTTTGTATTCTTTGCACTTCTTGTGGATCTGCACCAGTTTGCCCAGCATGGCGGAAGACATGAATTGTACTTTGCTGAAATCGAGCACGACCTGCTGCTCGGTCGATTTGTCCAACAGGGCCATCATGTCGGTGTAGATTCGTTTGAGCTGACTCTCATCCATCAACCGCTCATCGAGCAACCGGATCGTCAGGATTTTGTCTTTCGTATAGGAATTGATCGACATCGTACGGCACCTGGGTAGGAGTTGAGAACGCGTAATACAATGGTAACACTTTAGTCGTCTGAAGTAGACTTCACTGTGAGGAAGGGGGTCTCGATCCTTTTTTCGTGGCCAAACCGCTTTTCCCGGGGCAAGCATGCAACCGCCACGAAAAAAGGTTCCAGACCCGGGCGATTCACGCTTTTTCTTCAGACGGCTAAAGTGTTACATATAATGAAAACGCTCGGATCGCCATGATTCTACCACGATTTCCTGCCGTAACTCAATGAGCCATTCTGGCCTACGATCATCCCGATTTCCAAAGCGCGGTCAGCACGATCATTCAGAAAGGCCGCAAAGCCCGGGTGGGAGTGGGCATGCACTGGTCGGAAGGAATTTCAGAATTGATTGCCTGGACCCGTACAGGGCTCAATCTGATCATCCACTCCAGCGACTTCCGACTCGTTAAGGATGCACTCTCCAGAGACATCCAACATCTTCGCGCCGAATTGGGCCTTGCGGCGGGTGATACGTCTGGGCGGGACAATACGGGTCGTGCCGTCGATATCTGACCCGAACCAGGTTTCTCACTCTGCAACATCCCCTCGTAAATCACGCATCCCCTAAACTTGCTGCAAACGTAAGAACCGGAATTTGGTGAATTATTATCCGAATGGGGTAAATACGGATATTGGGATAAACCGATTCATCCAGTTGGAACCATACAATCTATAGACCATGTAAAGCCGCATTTTCCTTTTTGGCCCAGCGCGGCCCGTGGTACTACCAGGGGAGGAACTCTGTATGAGCTACTTGAAACGCTGGCCAGGCTGCGTGTGCAGCCTGACCGTGGCATGTTGGACCGTGCATCTGGCTATTGTCGATGCTTCCTCTGCCTTGGCCCAATCCTGTGGCTATGCCGAAGCGTCCGATGACTGTGACTCATGTGAGGACAATGACGGTTGCGTAAGCTGCCGTGTGCAGCCAACTTTTTGCCCTTGGGAGCATCGCACGGGCGTCTGGGGCGAATTACTCTACCTTCAGGCCACGGGCGTGGACATGACCCATGCCCAGCAGCAGAACGGTTTGGGGGGTGCGGGCACCACTCCCTTTGGACGCATAAGCACGGCCGATCCCGACTACAATCCAGGATTTCGAATCGGAGCCAACTGGGCTTTGGACCGTTTTTCCAGCATCGCCGTCTCCTATACGTTTTACGAAAGCTCTGCCGTTGATACTGTCTTCCCGCCGAACATACCAGGTGGTGGAGGCTCGGTTGGCTCGCTGGTCCAGCACCCGGGCGCGGCCCTCACCGGATCGGCGGGTCCAGTCAATGCGAACTATGATATCGATTTCCAACTGGCCGACGTCGAATACCGGCGTCTCTGGTTTGGCTGTAATCGCCATTGGTTAAACTATAGTCTTGGCGGCCGGTATGGCCATTTAACTCAGGACTTCAGCCAAACCGGCGTCTTCTCGGGCGGCTTGGGAGGAACCATCGACACCAACACACAGATTGATTTCGATGGAGGGGGACTAAAGTTTGGTCTCGATGGCGAACGCCTCGTTGGCTGCCGTGGTTTTTCGCTCTATGGACGCACCTCGCTTTCGCCGATCGTGGGAGAATTCCGCAGCTATTACACCATGCGCAATACGACCGGTAACGTGTTGCTGGCCAATGCCGTTTGGAAAGATGACCGTTTTGTCACAATTCTGGACTACGAGTTGGGAATCGCTTGGACTGGGCCATGCCGTCATTGGCGGTTTTCGGCCGGTTACATGGCCGCATTCTGGTTCAATTCGGTCACCACCCCAACCTTTGTCGATGCCGTCCAGGCCGATAATTATGTGGGTGTCGATGGCACCATTTCATTCGACGGACTTACCGCGAGGGCCGAATACCGCTTTTAAGGACTTCGCTATCTGTCATCGTAAGTTTCAATGCACAATATTGTGATAAATTCAGGCGAAAGGCCGACCCCCCGGGTCGGCCTTTTTTCATTAAGCTACCTGTCCGGCCAGCACAGGCTCCATCGTCTCACGACCTTCCTATTTATCCTATCCGGCATAAAATACTTGATCATCCTACTTTATTCGATTACGATCAATCACCGTAGCTCGAAGTCTTGATGCCTGGCGCATTCGATGGTCATGCCCCTCAACCCAGTGACCCCAGGCAAGGCGGTTTTTGCTCCGGCTTGGTCCTTCGTTTCAGACCAGCTTTGGCCCGCACGGTGACAGACAGAGCAGCATCCTGATATTCCTTCCGCGAAATTTCTGTTAATCAAGCCAAGGTGATGGTCATGTTTTTTGTCTCTCAGCGCACAGGTTGGAAGTCAAGTCACCAATCGCAATCCACGGTGCGTGGCAAGCGAACATTTTGGGGAGCCCGTTCCCTCGATCGAATACTGCAAGCCAAAGGAAACTTGAACCGCCGGCTGGCGGTCGAGTCGCTGGAAGATCGCTGCATGCTGTCGGTCGCTATCAGTGGTATTCCTGACTGGGTGGCCGAAGGCCCTGGTCCTACACTCGACGGCCAGGTCCGCAACGTCGCTTCTCCCAGTCCACTGGGAGACGATCCGGTGACCGGCGCCATCCATACGGTGTTGGCGGACCCCACCGATGCCGACACGCTCTTTCTGGGTGCGGCCAATGGCGGCATCTGGCGGACCACCGATGCCACCAGCGGTGGTGGACCAACTTGGGAACCACTGCTCGATCAGTTCGGTTCGCTTTCAATTGGAGCCATGGCCTTTGACGACGCGGACCTCACCAGCCAGACGATCGTGGCGGGGATCGGACATTTTAGTAGTTGGTCCCGAATTGGGGGACCTCTCAACGGATTGTTGCGGACCACCGACGGGGGCGATACGTGGAATCCGCTGGGAGTCGACGACCTGGCAGGCAGAAACATATCGGGCGTTTATGCCCGGGGTGATCTCATCGTTGTTTCGGCCAATAATTTTGGTGGTGGTACGAGCGGAGGGGTCTACCAAAGTACCGACGGTGGGGAGACCTTCGGTTTCATCTCTGGCACGGGCAATCTCTCCGCGGGCGCTGCATTCGATCTGGTTGTCGATCCGACGCTGAACTCCCGGCTCTACGTATCGGTTGACGATATCGGCCTGTTCCGTTCCGACAACGATGGAACCGATTGGACCAACGTATCGCAGAACGATCCCGCTGGGCTCGAAGCAGCCATCCAGACCGGTAGTAACAACAACATCGAAATGGCCGTTTCACCGATTTCGGGGCGCATTTTCGTCGGTGTGGTCGATTCGGGCCGGCCGTCCTACATCGGTTACAGCGACAACCTGGGTGGCAACTGGGCGCAGATGGATCTGCCCGTCTCCCTGGAAGGGGTTGTCGCGGTGGGTAACGTCAGTTCCCTATCGACCGCACCCGGGCAAATCATCGTCACTTCGGTCGGGCATGGCATCAATAATGGCCAGCGGGTACGCGTCACCGGAGTCACTGGCAATACGGCAGCCAATGGGGAGTTTACCATCACTGCGACGGACCCTGATGGCAACGGTCCGTTGACCTCTAGCGATGGCTTCATTCTCGACGGGGCCGTGCCTAATGGCGAGTATGCGGGGGGCGGTTCCTATCAGCAATTGGTGGGGCTGAGCCCGAGAGAAAAGCCGGGAGGGCAGGGGGGGATACATTTTTCCATCCTGGTCGACCCGGCCGATGACGGCACGGTCTACATCGGTGGGGACCGCCAGGACGCGGCTCCCAACGCCATCGGCGCGGTCACCTCCAGTGGCCGTTTGTTCCGCGGCGACGCTTCGATCGCCCCCGTGGCACCAGGTGATCCCACCAACGAGTTTTCGCCCCAATGGGAACATCTGACCGATGACCAAAATGCTGGCTTCGCGGGAGGAGGCACGGCCAGTGGTTCAGCCCCCCATGCGGATTCTCGGGAAATGGTCTTTGATGCCGCGGGTGATCTCATCGAAACCGACGACGGTGGCATCTACCGGCGTTCAAGCCCGGGCGACAACACGGGCGACTGGTTTTCGTTGATGGGGAATCTGCAGACAGCCGAGTTCCACGACATCGCCTACGATCCGATCTCGGGCATCATCCTGGGGGGCGCCCAGGACACGGGGACCCCGGAACAGATTTCTCCCGGCGGTTTCACCTGGGATAGCGTGTCGACGGCCGACGGGGGCGACGTGGCGGTCGACGCCCTGATCGGCGGTGGTCAGTCTCTCCGTTATACCAACACACAAAACCTGGGAACGTTCCGCCGCCGGGTTTTCGACGCAGCCAACTCCCAGGTCGGCGCGGCGGTGACTCCGGCCCTGAACATTCTGGCCGGAGGGAATCCCATCGGTGTGCAATTCGTCACTCCCGTGGTCACCAACAATGTCGCCTCCGACCGGTTGATCATTGGCGGTTCGAACTCCACTTACGAATCGCTCGACCGGGGTGACAACCTGACCGAAATTGGCCCTGGTATTGGGGTCAACGCGGCCGGGGGCGGCGATCGAGACGGCAGCCCGGTCGATTATGGCGGTATGCAGGGGGGCGCTGCCAACCCGGACGTACTGTACATCGGTTCGGGCAGCCAGGTCTTTTTACGGACCGCCTCGGGCGGCCCTCTCATCGCCACCGGGCCACTGGCCGGAGCGAACAACATTCAGGCGGTCAAGATGCATCCGGACGATTGGTCCGTCGCTTATGCGACCGATGGCACGCGGGTGTACCAGACCAGCAATGCCGGCACGAACTGGGCCAACATTACCGGAGACCTGACCGACACGCTGCTGCGTACCGTTGAGATCGTAACCAACGGCATTGCGGACGCTATCCTGGTCGGTGGAGCCAGCGGCGTCCACCGTATGCTCAGCGGGGCGTTGGGGATGTGGTCCGAATTGGGCATGGGCCTGCCCAATGCGCCCGTCTCGGATCTGGATTATGACGCAGGCGACGATTTTCTGGTCGCCGGCACATTGGGCCGGGGTGCCTGGTCGCTCAGCAATGTCCAGGATGTCATTTTCGACAAAGGCGTTTTGCAGATCGATGGCGATATGGATTTTGCCGGCCAGGACGACACCATACGCCTGGTTCGTGCCGCCAACAATCCGCTCCTGTTGCAAGTTATTGTCAATGGCGTGGAAGTGGCCGAAAGTCCCCTGCAGCTCGACACGATTCAACAAATCAACGTCAACGGCTTGGGCGGCAACGACACGCTGATTGTCGATAGCACGAACGGTCTGGTGACCGTCGACATGGGCATCCGCTACGACGGTGGCTTGGGAGACGACCAACTTCAGCTCTCGCAGACCGATGGCGACTTGCAGACCAGCGAAACCATCACCGTCGGGGCAACGGTCGGTTCCGGCATCGACACGATCCTCGGCCCCACGGGTACCCAAGTGGTCGAGTTTGAGAATCTGGAGCCGATCCTCACGAACGTGCCCGTCGGATCGCTCGATATCGACGGCGCCCTGATCGGCAGTCTGCTGCACGAAGACAACCAGATCACTTACGACCAGAGCGACCTGATGGGTGTGGACTGGGGACGGATCACCGTCGACGCCTTCGAACCGATTCATTTCACGGCCAAAGGCGTGGTGACAATCGACACGGAAAATGGCGACGACGTGGTCGTACTGGACAACGCCAATTTGCCCACTGATCTGATTCAGCTCCAAGTGTTGGGCGACGATGGGGAAGATATTGTCAATCTGCTCGCCCTGCCGGATTCCAGCGCGACGACGTTCGGTTCGGTTCAGGTTCTTGGTGGCCCGGGCAACGACACGATCGATGGCAGCGCCATTCTAGTCGACACGCCCTTGACCCTCATTGGCAACGAAGGCAACGACCTGCTGCTCGGTGGCGCCGGCGGCGACCTGCTCGACGGCAGCGAGGGAGACGACCAGCTTCGGGGCGGCAGTGGCGACAACACGCTCGGTGGTGGCCCGGGCCTCGACACGATTTTCCTGGCCGGCACTAGCGGCAACGACACGGTCGACCTGTTCCAATCCGCTGGCAATACGCTGCAGACCACCTTCAACGGCAATGTGCGAACCGACCAGATCTCCGACATGGAACGCATCGTGGTGGAGCTGGGCAGTGGCGACGACATCATCCAGGCACGCCATGCCGATCTGCTGGCTGGCAGCCTGCCGGTGGAAATCGTGGGCGGCCCCCCCAACGCCAGCGATATTCTGGCGGTGGTCGACGAAGGGCTGGGCGACACCGTCATCCAACGCTTGGGAACGGACGGACAGAGCGGCAGCATCACGGTCGGCAGTTTGGCGCCGATCACCTATTCTCAAATCGAGTCTGTGTATGTCACTCCGATCAACCCGATCACGGCCGGCACCGGCAGCGATGGCCTGGGCCGACTGGTGATTTTCAAGAACGACCCCTTCGAAAGCAACAACACGCTGCCGGCCGCCACCTTCCTTGGCGCGGGAGCAAGCGTCAATGTCGACCCGACCATCGACCCGGGCGGCATCGACTTATTCAACATCCCCGGCGATAACGACTTCTACAAGTTCGTGGCGGCTGAAACGGGGACTCTCGATTTTCAGGTCTATTTCGACGAAGTGTCGACTCTGGCAAATGGCCGGCCCGGCTTGCCAGGCGACGGCGCGTTGAATGTGGAACTCTACGACTCCGATGGTCTGCCTGCATCGATCGGCACGGGAACGCCTCTCATCGATCCGGCCGGCAACACGATTGGCAGGCAGGTGGCAATTCCGGTGGTGCGGAACGAAACCTACACGATGCGAGTTGTGGGCGCTACGGCTTCGGCAGTGAATGTCTACAACTTCACGGTGCTCAATGTACCAGCTCCAATCCCCCAGGTGGTCGACTTGCAAGCGGCCACCGACAGCGGCCGGAACAATACCGACGATAGTACTTTCTTCGACGCCAACCTGCATGGCGCATCGGTTTTTGACATCGTCTTGGATGATGACCGGATGGACGAGTTCACCAATCTCGATCTGCAGCCCGACACGAACGACGACGATCAGCCCACGATTGGTTTCGACTACGGGGTGGAGGTATTCAACAACGGCTCTTCCATTGGCTACGCATTTTACGTCAGTGACAACTTGTGGCGTTTTACGGCGACCTCCGGCGACCTGAACGAAGGAGACAACAATTTCATCAGCACGGCTCTCTGGCTGCGCGATCCGGCCGATCCGGCCGTACTGGGCCGGGCCGAGCTATCACTGCCGCTGCAGCTGACCCTCGATACGATTGTCCCGTCAGTGAATTTCGGCATCCCCACCGACAGCGATGGGCTGGCTGACGACAGCGACACGGGTGTGTTGACGATGCCGATGACCTTCACCGACCGGATCACCAGCGACACCACGCCGCACCTGTTAGGTCAGGCGGAAGCCGACGCAATCATCAAGGTCTACGCCGATCTTGATCAGAATGGGACCATCGACCCGGACGACCCGCTGCTGGGCGAGACCGTGAGCATCCCCCTGGATGGCAATCTGGCCGAACCGCAAGGCTTCTGGGAACTGACGTCGGTGGTCGACCTGAACGACCCCAGCCTGTTCGCCAGTCGCGACGGGTTGCGGCAATTGCTGGTATCGGCTGAGGATGTGGCGGGCAACGTGAACTTGCCCGATGACGGGGTGGCTGACGGACTGCAGGTATTGGAACTCTTCATCGACACTCAGGGTCCACAGGTACTCGATGTTACCGTGACCGACACTCCCGCTTACGACCTGTTCGATCCCAAACCTGCAGAGAACGGTCCCACGCCGCTGGTCTCCAGCATCACGATTGACTTTGTCGACCAGCCGAACCGGCTTGGGCCCGATTTCTTGTACGACGCCCTGAAAGCCGATATCGCCACCAACCCGGGCAATTACCTGCTGGTGGGCGATCATGTGGGAGTGATCGCCATCGACACGGTCGCGATCGCAGCCGCGCCCGTGGTCGACGGGGCACCGGCGAGCGCCAGCATCATCCTCACCTTCGTCGCTCCGTTGCCCGACGACCGGTTCACGTTGACGATCTCCGACAACCTGGTCGACCCGGTCGGCAATCGGCTCGACGGCGAATCGAACGCGGAGGAGCCGCTGGAAGATCCTCTCTTCCCCAGTGGCGACGGTTTGCCGGGGGGCCTTTTTGAGGCCCGGTTCACCATCGATACACGGCCTGAAATCGGCTCCTATGTTTCGCAAGATATCGATCTGGACATCAATGGCAACTTTGTCTGGGACCCGGCGAATGGGCAGATTGGCAACGACACGACGAACGTCGATCTTGCCTTCACGTTGCCGGTCGCCAATCCCGACGGTTCCATTGGTCAGGGGGGATTCAATGTTCACGATTTGTTGTTCGCGGGTCAATTCGTTCCGTTCGAAGAACCGAACGGTGAGAATGGTGGGGCGAATGGTGAGCGCTGGTTCGATCAGTTGGCCGCTTATGGCAATTCGGCGGAACTGGATGGATTCCGCTGGATTATCGACACCAACAGCGATGGGGTTGTCAATCCGGTTGCAGGCGACATCCTCACACTGCAACCTGAACTAGAGGATTTCAATGTGGCTGGTGCGATCCCGCTAGCGGGTAACTTCGACGGCAATGCCGACAACGGCGATGAAGTGGTTCTTTACAATTTTGGCACCTGGTTGTTGGACACCGACCGGGATTTCATGATCGAAACGAATGGCGACGACACGCGAGTCGACGGCACGTTGCTGGGACTGCCGATCGTCGGCGATTTCGACGGGGACGGACTGGACGATCTGGCCGTTTTCAACAATAACACCTTCACGTTCGACCTGGCTGCCGATGGCTTCGGGATGGACGACCTCGATGGGGATCTCGACGACACCTTCATTTGGGGCTTCCCCGGAGTCCTCGATCGACCTGTCGCGGCGGACATGGATCAAGATGGTATCGACGATATCGGCCTGTGGGTACCGCGTGACAGCGCATCGTTACCTCAGGGCGTGGCCGAATGGTACTTCCTCCTCTCCGGCGATTTTATCGCTCCTGGTGGTGCGGGTATTCGCATCACTGGCAGTGTCAATACCCTGAATCATCCATTCGAACCGGTACCTTTTGGCAACGATCTATTCGCCGAGTTTGGCGATGAGCGGTCGCAGCCGATTGTTGGCAACTTCGATCCTCCGGTAGCCCGACAGTCGGTGCCTGACCCGAACGATCAGAACGTCCAGGAAACGGCTGACTTCGATAGCGATGGCGATGTCGACGGTTTTGATTTTCTGGCCTGGCAGCGAGGCTATGGCGGTACCGAAGCCAGTCTGACCGATGGCGATGCCAATGCCGACGGCACGGTCGACGAGAACGACCTGAGTGCATGGCAGGCTGCCTTCGACACGACCATCGCCGCGCAGACCGCCTCGGCACTGGCCGAACCGGCAGCAGGTGAATCGGATCTGGTTCGATGGCAAGTCAATTTTGGTGTCGACTCTGGAGCCTTATCCTCGGAGGGCGATGCAAGCAGTGATGGCGATGTCGATGGGGGAGATTTTCTGGCCTGGCAGTTGGCGGTCGGCACAACGCCCACCCAGAGCATCGTCCTGGCCAGAGAAGGGGAGGCCCTGGTAGCCTTGCTGGCGACCGAGCCTGCCAGTTCCGACCGCGCGGGAACCCAAGACTTTTCAGCGACAGACGTTCTCGTCGAACAAAACGCATTGGCCTGGCTGAACGGCCTCGAAGCCAAATCCTTGCAAATCGACGCGCACCGCGCTGCTGCCGATGAAGTTTTTCAGCGATGGTTCCCGCGAGACCTCTCGCGAACCGCCCCGCGCTGGTTGCCAGGAGACTGGCATGCAGGCCATGAAACCCATTCGTACCGCCAACTGGCAACTCACCTGTCACGCAGCCACGAGGCAAATGCCCGCGACATCGCCTTGGCAGACGATGCGGACCTGGCATCGAATCGGTTTTCCCCGGAACGCCTATGGCGCGAGTAAGGAGTGGCCACGGGACACTCCCATGAGGGTTTTAAAACAGGCTTTTTTATGAATCGTTGTTTCGCGAGACTCAGAAATTGAGTTAGAATGCTGTTAGACACTTTAGGATCCGTACGTATTCTAGCCAATTGCAGCCTTTTTGCCGGAGACCGTCCCGATGGCAACGATCTTACTTGAAGAACAGATCGAAATCCCCACAATTTACGACCTTGCCGGTTTTCGCCACTGGGCACTGTCTGAAGATTTTCCAGATCGCGGGCGGATTGATTACATCGCGGGAAAAATCGAGGTTGATATGTCACCCGAAGATCTGTTTACACACGGCGAACTGAAGGTTGAGGTATCGTGCGAGATCAAAAATCGGGTTAAGCAACTTGACCTGGGGCATGTCTACGTCGATTCGGCAAGAGTCTCTTCACTGGCAGGATCTCTCTCAGCCGAGCCGGATGTCATGGTGATTACCTACCCGGCAATCGACGAGCATCGGGTTTCTTTCATCCCCAAAGCTACTGGCGACAAAGATCGTTATGTCGAAATCGAAGGTGGCCCCGACCTGGTCGTTGAAATCGTCAGCGACAGTTCCGTGAAGAAAGACACGCTACGGTTGCCGATCGCCTACTATCAGGCTGGCGTCCGCGAATACTGGCTCATTGATGCTCGTGGCGAAGAACTTTCGTTCCAACTACTCCGCCGCGGTAGCGCTGCGTTTGAACCGACACCTGCCGATGCCGACAGCTACCAACGTTCTGAGGTGCTAAACGCCCAATACCGTCTCGACCGCTCACGCCACCAGCGGGGGCATTGGGTTTATCAGTTGCGCCGAAGTGAATCGCCGAAGTAAATCGGCCAGAAAAATCCCGTAGTTGTTGTTGAGCCATCTCTAACCGTGCGCCGGCAACCGCCCGGCCATCAGTTCGGCAACCGGGCGAAGCGCTTGCACGCGAACCATGGCAAGCCGCAAGATGGCCGTGATCGGTACCGCAAGGATCGCGCCGATGGGGCCCCAGAGGAGCCCCCAGAACGTCAGGGCGAACAGGATCGTAATCGGATGCAGGTCGAGCCCTTCTCCCATGATTCGCGGTTCGATCACATTGCCAATCAGCATCTGCACGCTTCCCGGTATCAACAGTATCCAGAGCAACGTCCAGCCGCTATCAAACTGGGCGTAGGCGACCGGCAATGGCAGCAGCGTGGCGATGATCGAACCGATCGACGGAATGAAATTCAGCACAAAGGTCAACATCCCGAACACGACCGCCAGTTCCAGGCCAAAATAGGCGAGGATGATGGTGACCAAAATTCCCGTGATGGCCGACAGGGCCGTTTTGGTAGCCAGGTAGCGGCGAATGCTGCGTTCCACCGCTGCGTAGTCACCTCCCGCGGTTCCTACCGGTTTGCGACCGGCTAACAGGAACAGGACGAAGATGAGCATGAATACGAAGGTGGAAAAGAGTCCCACGGCAGAGCCAATGGTCCCCTTCAGGAAACGGATCAATACTCCTTTCAATTCTTCCATCAACTGCTGCCAGGCTGCTTCCATACGTTGCGAATCGAGCAGCCTGCGCCACAGGCTAAATGCCGATTTCTTCGAATCGCGTTCCATGGTTCGTGGTGGCTCCAGGCCTGGTTGGTCAAGGTCTGGGTCTGGCCGTTGGCCCCTTTCCGGCTCGCCCTCCACTGGGTCGGCGGTTTTCCGGACGGGCTCTCCGACCGGCACGACGGCTTGAGCCTTGTCGCCGACACCGGAGGATTCGGCCACTTCGGCATCCTTCGAGCTGGTCCTCTGGTCGCTGTCGGGCCTCTCCTCGGTGGGGGCATCTTCTCTCCGAGAGCGATTGTTGTTGCCGACTTCCAGCTTCTCCTTGCTCTTGTCAATGACTTCGTGTTGCCAGTCATCGATATTCTTCACGTACCGATCCGCCGATCGATAGATTTCCAGGGATGTATAACTCAACAGAAGCAGAAATCCCAGCGTGGCAATCAGCACCAACAGGAGCACGACTATCATCGACAACCAGCGAGGGAAACGGGCCCGGGATTCCAGGAGATCTGACAGAGGGGCCACCACGGCCACCACGAATACACCCAGCACGAAGGGCACCATCACGCTCTGCGTGAACCACAGCATGAAGGCCAGGGCAACACCGGCGAGTACCATCGCCGAGGTTGTCAGCAGGGTCCACTGTTCACGTTGCCACTGGTCGGCCGGCTGGTTTTGCGGCTTGTCTTGCATGCCGGCTTTTCTAGCAAAGTATCGTCGATTTGGATACCTTGCTTTTTTAGTATGAGGCAGTCACGCAGGGACGTCCCTATCTAGGGCTGTACCTTCGGTACGAAAGAAACAAGAATATCAGTAGTTTCAAGAATGGTCGATGAAGCCGACCCGGCGAGCGTATTGGCAGTTAAAAGCGTCGGTTCCCGGGCGGCTTATCGCCCTGCACCACGTAGGGCTACGAGGAAATTTGGAAGTACTGAATATAACTGTGTCCTGATGAAAACCTCTATTCTGTTACCCTGACAGCTTAACGGAATACGCTCCTGCTGGCCTCTTTTACGCACGACATGCTCTTACAAGTAAACGCACTTTGCATAGGCGAGAAACGGCAGATCGAGCTGGGATACTCTGGCAGCGGCGGAGCCTGGTGGATTACAAGTTGATATATAGAGTATAAGGAACAGGTATCAATGACGTCAGGCCATGAACGGTTACGCCCCATCTTCCCCAGGAAAATTGCAATGATCCTCCATCTTCATCCATGGCGTTATGTCTACCTGGCACTTTTTTTTCTGGGTGTCGTTTGCACAGGCACCGTGGGTGCGGAAAAACCCAATATCTTGTTCATCGCCATCGACGATCTGAACGACTGGATCGGACCGCTGCGGGGCCATCCGCAAATCCAGACGCCCCACATGGATCAATTGGCCCGTCGTGGGACCACCTTTACCAATGCGCATTGCCAGGCGCCTCTCTGCAACGCTTCGCGCACCAGCTTGATGCTCGGGTTACGCCCCGACTCGACTGGTATCTACGGCTTGGCTCCCTGGTTCCGTGATGTCGAAACACTTCGCCAGACCGTGTCACTTCCCCAGTATCTCCACGCGCATGGCTATAAAACCTACAGCGCCGGGAAGATTTATCATGGCGGTTATGGCCGCCAGAAAACCGATCATGAGTTTCAGGTCCTCGGTCCCCCGGCAAAAGTGGGCGCTTGGCCGAAAACGAAACTGGTCGATACGCCATCTCCCAACAAACTGGTGGACTGGGGCGTCTTTCCCCACCGAGACCAAGATAAAGGCGATTACCAGGTGGCCAGTTGGGCCGTACGACAACTCGACCAGAAACCGCAAGAACCCTTTTTTCTGTCGGTTGGTTTTTTCCTTCCTCATGTGCCTTGTTACGCTACCCAGAAATGGTTTGATCTCTACCCTGAAGAAACGCTCCAGTTGCCTCCGATCTTGCGCGGCGACCGCCGTGATACGCCCCGATTTTCCTGGTACCTGCACTGGAGCCTGCCCGAACCGCGACTCGACTACCTGGAAAAAGCCCACCAATGGAAAAATCTGGTTCGTTCCTATCTGGCCTGTGTCAGTTTTGTCGATCATCAGGTGGGCCGTCTCTTGGACGCTCTCCAGCGCAACGGCCTGGAGGAGAACACCGTGGTCGTCCTCTGGTCCGACCATGGTTGGCATCTGGGCGAAAAGCGCATCACGGGCAAGAACTCCCTGTGGGACCGTTCCTCGCGGGTGCCCTTGATTTTCGCCGGTCCGGGCGTTGCACGCAGTGCCCGTTGCGACCGGCCAGCGGAATTGCTGGACCTTTACCCTACCTTGCTGCAACTGGCTGGCTTGCCCGAAAACGATAAGCTCGAAGGGCACAGTCTGGTGCCACAGCTTGAAAATGCCAAGGCACCACGGCCATGGCCGGCGATTACCACGCACAACCACGACAACCATGGAATCCGCACCGAGCGGTGGCGATTTATCCGCTATGCCGACGGATCGGAAGAGCTGTACGACATGACGGCCGACCCCCATGAGTGGCACAATCTGGCAGGTGATCCGACCCGCAGGCCAATTGTGGACGAACTGAGCCAATGGATTCCCTCACCCAGTCTCCCGCCAGCACCTGGCAGCGCCTACCGGATCCTGACCTACCGCAACGGCGTGGCTACCTGGGAAGGAAAAGTGATAGACCCGGACGAACCAATTCCTGAAATCGACGAATCAGGCCAATAAAAAAGCGGGACTCGAACGAGCCGAATACGCTCCGGCTGGGCAAATCAGTCAGGGGCAAGTGAACCGACTCACCAAAATTCGTTCGAGACCCCGCGGGCCAGATAAGGGAAAATTCAGTAAGGAAAATAGAGTACCCGGTCAGGCTTCTAGCTTACCGGTCGTCGCGTGGAGCCCAGTAAAAGTCGTGATTCGTTAACCGTCTCATCCAAGGCCATCGCACTCGTCTTCTCCTGCGACCATGTCTAGATTGCAGTTACTGTGCCAGAGTGGGATACGGTTTTCTCGGCCTGCGCTGCTCGTTGCATCGTAAAGTCCTGAACCTCAATGGCTTAGCGTGAGACAAGGGCCGCTAGAAATAGCATTTCCGCGGGTGTTGAATGGGGTTTCCCCAATCAGCAAGCAATTTTTCGCTGTAGTGGCCTGCTACAAAACGCGCCGATACAATGCGGAGCCTTTATTTTATGGATAAAGTTAACAAGAGAACTGCCCGGCCTGTCTCATATTGAGATGGATCGAATCTGTCGAAAAAACGTAAACCGCAATCACAAAAAGACTTATGTTATTTTCCGACAGCGAGGAGACAGCACTTAAACAGCGAGCCAGGCGAGGTTCGTCGCTGACGATCCGTCTGGGTAGGTGCAACAATCCGTCCGATAATGAGACGAGTCGCGATACATGAAGCGGAGAGCAGAGAGCAGAGAGCAGAGAGCAGAGAGCGGTACCAAGTTTCCGTAGTTTCGCCAATCGATCTGACTCAACCCGGGGGCCCCACCTCAGTCTGAAACAGTATTCCAACCGTCTTATTCACAAGCTGGAATAGGGTTATATTGCTGCCATTGTCGCGAACGGCTCCATGCTCGCTGCCACCAGACCCTATTTTCGAAGTTTCACCCTGGAACCGCCTGCCGACAATCCTGCCATAGGATCCATGCTGATGCCAAATTATCCAGTTCGTATTGATTCTTCCACCTGTGGTCGTGAGCATCCATTGCTGTTGATCGCTGGCCCTTGTGTGCTGGAAGATGAAGCCGCCACAATCGAAATTGCCGAACACCTGGCACGCGTTGCCCGGAAACTGGAAATTCAATTGATCTTCAAGGCATCGTTTGACAAGGCGAATCGCACCAGTAGTCAATCGTATCGAGGTCCTGGATTGAAGCGAGGGCTGGCAATGCTAGACCGTGTCAAAACAATCACGGGCCTTACTGTCACGACCGACATTCATGAACCGGGCCAGGCTGCCCCGGTTGGTGAAGTCTGCCAGTTACTGCAGATCCCGGCATTTTTAGCCCGGCAAACCGATCTGCTAACCGCGGCCGCGACTACCGGCAAGGCCGTGAATGTCAAGAAAGCCCAATTTCTCTCTCCCCTGGACATGCGCCATGTGGTCCACAAGCTCGAAGAAGCAGGTTGCTCGAATATACTGCTCACGGAACGAGGCACTTTCTTCGGCTATGGAAAGCTGGTCAACGATATGCGCAGTATCCCCCAAATGCAATCGCTGGGCGTACCGGTAATTTTTGACGCGACGCATAGTGTGCAGGAACCGGGCGGCATGGGAAGCACCACGGGCGGTAATCGGACCATGGTCGAACCGCTAGCTCGCGCCGCGATCGCATTAGGCGCAGAGGGACTGTTTTGCGAAACCCATCCCGACCCGGACCAGTCTCCCAGTGACGGCCCCAACATGGTTCCGCTGGCCGAAATGGAAGGCCTGTTGCAACGATTGTTGACTCTCCGTGCCGCAGTCGGCACATTAGAGCAGGAGGTCCAAAGCCTTGAACCCTAACGCGGGTTTTCCTGCAACCTAATAGATAAGCCATAACCGGCATGAAATTCGAATACCAGAATACGCCATTTTTCAAGAGGCAGGGCGAAACAAATGCAAATGTTCGAAATATAAAATCCAAAACAAGGACGTAGCCACTATGGGGTAGGTAACCGTAAGCCGTTTCGATATTGGGATTTATGGTTTTGAGTTTGTTTGAGATTTCGTGCTTCGGATTTCGTGCTTCTACGAGCGCACAGTGCGAGCATGATACAGTGTAAGACTCTAACACCCGACACCTTTTTGTTGACACCCGGACAAGGAATTCGTCATTCAACAATATTCATTTGTCATTGAGAGGTAATCGTTCACAAGCCGTAGATTCGGTGATATGTTAATGGCATATCCAAAGGCAAGAGAAATGAGGCCGGGAGACTTTTTCGACATAGGGTCACTTCCCAATCGAATCATCTGCGTCAATCTGCGTTATCTGCGGGCCTCCTTGAATAAGAGTCAATGGGAGATAGCATGAGCAATGAATACCTTCTTGAAGAAGAAACTTATCAGATCCTCAGCGTCTGCTTTGAATTCACCAAAAAAGAAAGAAGCCCGCAGATAACGCAGATAACGCAGATAAGTTGTAGCCGCTCACGCTAACCGTTCACAGGTCGGACCTATAATCAATTGAAGTTTGATGCAATACTGACTTTGCCGTGTTTCATGCGTTTTTTTAATTTTGTTTCGCGACTTGATAGCCCACCTTGTGCCACTTTGTTGCTGGCTACTACAGAAAATTCTGAGGGATCATCGGTCCTTGTAATCAATGGCCAATGACAATTGACAAATAACTATTGACAATTGACAGGTTCCGACACCTGACACCAGACGCCTTCTTTCCTGAACCCTGACCCCTCTTCCCCCGACACCTTTTTCCTTGAACCCTAACAATCACTTTCGCTGTGAAAATCATAGTAAATCCTCTGGCGTCTTTTGCTTCGTCCCAACGAGTTCTTGTCGTACTGCTGGTGGTACTATTCGCGGGCATGCTCGATGGATGTGAACGCCCGAAAAAGCGATCTCAACGCCGAGGGCGTTCAAGTCAAGGCATTCGAGTCTCCTCTTCGAATCGTGATCCTTCCGCCTTGATCCTGAACAGTATCGCCGCCACCCTCAACGACCTGCCACGCGAAGTCGACTTGGAATTGAAACCTCCCCAGGTAGTCCTCGACGCATCCAAGAGCCGTGACCAGAAGGAAGTCCAAGCCATCTGCAGTGTCAATCCGGACGTTCCCGAAGGGCCTTACAACTTCATTCAGGTAACTTCCGGCAATGCCAATTTTCGCCGCCTGGGAGTAGGATTCGGAGACATCGTTCGTTACTACATTAACTACGATCAGGAGAGTCGCGAGCATGGAATCGCGAAACGGACTTATTTGCAGCTCACCGTTCGCCGGCTCGACACTCGTAATCCTGAAAATACGTTGATTGTGGAAGGGGGGTTGACCGGGCCTGTCACGGTACCGGAGCGATTGGAAATCTGGCGTTACTCCGACAAACGCATGAATGATGTCCGAAAACGCCTGAACCGGTACGTGAAGCTGCGGCGCCCGGTGGTCGCCTGGGAGCCCACACCTGACGAAGGGGCCTTACTGCAACTGGCGGAACGAATCAATCTTTGGCTGCGCAGCCGTCCAGACCAGAACCGACAGCAAACATGGCAGGCCGATCCTCTCCTGGCGACCTTGCCCGAATCGCTTCGAACCGAGAAAGACATTGCCACGCTCCTGCAAGCGGACGCGTTGCGAGAAGGCCTCTTTTCCAATGAAGAAGTGCGCTTGTTGCAACAGGCCATCTGGCTGCGTGACATCTCTGCCTGGGCCATCGGTCCTGCCCTGGACGATGTGGAAGTCGCTTCCGCGCTGTTCGATTGGACCATCCGCAATATTCAACTGGATGCTCCCGACCCAGAAACCATCGTGTTTCACCCCTGGCAGGTGCTCATGTACGGCCATGGCACGGCCAGGCAGCGCGCCTGGGTATTTGCTGAACTCTGCCGCCAACAGCAACTCGATGTGGTGATGCTCTCCACGGCAGGCCCCATCAAGGAGAATGCTGCCAAAAACGAGGCTTCTGGTGACAGAACCGGGGACGATCGGACCACTCTGGAGCCATCGCCCTGGTGGTTGCCCGCCTTGTGGAGCGAGGGAAAACTGTATCTATTCGACACGCAATTGGGTCTGCCCGTCCCCGGTTCCCCCGTTTCCAGTTCCTCCGCCCCCAGTTCCCAAGCCGGGTCTGGCTCCCAGGACGGGTCTGGCTCCCAAGCCGGGTCTGGCTCCCAGGACGGGACGGTGGCCACGCTGGCTGAGGTTGTGGACAATCCCTCACTCTTGCAGCAACTGGCCCTGGACGATGGCCATCCCTATCGGGTGGATGCCAGCGAGTTGACGCATGTTGAAGCCAGTCTGGTGGCCTCCTCGCTGCAGCTGTCGCGCCGGGCTTTCCTGCTGGAGAGTCATCTGGAAGGCGAACAGTCGGTGATTCTCAGTGCCGACCATCGTCGTCTTGCTGAACAGCTCAAGGGGCACTCGCACCTGGCCGGCGTGAAATTATGGCCGGAGCCTTTCCGGGCCATTCAGGCCGAGCAGACCATCAAACCGGCCGCACGAAAGCAGGCCGCCTTTCGAATTGCCGTGTTCGCCCAACGGCCCAAACTCTGGAAAGCGCGAGTACTCCACTTTCAGGGCTTCAAGCCGGTGCCACCCGCCCGCCGCGACGATCCTCTGGCCGAACCGAACCGCGGCCATCGCGACGCTTTGCGTCTTTACCAGGATCGTTCCGTACGCCCGTCCGAACAGCAGTTACGTCGGTTGCAACCTGCCAAGCAGGTCATCTATCGTATGTCCAAGCATGACGCCAGCTACTGGCTTGGGCTGCTCTGTTATGACATGCAGAAATACAGCTCCGCGGTGAATTGGCTGAAAGACCGTACGCTGGAGGCTAAGCCTCCCGGTCCCTGGACTGCGGGCGCGCAATACAACCTGGCCCGCACGTACGAAGCCGAGGATCAGTTGCAAGAGGCCATTACCCTGCTCCAAGCCGACCGATCGCTTCAGCAGCAAGGCAACCAACTACGCGCCCGCCAATTGCAACAGAGGCTGGAAGAGACCAGCGAGACCAGCGAGCAGGAAGAAGGGCAAAGCCCCTAAAGATTGTTGCAACATTAACGTCCTGCTTTGGAATAGCCCTGGAAAATCAGGCAACCCGATGGTTGATGTGTGATCGATGATTGATGAACTGCATTAGAAGCCATCCTTCAGATCATCGATTCCCACAACTCACATCACTCATTCCCTTCCGCACCAGGATGAAAGTAACCGCGACTTTGCCTGGAATACCGAAGCTATTGATGGCCGTCCCTAAATGCGGAATGGGAAATACATGCCCAGCATCATTTACCCTGAACCCTTTCTTTCGACACCTGACACCTTTTTTCCTGAACCCTGAACCCTGAACCCTGAACCCTGCCCACTCCCACTCCCACTCCCACTCCCACTTTTTACATTCCTCCAACGTCGCTGGTTCCTGCTGGCTCTGGCGGCGACGCTGGTGCTGGGGGCCTTATTCCATGAACCGCTTACTCCGTTCGTGGAGCAATTGCCGCGCAACGTACTGGTGGCCAGTGTGCTGCTGGCCATGGGCTTGACGCTGCGGAGCGATTCTATCCGTGCCGTGCTGAGCCGACCTCTGCCGACCATGCTCGGAGTGGGTGTCAACTTGCTTCTATTACCGCTGTTCGCTTGGGCCATGAGTCCCTTGCTGAGTGGCCAACTTCGCAGCGGTTTTTTGGTCGCCGCCGCAGTTCCTTGCACGATTGCCTCGGCAGCCGTCTGGACACGGCGGGCCGGAGGAAACGATGCGATCGCGCTCAGCGTCACGCTGATCACCAACCTGGGCTGCTTTCTGGCCACGCCAACCTGGCTGCAGTGGACCGCTGGCCACAGCATGCAAAAAACCATCCCTTTTGGATCGATGGCCATCAAACTGGCCTTGTTGGTTGTGTTACCATAGAACTTGCTGTTAGGCTGATTATTTTGATCACACGATGTTTTGACCGATAAGGTCGCAACCTGATAGAATGGGGAGAACCGAAAAGGAGCAATAAGAATGCCAAGTAATGAGCAAATTCAACACGTGATTGCCTCAGTCCTTACCCTACCTGAAGAGCAGCGATTGGAGGTAATGGATGCTATTCACGTCAGTCTGGCTGATCCCTCAGTTGATCATGGGCCAGTAGAGCCCGCTGCTGATGTCGCCGCAGCCTGGAAAGATGAAATTGCTCGACGCATCGCCGACGTAGACAGTGGCCGCGTGAAAACGATCCCGGCTGATGAAGCGGAAAGGATGATCCGCGGCGATGCCAAACCAACCGTTTGAATATCACCCCGAAGCAATCATCGAGGCACATCAAGCTTTTCATTGGTACGCTGATCGAAGTGAGCAAGCGGCGGATCGGTTTTGGAATGAGTTGATCCGCGCCAGAGAACTGGTCGCAGATCGTCCGCAAGGGTGGACGCCCTACTTTCATGGAACACGGGTTTTTCAGTTCCGAAAATATCCTTACGGCTTGGTTTATGTAGAGCGACCGGAGAAGATCATCGGCCTCGCTGTTTGCCACTTCCGCCGCCGCCCCGGTTACTGGCGAGATCGGCTGGAAGATCCCCTAGAGTGAAAAAAATCAGCCGAACTTAAAAAACCTCTGTCTTGTGAAAATAATGGTCGGCCTGGCGGTGGCATTGGATTTCGGCGGACTGGCGGTTCTGCCATTGATTGCCTACCACGCAATTCAACTGCTGGTGGACACCGTGTTGGCCGACCGTTACCGAGTCGCGGACGACAATCAATGAACGCCTGCGGAGCAGATGGTCATTGATTCCGCATCACCGCCAATTCCCAGGGCAAATCGTTATAATCATAATTGCTATCCATGTGCGATGCGTCGAATGCCTGAAATAACAACTGGAGATGGAAGTCCTCGATCTCCAGTTTCTGATCGTAGCCAGAACGAATCAATTCAAAATGACTGACCTGTCCATAGGCCGATCGAGAACCATCTTCGTTGAACAGGTTTTTTGGGTTTCCGGCAAACTCATTGAGTTCAGGCTCGACCCGCCGCCAGGGTCCTTCCAGTTTGTCGGCAACCATCGCGAACATAAACCGGGATCGGCTGTCCCAGTAATTTTTACGCGTCGGGTGCGGGTAAACGGCCTCCAGCAGGGCCAGGTATTGGCCGGTTTTTTTGACATGATAGATATGACTCCCCTCGTGCAGCCGCCAGCGGCCTTGTGCGGTTTCGCCACGCACCGTCAAGACGGTTTCTTCTCTTTGGTTCGCATACCCTTCGGGAAAGGTTTCGATCGGACATTCCATTCGGAACAGAGAGCCTTCATGGTCGGTGTAAAAGAGGTGCGCCTTGGCCTGGTCGCAAATGACCCAGAAATCAATCCAAAAACCGTTGTTGGCTTTTCGAGTCTTGATCATTGTGGGCTTGGACCAACCCCGTACGTCGGCTATGTCCGGATTGGTCAGGTAGACCGGCATCAAGTCCGGCTTGCCTTTCACCGTGGTCTGGGCAACAAGGTATCAAAGCTTATGCGGCCGGAAATAAAACACCTGGGGAGCGACCACAACGTCCTCGATGATCTTGCACAAATCATATCGCCTGGCCTTGTTTAAACTTTTCAGGTCGGGTGCTGAAACATAGCCAACGGCGGAGCGGCCCTTGCTGACGTATTTCAATTTGTTTTTGGTCGTCTCGGGCGTTGCCTTACTGGTATAGAACATGTGGTAGCGGCCCTGGTAAAAGACAATGGTCGGGTCCTTCACTGCCACCTCGTCGAAAGTTCCTTTCGGACCAGGCTGAAATATCGGTTGGCTTACTGTCCACTTTCCATAGGGGAACAGGCCTGGATTGCTTTGAGCCCAAGAGGGCACTGAAAAAACAGACAGACTTAAAAAGACCGCTAGAGAAAACTTAGATAAAGATTGAGCCATTGTAATTTCCTTTCGCTAGTTAGGGCAGCGCCACTTAAGGACCTGAAAGCACATTGACTATTGGTGTGAAACTCAGTCGGTGTAAAATTTGTGGACACAAACATGGGAATAAATTTCTTTTCCATCGACCTGGCCCACCTGTTCGCGCTGAATCGTCGCACGCTAGGGCGTTTTTCCGTGTGGGGTGGCCGTACCCGTATTACGATCAAGGGTGAGCAGCCCCAGCCTCCACGGAATTTTTCCGTAGTTTTCGTAAACTTTCGTATCCTTTGCCACGCCCTGATACAGGATCCGCGTGTCGTTCGGATCGATCTGAAGCCGCTGGTCATATCCGGATCGCAAAAACTCGCCATGGCTAAATGAACTGGTCCAAGGCTTTTCATGGGGAGTCTTTCCCTCGAATCGCACGTTGCGCGGGGATGCAAGGGACTGATCAAGGGATGCAGCCAACGGGCTCCATTTGCCGTCAAGCCGCCCAGCCGTGAATGCTTTGAAATACCGTTTTCCTCCGTTCCGGGCTTCTATCAACGTGAGAAACTGGTTCCTGCCTTTCAAACGATAGGTATGACTGGCCTCGAAAATGTCGCCGCGCAGTACCACTTCGGGCCGGCTCCATTTAGCGGGAAAATCTTCGAGAGACGTTTCACTCCGCCACATCCAGCCGGCATGCGAGGTAAAAAACAAGTGCGCCTTCGTGTCATCGCAAATCACCCAGAAATCGATCCACATCTTGACGTTATCCGGATGCTGCTCGAACAACAACTTGGATTTGCTCCACAACCGAGGGTTGTTGATATCGTCGGAAGTGGAAAAAGCTGGCTGCAACGAGGGTTTCCGTTTGGGATCCTGGATCTGATGAATCAAATACCACTTCTGTTGAGGTGAAAAATAGAATACCTGCGGAGCACAATAATACCCCCCGGTCAAATCGAGCAGGTGCCGCTCCGCCTGGTTGGCATCCTTCCAGTCCGTGAACGACATGTATTCAATCTGATGCGATCGTTTCTCGCTGCGTAAGGTTGTGAACAGATGCCAACGACCGTCATAACGGACGATCGTCGGATCCTTGATCGAGTCGCAATGATCATCACCATGGTCGACCGGCCCAATCAATGGCGGGCTGGCAATCCACGAGAACTGCCCTGTCACGAAAGGATCTTCGGCGGTTGCTCCATCGACCTTATTCCAAACAATTTGGTCCTCAGCAACAACTAGCGTCTCCCCGGCCCAACAAAGGCTGGCGTAAAACATAGTCGTCAGGAGGAGTAATAATGGATATTTCATGTTTTTCTCATCGAAAGGTATTATTTGTAAAGGATGGCACGGTTGGAACCAGTCCGGAGGGTATTTCTATAAATTTGCATAGAACTATTTTGCGTATAAACTGCTTTACCATTTGGACAAATGCATTCCAGCAGGGCACGACTCAAAGGGCACACGGAAAGCAAGGCCGCCTACCAACCAGGCAGGCGGCCTTGCGTGAAGCGCCTTATTGCATTCTGAATCACATGGGGCCATACGGTTCACACTGTCTAACAGGACCGTCGTCTACGTGTCGCCAACAGCAGAGATCCCATGCCCAGCAATAGCCAGGTAGCAAGGTCTTCAGCGGCACTGGAAAAACGGACTTTGCGGTTTCCATGTACTAGGAGGTTCCATTGATTGACAAGGCATGCTCCGGTTGCGAGACTACCATGCGTCATTCTACCATTGGAGGGCCTTGCGATGCGACCTGTTCACCGTTTGCGACTCATCTGCCTGCTGTCTCTGGGATGTGCCTGGTTTTTGCCAGAGTCCGCCTGGGAGGCAGTCATTCCCCAGACGCGTGCTGAGACGGCTCCCGATGAAAACGGGGCGAGCCTGGGAGCTCACCTTCGAAAACTTTCGGGAATCAGCGCGGGTGTTTGCTCCATCGTCGGTTGTGACGACAGTCGGCTGCCGCTGGCCATGGTTTCGGAAGAGGAATCCATGCCAGGACAATTCTTTGTGCATGTCCTCGATCCGCGGCCCGATTCGGTTGCCAAAGTGCGCGCGGCCGTGGACCGGGCAGGCCTATTCGGAAAACGGATTGTTGTGGAACGAGGCCAACTGGAACGCTTACCCTATGCGAGCGGCATGATCGACCTGCTGCTGGCGATCGATGGGAGCGAAGATCAGTTCGAAAAAATGTCCACGACGGAAATTCTTCGTGTCCTGCGCCCCGGCGGGCGCGCGATTGTGGGTTTTCGGACCTCATCCCAGGCGGCTGCAGCCGGGTTGAATCGCGACGGGCTGCGCAAGTGGCGGGACCGGATTGGGCCCAAGGATCCAGCCCAACAAGTGGCAGCGGAAATCGTCGAAGATGGGCAAGGCGTCTGGATGAAAATTCGCAAACCGGCGCGGGCTGGCACGGACAACTGGAGCCATTGGGAACATGGTCCGGACAACAATCCGGTTTCGGACGACCAGGTGATCCGAGCGCCTTACCGAACCCAATGGCTCGGTCTGCCGCTTTACATCGCCATGCCGGCCATCACGACCTCCGCAGGAGGTAAACTCTACATTGCGATGGGCCACATCGCCCATCATGAGCGTGAAGAACCTTGGCTCAACACGTTGCTCGCCCGCAACGCCTACAACGG
>JAJRWS010000173.1 GCA_024276705.1 Planctomycetota bacterium | reverse complement strand
TTGAAATCGACCATCAGGGGCGTCACCGGCATGTTGTAGTAGTCCGGATCGTCGTCCCACATCCAGCCCGGCCCCTTGCGCTGAGGATCGTAGCGGCGGTTGTCGACCACGACGCGGCCCTCGATACGGCCCAATTTCGTCGCCGCCACGACCCGGCCTGCCAGTTCAAACAATTCGCCATGGGTCAACATGGCGTTGCCACCGCCGACCAGGACCAGATCGCCGCGTAACACTCCCTCCTGGATCGGACCGGTCGTAAACAGGCGAGTCGGAAAATGATGCTGGGGCCCAAAACGGTCCAGCGCGCATGCCGAAGTGTAAATTTTTAGATTCGAAGCCGGGATGAGCAACCGGTCGCCACCTCGGTCGTAAAGTACCGCCCCCGACTCCAGATCGACGACTTTTAGCGTGACGGTCGTTCGGCGGGCCGTCGGATGACCGTCGAGTAGCGTATCCAAAGACTCGACCAGGACGTGCGCATCGAGTGGACCCACTGGGCTGAACGATGGATCAGCCGCACGGGAGGGGCTCCCTACCGCGCAGGCCAGCAAGAGCGCCAAAGCCCCACTCACCCAAGTCCCTTTCAATCGACATTCCATCAGAGCCTCCGGCTTCGGTACAAAAAAAATCTCTATACAAAAAACCCAGCCACTCATCGTGGAGTGGCTGGGTCATGATGTCATGGCAGGCACGGTAATATCTAAACTCAGCACTTCCAAATTGCCACTCAGCCCTACGAGGGCCAAGGCGATAAGCGACCCGGTAACCGACGTTTTTACTGATGGCAAGTTACCCGGGTCGGCTTCATCGGCCACTGCTTGGAACTACTTATACTTCGTATCCGGGGGGAATCACCGGTTTGACGATGTGCGCCAACTGCGGGTCATTCGTCGCCACGAGGTTTTTGGCATCCCATTCGACCCGCGCACCCTTGAAGACCGCCAGGTTGCCCAGCAGTATCGTCTCCGTCAGCGGGCCGGCATAATCCGGGAAGTTGCTGGTTGGGGTTTTCGACGAATCGTGCATCGCGGTAAACCATTCCAGTTTTTGCCGTTCGTCGGAGTTGTCGGGTCCCGGAGCCACCGGATACTCCACCTCGAGCTCCTCGGCGCCAATCACTTCGATCCCCTTCTCCGCATAGTCACCCGCGGCATACATTTTAGCTTTGTCACCCAGAACCAGCACACCGCTGGAATCGGGGATAACTTTCTTGCTACCATCTTTGACTTTCATCGTCACGTCGCTGAACAACTCTTGCGGAGGCATCTGGCCGCCGTCGTACCAGTACATTGTGAAAGGAGCACGGCCATCAAGTTCCGGAAATTCATATCGGATCTTAGACCAGGAAGGATAACTGTCGCCATTATGGCCCGAATGCTCAGCCTCGACCGCCGTCGGGTTCTTCATGTTCAAGCCCATGAATGGCAAGTTGCACGTATGGCATGCCATGTCGCCCAGCGCGCCGGTGCCAAAGTCCCACCAGCCACGCCAGGCAAACGGATGGTAGCCATCGGTGTAAGCGCGCCATGGGGCGCGGCCGATCCACCTATCCCAGTCGATATTCTTGGGAATTGGTTTGAGGTTTTTCCGCGGCTCGCCTTGTGGCCAGACGGGACGATTGGTCCAAATATGGACCTCTTTCACATTACCGACCTGGCCAGCGCGTAGCTGGTAGGCTGCCTTGCGCATCGGATTGTACGAAGTGAACTGATTGCCCATCTGCGTGACGACGCCATGTTCCCGGGCAAGTTCCCCGAGCCGCCGGGCTTCCCAGATCGATTGGGTCAGCGGCTTCTGGCAGTAGACATGCTTGCCCATCTTGATCGCCTTCGCGGCAATCACGGCATGGTTGTGATCGGGCGTGCTGACGGTGACCGCATCGATGCGATCTCCCATTTTGTCGAGCAATTCGCGGAAATCGGTTTCCATTTTGTCCGTCTTGAAATGCTTCGCCGCCATTTTCAGCCGCACACGGTCGATGTCGCAAACGCCGACCACTTTGCCGAATTGAGCGGCGTTCATCGAGTCGCTACGACCCTTGCCATGGATGCCAAAGCAGGCAACCTGGATTTGTTCGTTGGGGGACTTACTCAAAGCCGTTTGCAAACCCCCGGTTACCCAGAAACCGGCAGCTCCCACGGCGGCGGACATCTTTAAAAAATCGCGGCGATCGCTCATCTTCGACATCGAACGGAGCTCCTCTATACAGGCAAAAGCATGGAAGTGGATAGGTAAACCAGCTTTCAGGATAACGTCTGGCGTGCTGGCACGAAAGCCTTGGATACTGCACTGTCTCCATTCATGGTCGAAATAGGAGCATTTTTTCAGCTCTTTTTACCGGTTAGTGAAACGAAAACCGCAAAATCATGCATAAACCAAAAATAATTCATGGGCGGCCGTTTCAGACCACCACCCTAATTCGACAGCGCCACATAGGATCGTTCGAGAAAACCCCCGGCTTTGCCGGGGGACTGGCAGAGTTTGACGGTTCCGTAGTGATATTGTTCGTACTCGTACTCGTACTCGTACTCGTGCTCGAATGGAATCATTGCATGCAACAGAAACAAGAGGCCATGGGTATTGATGATGACCGATCTTGCCTTCCAGTTGGGTTCGAGTACGAGTACCGCTTTGCTGAGTACGAGTACGATA
>JAJRWS010000172.1 GCA_024276705.1 Planctomycetota bacterium | reverse complement strand
TTTCCAGGTACGCGAACGCTTCGCCATGAGCCGGGTCGGACTGTTGGAAAAGGAATTTCAGCCCCAGTTTTTCGGTGTAGAAAGCGATCGATGCCGCCAGGTCTGCGACCCGAATCGCTACATGATCCAGTTTTGGCATCTTCGCCTCTTCTGCGTTCGAGTACGGAGTCAGTGCCCCTTTTAGGATCAACCGGTAAATAACTTCCCCATTTCAAGTTGGGTATTTTGGCTTCGCTTCGTACTCGTACTCAGCGAAGCGGTACTCGTACTCGACGACCGTATGATACCCGGCATGCAATTCGAGTACGAGTACCGCCGCAAGCGGCTGAGTACGAGTACGAAGGTTGCATTACCAGAATATCACGATTTACCAAAGTTTACTTGAACGTTCCCTACAGAAAACCGGATAGTTATTAATCGGCTAACCCTAAGAACCGAAGGTAACAGTGTGCCGGAGGATAGACCGCTCGGCAACCCACCCTGCGTTTCCCTGCTGGAAGGTCCCAATACCATGTACCATTCGTTTCTCCTCACGCCGCCGTATCGCTGCTCGTTGCGAGCGACGTTTTGCATCCTTCTCCTCGGCACGACCGTGGCCTTTCCCGCAGTTGCGCAACCTCCGGCGACTAGCCAGCCGTCGGCAACTTCTTCTTCCCCGGCAGTTGCTCAAGAGACGCCATCACCGGCCGCGGCTCAGCTTCGATGGCGGAGCATGTGGGATGGCAAGAACCTGGGGAAATGGCAACTGGCCGATCAGGAAGAATTCGCCGAGCATGGCAAGGTGCGTGTCGAACAGGGGAATCTTGTCATGGAGCGGGGGTATCCGGCTACCGGGGTCCGCTGGTCGGGGCCTTTCCCGCGCAGCAACTACGAGATGGAGTTCGAGGCCAAACGGACCGATGGAGGCGATTTCTTCTGTGGGTTGACCTTTCCGGTTGGCGACGCCTCGTTGACCTTGATCCTGGGCGGTTGGGGCGGTTGGGCGGTAGGACTCTCCTTGATTGACGGGGAGTATGCCATTGATAACGAAACTTGCACGGTTGTGCAGTTTCAAGAGGATCGCTGGTATGTCGTGCGCCTGCGGGTGACTGATCGGCTGGTGAAAGTCTGGATTGACGGCAAACTGCTCATTCACCTTGAAACGGAAGGAAAAGAGCTCATCATCAGCGATCGGATGGAACCCTGCCTGCCCCTCGGCATGGCCACCTGGTACACCACCGGTGTGGCACGCAAAATTCGCTACCGTGAGCTGGAGGCAAAGTAACCCGTCAAAAGGCCAGTTGGTGGCGCCCCTCGGCGTAGGTCAGCTCGACCGGTTTGGGATCGATCGTGCAGAGTGGGTGCGCCTCGATTTCTTCGCGCAGGTCTTCGCTGGCGTACAGCCGGCCCAGATGGAGTGTGTTGGCAATGAACAGCCAACGCCGCGATCCGTAACGCTCGGCCACTCGCTCGATCAGTTCCTGGTCGTGAGCCAGGGTGGCGGGGATTTTGGCCCGCTCCATCTCGCCGGTCGTAAAGACATTGATGAAGGTTTTGTGCTCGTCGATCGCTCTGCGCAACTTTTGAGTGATGAAGTCGGCCAGGCCGACGCCGATTGCGTTGCCGCCCGATGCTTCGGCCAACGACAACGCGGCGATGATCTGAATGTTCGGTTTCTCCAGGTCCTCGTAGTCGCGTACGCCCCGGTAGCCCAGCACGTTGGTGTCCATGCCAGTGCCGCTGTAGGTTTTACCAATGCTGTCGACCACCAAGACATTTAACTCGTCGATGGGCAATTGGGGAAAGTAATGCCGATGCCGCTCGAGCAGGCGTGGTTCGGTGGTAAGAATCTTGTCCGGCCGCACGGCGTGCAATTCGGCCGTCTGGTCAAAACCATCTTCCAGGATGGCCAGGCCGGCCCAGATCTTGCCGGAATCGAGCAGTAACTGGCCCATTTCTAGCAGCATTGTTTTCATTTGGGCCGTGGGGGCCGAATGGAATGTTTGGGCGGAGCGGATCTTGCCCATGCCGACCACCATCATCTTCACCAGGCCGCTTTGCACAGGTCCGGAGAAGCAGGTATGCAGTTTGATCCGGTTGAGTACCAGCACGCCATCCGCCTCCCAGCAGTGCCGGTCCATCCAGACCGGGCCGGTGGCCACGTTCCCGACCTCGACGCAATCCATGCTGGCCCGGATCGGCATCTCCATCGCCTCTTCGGTGATGCCCAGCGACTCGAGCATCTGCCGCTGGCCGGCCGCGGTTGCCCCGTTGTGCGATCCCATCGCGGGGACAAGAAATGGCCGGGCGCCCCGCGCTCGGAGCCACTCGCCCGCGGCCCGGGTGATCTGCACGATATTGCAAATGCCCCGGCTGCCGGCGGTGATCGCCACCTCGCCTTGCGGCACCTCCAGGCCAAGAGCATCCAATTGCCGGTGGACTTCGGCCGTCACGTCGGGCAAAGGATTGGAAACCAGGTCTTGCTGGACGCGAAGCAGGCGCATGGTAGGTCAGAAGCCATGGAGTGGGAGGTTTGAATCGAGAGCCCCCATCGTCTACGATGGAAGATAGTTTGTCCATGGCAGCAGGGTTTCGGTGTTTCAGTGGGGCTGGAACCTTTTTTCGATCGACTCTGGGATATGAACCTGGCTTGTAAGGGCAACCGGGCCTTTATCGACAGTTCCGTAGTGATATTGCTCGTGCTCGTACTCGTACTCGACTGGAACCATTGCATTCAACAGAAACATAAGGCCATGGATATTGATGATGACCGACCTTGCCTCCCAGTCGGGTTCGAGTACGAGTACCGCTTTGCTGAGTACGAGTACGATATTCTCTTC
>JAJRWS010000171.1 GCA_024276705.1 Planctomycetota bacterium | reverse complement strand
TTGTAATCCCATCCGGGAACCGACCAGGATCGTGGATCATCGTGGTTGCCATGCCCGCGATGAAATATCTTTCCGACGGTTTCAGTTCGGTAGCCATTGTTCTTGAAATGCTCGGGCAACGTCATTACATCCGGCACGGTTGTCCTGAAAAACGCATGCAAGTCATAGATCCCTATCGCATCAGGACGGAGCCCGGTCATGAGGCTGTTTCGGGAAGGCGCGCAAACCGCTTGCTGACAGTAAGCCCTTTCAAATATCACTCCCATTCGAGCCAAACGATCAAAGTTGGGGGTGTGCATGTAGGTGGCGCCGAAACAATTCAATTCGGGCCGAAGGTCATCCACTGCGATGAATAACACGTTGGGTTTCCGTGCATTGCCGGCCAAGCTCTTTGAAGAGAGGTGAGTCTCCTCTGCATTCATGCGGATTGCCGGCAGGACGATCAGCAGTTGTGCAATCGCTACAATTCGTAAATGACTTTTCATCGAATGTTCCGCGTATCGTGGCGTGGTTGTTTCGGATGTTCCTGGAGTACTTCGGAGTCATTGCGAGGGATATGGAATCTTGTTGGGCTGAGCGGGCGATTCAAAGGCCGATTCGTTTGCGACTATCGAATGACGTTAGTGCGCGCGGATAACATGTCGATGTCACTCGCGTGCCTGACGCTTAACGCTCTTGTAGTCTGCCAGTATTTCATCGTCACTCAATGGTCTGTACCAAATGGACATTTCGTCCATGGAGCCAATGAAGTGTTTAAGCCCCAGTCGCTTATTGCGGGATGAGGTGCCCACACGCATTTTATAAGTCGGCCTCACCATGACCGCGCAGTCCGCGCCAGCCAAACGATTCTTGTGGTGTATTGCGTCCATATATAGCTTCACGTCTTGCAAGGTTTTTCCACCTTCGGGGAAGACGACGGCAACCTGATGCCATTTCCCGTCGTTGATGATGGTACCCGACTCGGTCGCTTGAATGCTGGAATTCGCGACAAAGACGACCAAACGGCCATCTCTCAAGCAGATATCGAAATTCCCCATTCCATTACCATGCGATGAGAGGCAGGCAGCATCTTTTTGACCGGACTTGACCCACGCAATAAAGGTCAATGGATTATTCCTTGTCATTACCCCTCTTCCTTGGCAGACAACGGTTTCCGAGCCGTTCATGTGTATTGCGTTTCCTCGAATGCCATCAGACAACAATGCGTCAGTATAGAGATTGTAATACCTGCCCATTTGAGCCACATTGGATATTTCCATCTGTTTTTCATTGGCCAAGAAATGCTGTATGAATCCAGAGCCCGCGGGAACATTATACGGCAGTGGTGTTTGTTCGTCGAAAGTATAGTGAAGAAGAGCTTGCTGTGTGTTGATAATTGCGAGCATGCCGAGGTCATCGACAGTCGGCGTTCTAGAAGATTTGTCAATCGTCATTTCGCCGATACAGGAGAATTTCTTTTCATTCAATTCTCGGAGTATCAAATGCAATCGATGCTCGGAAACCTTAACGGCGAGGTAGTTTCTTCCGAAGGGCGCGCCGTGGACTACCTGGATTGGGAATGTGTCATTTATCCGTTGTGCGGATGGTGCATGTACTTCACCGGCGAAGAAAAGATCAACCTGGTATGCTTGCATGAGTTTCCAGAACGGTGAGTCTTTTTCGTGTTCCGTGTAAAGCATGCTGGTGTACTGCCCACGCACCGGCGCCAAGACCGGGGAATGGGCCTGAACAACGATATGGTTTATCTCCGGGTCTTTTCTTGCTTCTTTCAAGACCTTCTCAAACCAACGAAGATGATCTGATGGCATATTGGCATGGATTGAACGCTTCAGGTATCCAACAGGCTTGTCTGGGTCCGGCTGGTCGAAAATATCGATCGTCACGAACAACACATTGCGGTGCTTGTAAGCAAATGAAGTGTTTTCCCACGGTGTACCGATTGGACGCGATTCCGCCGAGCCAATTGATTGTGAGTATTTAAAGTGCCCCTGTTTATCCCGATTCCAAATTCGCTGGAAGGCATCTCGATAAACAGGCAATAAGTGTGAGATCTCGTTTCCCGGCTTCCAATTCGAATCTTCCCCTATTTCGTGATCGCCAATGGCAACGAGGATGTTATTAAAACCGTTTTCTTCGAAACGTTGTTTCAAATTTCCATAGGCTACCTTGCAAACATTGATGATGGCCTCTTCCTGTGAACCCCCCGGTGCAAACCGATCAATCCATTCTTGCCCTACCCATGGTCCCGACACCAAGTCCCCATCGATGAGCAGGAGCTCCGGATTATGCCTTTTCATGTCTTGCAAGGTATTCCGTTGCAATTCCAACACTCCGGCCTTCAGCGGAGGATGAAGTTCGTATTTGCCAAGATGCCAGTCGGGGGCACTTACAAATGACCAGGTATTCTGCCCAAGAACCCTCAGGGGGGAAATAGCAAGGGACAGTAACACGACCAATTGCAAAATAGTAGATTGTGTGTGTTGCATTTCGCGAATTCCTTGAAACCTAAGGCGGTAGGACTGCAAGCCACTAAACTCTGGCCGAGTTGCGGTACTGTTTGAGTGTCTGGCCAGTTGCACGCCGGAAGACGCGCATCAGGTATTCGGGATAACGAAATCCTGTCTGACGAGCGAT
>JAJRWS010000170.1 GCA_024276705.1 Planctomycetota bacterium | reverse complement strand
TCCACAGAGTGGGCGTGGCGGCAAGCCGAACTTTTCGGAAAGTGAGGAAAGTCTGGAGGGGAGGGCAGCGTTTGGTGGAACCCACTGGGCCCGAAAAGATTCGTTTGCCTTGGGGGACGCTGACGCGATGGGGCGAGCTTCCACAGAGTGGGCGTGGCGGCAAGCCGAACTTTTCGGAAAGTGAGGAAAGTCTGGAGGGGAGGGCAGCGTTTGGTGGAACTCACTGGGCCGAAAAGATTCGTTTGCCTACTGCCCACTTTGCCCCAGCAGCCACATGATGATTCCCTTCTGCACATGCATGCGGTTACCCGCCTGCTGGACAATCACGCTGGCTGGGCTGTCCATGACTTCGTCGGTGACCTCCTCGCCTCGCCTGGCAGGAAGGCAATGCATGAAAACAGCGTTCGGGGAGGCTTTACGCATCAATTCGCCAGTGACCTGGTAAGCGGCGAAGTCGCGTCGCCGTTGTTGCTGCTGCCCTTCTTGGCCCATGCTGGCCCATACATCGGTGTAGACGCAATGTGCATCACGTATCGCTTCTTGAGGATCGTGCGTTGCGGTCCATTGCAGGTCTGGATGCTCGTGCTGCAACTCGTCAGGCAACGTAGATTCAAACTCGTAACCTATGGGGGTAGCGATTGCAAAGTGAACTCCCATTCGAGCGCAGCCCCAGGCAAGACTGCGGGCCACGTTGTTGGCATCTCCAACCCAGGCCAGTTTCATTCCTTCGAGCGTCCCTGTGCATTCGCGGAGCGTGAACAAATCGGCCAGTGCCTGGCAGGGATGTGCTCGGTCTGTCAAACCGTTGATGACCGGGCAGGTAGCATGTTGGGCGAATTCTTGCACCGTTTCGTGCCGCTTGCTGCGCCAGACAATCAGATCGACCAACTCGCTAAGAACGCGGGCGAAATCGTCAGCCCGTTCGCGTTTCCCAAAGCCCACATCGTCTCCGAGCATCATGCTGGAACCGCCCAGGTGGGTCATTCCTGCTTGAAAACTTACACGGGTTCTTAGCGATGGCTTTTCAAATATTAAAGCCATGACTCGGCCAGGTAGCAGGGATTCCCGCACTCCGTTGCGATACTTCGATTTCAGGTCCTCGGCGATAGCGAAGATGCGCGAAATTTCATCGGTTGTGACGTCGACAAGGGAAAGCAAGTGGCGCATGGGAAGGTTGAGGGTTGAGGGTTGAGGGTTGAGGGTTGAGGGTTGAGGGTTGAGGCCAGCCTTTTTTACTGGCGTTTATCAACATCCGGCATTTTCGGAAAAACGGGGTAACCTTTCTAAACAACGAGTACTTACTCATCGGGATCGGGACTCGGGATCGCTATCGAACCCCGCGAATACGTAAGGAGCGGAATCTTCTTTGACCGAGTCGCCTCTGTCGCCTAACCCCACAGCGCTAGGTAAATCTGACCAGGAACAAAGAAAAAACCGCGAATGGACACGAATGGACGCTAATCCATGGAGATATAAAGTTGCAGTACAGAGAGGAAGAGCCACTGACCCCAGCGAACCTAACCACACTCTGATACAATGCGTATTCTTGTTAATGATCTCTACCCTATTAGCGTTTATTGGCGGTTCCTTTGTGACTTGACTTAGCCCAGTCGTACTAAGCGACTGGGCCTAGGGATGGATGCCTTCTCCTCCGCTCTCCGCTAACTATTGAGGTTGGTATTGTTGCAGGATGCTCGTCAGGATTTGGCAACCTTCATTCAATTCATCGTCGGTGAGAGTCATGGCTGGCAGCAAACGCAGAACGTTGCCTTGAGTGCAATTGACCAGCAGCCGCCGATCGAGACATTGTTGGACAATGGGATTCGCTTCGATGCATAGCTCCAGTCCAATCATCAAGCCTTGAATACGTAGTTCCGTGACAAAAGGTAACTGCTCGACCAGGGGCGCAAGATGTCGGGTAAACTGTGCGCTCAGTTGGGCAGCCCGTTCGAGCAGATTGTCAGCTTCAATCATTTCGATCGTGGCGATCCCAGCACGGGCGGCAATCGGGTTGCCGCCAAAGGTTGCCGCATGCATGCCAGGCCGCAGGCTGGGGGCGATTTCTTTCCTGGCGAGCAATGCGGCCCCAGCAATTCCTCCGCAGAGGCTTTTGGCAAGTGTCATGATGTCAGGGGTGATTTCCGTGTGCTGGTAGGCGAACCACTTCCCGGTACGACCGCAGCCAGTTTGAACTTCGTCGAAGATCAGCAGAAGATCATTCTCATCGGCAATCTGCCGCAAGCCTGGTAAAAAATCGACCGGAGGTTGGCGAATTCCGCCCTCACCCTGAATTGGCTCGACCAGGATAGCTGCTGTTTCATCGTCGACTTTCGCCTTCACAGTGGCCAGATCACCGTACGGTGCGTAAACGAATCCGGGCAGCAGTGGGCCTATGCCCTCATGGTACTTGGGTTGAGCCGTGGCTGAAGTGGCCCCATAGGTGCGGCCATGGAAACCACCTTGAAAAGTAATGATTTTGTAGCGTGGTTTGGGCGTATGCAGTCGCGCCAATTTGATAGCTGCTTCGTTGGCTTCAGCCCCCGAATTGCAGAAGAATGCCTGGCCACCAAAGCTCCGATCGCTCAGTAACTGGGCCCAGCGGCCCTGCGCTTCGGTATACCAGGTATTGGGAACGTGAATCAGTTGGCTGGCTTGCTCCTGTACCGCCTGTACGACGGGGGGTGGGCAATGCCCAAGCAAGCTGCAACCCCAGCCAGGAAAGAAGTCGAGGTATCGGTTGCCCGCGTCGTCCCAGACCCGTGAGCCCTCGCCGCGGACTAGGGTGACGGGAAACCGTCCATAGTTGGGAATCACATAGCGATCGAACAGATCGGCAATTTTCGGTGATAACGCGGTGGTGGCAGAGGCAGCGGTCGACACGAGGGGGTTCCTTGGGGAGCCGGTATTTCGGTGATGAAGAAGTTGCGAGTAGCGGTATGCCAACCGTCGGGCGGGGTCTGACCCCGCCCCCCGTTTCCAGCACTCGGGGGTTTCATAGCCGTCGGGTGTTTCGGTGTTTCGGTGTTTCGGTGTTTCGGTGTTTCGGTGGTCGGCGTGTCAGGTCATAACAAAGTCCCCTCTCCCCCGGCCAATTGCCGCCGAAAGATGCTCCATGCCGTATGAACATTCCCGGCAAGTGGTTGGGGGAGAGGGATAGGGTGAGGGGGCTGAAGTGGGTACCAGGGTTCAAGTAAAAGGGGGGCAGGTGTCAGGTGTCGGGGTCGCTGAGCGTCAGCCTGGACGCAGCGAAGGATCTCTTTTGTGGTGGCAGGCATCCTACCGACCTTCGAAAGCATACACACACCATGCAGGTATGTCACTAACATGGGTCAGCGACCACCGGCAGAGCCGGTGGCTTGAGGAAAGCCCTTAAAAGGGGCTAGAGAATAAATATCGTACTCGTACTCAGCCCAGCGGTACTCGTACTCGAATCCAAGTCAGAGGTAAGGTCGGTCATCATCGACATCCATGGTCTCCTATTTCGTTTGCATCCAATGGTTCTATTCGAGTACGAGTACAAGCACGAGCACGAGCACGAAATTCGACGGAACGGCGGAGCCTGATGGGTACTCACCAGCAGAGCTGGTGGTTTACGGACAGGAATTAGAGATTCCGGCGATGGGCGTGGTCGATTCACGCATAGTCCACACC
>JAJRWS010000169.1 GCA_024276705.1 Planctomycetota bacterium | reverse complement strand
GTCCGGGCGTCCGCAGCAGGCGCCCTGTATGGTTGCAATCGAAAAGAAGTACGGGCTGCCCTGCAGGAATCGACGCGGGACCAAAGCCTGGCGGTGCAAAACGCGGCCCGCGCCAGCCTGGAGAGCATGCCGCCATTTCCCCCCATGCCGCCGCTCAGTGGAAACCATTCCATGGAGGTGATGCCATGACCTTGTCCGGTGGCCATCTGCCAACACTCATGTCCTCGAACTGCTTACTGGCCCAATTGAGTCGCTGGCAGCGCATGGGGGATGGGCTACGAGGTCCAGGTACCCGTATCGAATTGAGCGAAATCCTCACTTACAGCATTGTCCTGGCATTGGTTGGGATGCTCATCTGGGCAGCTCTTCGCCTGCGCAAACGGAATGACATGAACCAGCGCTGTGATGATCCCTGGAAGCTGTTTCGCGAGCTTTGCCAACACCATGGCTTGGACCGGTTTGAGCGTCGGCTGCTTAAAAAACTGGTTTCAGCCCGGCAACTGCAACAGCCAGCCGAGCTGTTCGTCACCCCCTCGGTATTCGATCCGGCCGGTCTGCCAAGTGATCTGAATGAAGATAAGGTGCGAAATATGAAAGCAAGATTGTATTATCGAGATGAGCAGTAGTCAGCAGGCAGGGGGCAGGTTACAGTATCGCCTTGCACCGGACCCTCGGCGCTAGCATCCACAATCAATCTACCGAGTGACCATTTTCATCTCATGCCCCGAGAAACCGATCCCATCATGGTGCGGCCAGTCACGTCCAGTGACCAGGATGCCGTGCTGACACTGCTCGAACCCTATGTCGAGCAGAAAAAACTTTTACCACGCACCATCGATGAACTGGACGTATTGCTACAGAGCGGTTTCGTAGCAGTTTGCGAAAATCGACTGGTCGGTTTCGCCACCTTGGAGATCTATTCACAAAAGCTGGCCGAGATACGTGCGCTGGTGGTAGCAGAGGATCTGCAAGGACAGGGTGTCGGGCGGCGATTGGTGGAAGCTTGTCTTGAGCGTGCCCGCCAGAAAAAGGTAATGGAGGTGATGGCGATCAGTTCCGCGGAAACCTTCTTCCGCTCCTGTGGCTTCGATTTCACTCTCCCCGACGAAAAAAAAGCCTTCTTTTTGCAAACAAATCCGCGCCGGTGATGATTGATGATTGATGATTGATGATCGCATAAGGAGCACTCTTTCAGTTCATCAATCAAACATCTCACCTCACTCGTTCGGGACCGAGCCGGAGCCAAAGCCGGCACTCTTTTTTTGCCCGGTTGCCGCACCCTGGCCCTGATTTTGTTGGGCATTCAAAGTCCAATCGTAGTCGAACCAGGCAATTTCGAGCTCGCCTCGCGCGGCTTTCTTCAAGGCATTGCCGAGTGTCTCGTCCTTGACGAGCCCGGCCAGCCACGACAGGAAGCCTCCCTGGTCTTTCCAATCGTCGCCATACCATTGCAACAGCGGGCTGAGTTGCAGGACATTCTTGTCCGCATCGAAGTGTACAAACATCGGCCGGTTCGCAAATAGTCTGCTCTGATCTTCCAGTTGGCTTGCCAGGCGTCTGCCAACATACGCTTCCGACCGCAAGGGCGGACAGCTTAGGGCCGCGCAGACCAACGCCACGTGCACTCTGGGTTCATGAAAACGCTTGCGTATCAATTCATGTTCGAGGTGATTGAGGCTGATCGTATGGCCCGCAAAGATGTGCTCGGACAGAGCGAAGAAATCCTTGCCATCCCGCCGGTAATTCGTCACGGAATCGCGGATTTTATGCGTGATCACGCCGTCAATCACCATGGCGTTGTAAGCGTTGCAAAGCAGGGCCAGATTGTCCGCCGCAGTGGAAAGTCGGGCGGGATCCGCTTCGGCCAACTGGCGTAAATAGGTACGAAACAGGTAGTCGCGTGACAAACCGTCATAATCGACCAGGCCATGATCGGTGTAGGACTTGAGCAAGTAATCCCACAACGCGTGATCCACTCCCGAGGCATCCGGCCTTGGCGTCGGCTTGCTTGTCACGGGCACCGCATAAAAGCCACGGGCCGCGACAAACAGCGGCACGACGAAGGAAATCGTGGCAACCCAGAAAAAGGCGCCGTAGTAGCTTGGTTTATTATTGGACATGGTAGTTATTGGACATGGCTGACATTCAGGGATAATGGCATTCAGGGATAATGGTTTCTCAACTCTTGGCACTCTGCCATTCGCCCAGATGGAGGATTTCCATCGGACAGCGGACCACGCATTCGGCACAAGCGACGCAGGGCGTGTCCACCAGCGTGACTGGCCTGCCTTGCAATGCGCGTGACTTGATGTCGATCCCCATCTGGCAATATTGATTACAAACATTACAGTCGATGCACTTGCCTTTTTCCGGGGTGATCTTGAACTTCGACCAACGGCCCCAGAAGTTCATCCAAAACGCCAGCGGGCACCACATGCGACACCACAAACGCTGGCCAAAAAACGGATAGAGTCCAATGGCGACCGCGCCGGCCAGGGCCGTTCCGACCCACATATTGTAATATCCCAGAGGCCCCTGATAGCCATAAAGATCGGCGATGGTTGCCACGCTCGCCAGGCCGATGAAAAGGAAACCTAATCGCTCCCACTTTCGCGGCGTCTCCCCTTTGGGCCCCCGGTGCCGAAAACTATTGCCAACCGTTTCGGCCAGTGCCCCACAGGAACAGATGTAGGAGCAGTATATTTTTCCCCAACGCAATGTCATCAGCGGAATGACAACAAACGTCAACAGTGCTGCCCACACCACTCCCACTACCGCAACCGTCTGCCACCAGGCCGGATCGCCGAGCCCCACTTCAGGGGCCAGATGAAAAGCGCCCATGTTCAGCGGCCAGGCATTGAGCGACCGTGATACCAGGGGAGTCCATGCATTTCGCCCCAAGGTGACGGCAAGAATAGTAGGGATCCCCCACCACAAAGTCCATTGCGAGACGATCAGAGTCAAGTTGCGCCGCCAGACAAGCGGGTGCCCGCTCCGGGTGGCCCAGTAAATACCAAAGATGGCAATCGCGGAGAAATAGAGCAGATAATAGAAACCGTAGAGGTTCGTAAAGTAAGTCGGAACCACCGTGTAAATCCAAGAAAGCCCTGGTAGATAGTAGGGGCCCAGACCGGCTTCAGCAGGATCGAGGGTGAAAACATGAGGGACGACATGATAGAGCCAGTAGGCAATAACGCCCCCGACTAGCCACCGGTTGGCATGCCGCAGGCGCATGCCTGGCGTGTGCCCCCGAGCCACCAAATTGCCCTGGATCAACTTCCAGGCCAACACGACCAGCCAGATCGCTGGCAAAATTGACCCGAACAGAACGGGACACCAGCCCCAAACGAACGCCCCGGCCCACCCTTCCAATCCAGGTAACAACAGCTTCCCCACACCCGCTGCTTCGGGACGGAGCACAAAGTGCTTCGAGAAAAAGTAAATCAACACGCCCACGCAAAGGCCCACCCACGCCAGCGCAAAACGACTTTTTGTCCACACTCCATCCAGCTCAAGCCCCATATCCATGAGAAAATCGACCGGCGGCAGCGTCCCGATCTGCACGATCACATGGTCACAAGGCAAGGTTTGACGCTGGCCGTCCACATCGATCTCCAACGTGTTCTTGTGAATTGCCAGGACATTGCTCTTGGTCAGGATCGTCAATTGACCATCGCGTTGTGCCTGTTCTAAAAGTCGCCGGTTTTCCTCCTTCGCGCGAAAAAACTGGTCACCCCGATAGGAGATCGTAACGTGATTGTGGTCCATCAACATCAGGGCCGATTCAATGGCCGAGTTCCCGCCACCGACAATCAGGATTTGCTTACTCTGATAATCGCTGGGTGAATGCAACCGGTAGGTTACCCTGTCGGCCTGGTCCGCGCCAGGACATCCCAGCAACCTTGGCTGCCCCTGACGGCCAATGGCGACCAGCACTTGCCGGGTGGGAAACGATTTGCCTTCTTTCGTCTGGACCTCGAATTGCCGTGGTCCCAGCTTGCGCACGCTGGAGACTTCGGTATCTTCCTTGACATGGAGCCCCTCCTTGCGTACCAGCCGGTCCAGCCGCTGCAGAAAGGTCTCTTTATCCAGGTCTTCATCGGTATCCAGGCCACTCGTATTGGCCAGGAAACGAGGCTCGGCATAAACCTTTTTACCCGGAGGAAAGCTACGCACCGTACTGGCAATTTTATTGCGTTCCAGCACAACATACTTCAAGCCACGACGCCCGGCTTCCAGGGCGGCAGCAAGTCCGGCTGGACCGGCACCCAGGATCACCAGGTCGAGCTGTTGCGAGTCTGCCTGGGTAGATTCAAAGAGGCCCGCCGCGGCCATCTTTTCAATCACCTCAGCTCCCTGATTCGCGGCAATTTTAACCAGTGGCAACCCGGTCACGTCGCCAACCACAAAGATTCCCGGAATGCTCGACTCGTAGCGGCTGTTGACGATCGGCAGAATTTCCTGAGGTGGAACCGTCGCAAAGTAGCCTTTGGGTTTCTGTCGCCGAGACTTCTGCATCGTTTGTTCCTGCCTCCATGGCCGCCAGCACTGCCTTCATGGCGTCACCCGACCGCTGGTCTCGGTGCAATCCTGTTTTCCTCATTGCACACGTCACTTGCACGTGAAAGCATACAATTTACGAGCCCGAAGCGCAAGCGAGTGAACGAGTTAGGCGGGATTCACTCGCTGACGTTTCGCACCTGTTATGGATGTCACCCTGGTGTCGTCCAACGGAGAGCCGAACCAGGTTCCCAGCAAGACTTTTCGCCCGGAATACGGCCTGACAACCATCCGCTCGCCCCCAACTCTAACGAACACGCTATGCAAAAGCTGTACGATTGCTTACCGAACCGGCAATTGTTTCGATAGCGATCCCGATCCCGATATAATTGACTATGTCAAATTCTGCCAGTCCCCCGGCAGAGCCCTCATCGTACCACACAAATAAGCCCGCAGGGCTGGCATACCCCTAGCCGGTGCCGTGAGGCATCGGTTTCTCGTATATCTTATCCATTAGGCCCGTAAGGCCGACACAAAAAGACAACAACAGATGTGTGTCCCCGAACTCCTGTCCCCGAATTCCTGCACAAATAAGCCCGGAGGGCTGGCACAACCCTAGCCGGTGCCGTGAGGCATCGGTTTCTCGTATATCTTATCCATTAGGCCCGTAGGGCCGACACAAAAAGACAACAATAGATGTGTGTCCCCGAATTCCAATAGATGTGTGTCCCCGAATTCCACCCCCGAATTCCACCCCGAATTCCTGTGTGTGTCCCCGAACTCCTGCTCAAGTAAAGGAACACTAATCTTCGCTAATCCACACTAATCCTGAATCTTATGAGCGCGGATTAGCGTGGATTAGTGTT
>JAJRWS010000168.1 GCA_024276705.1 Planctomycetota bacterium | reverse complement strand
ACCGGGCCAGGCATTGCTGGTCTTCCACCATACGCCAGGCGGCATGTTAGGCTTTCTCCAGACCACCAAGGAACACAAATTCTGGAACTTGGGTCCGTCCTCTCGGCTGGGCGGTTTGCTGGTAAAATACCTGCGTTCGCTTGGGAACTATGACGCCAATCGGGCCCTGACGGCAGACGAGTTGCTTGCCACCGATTACCAAGAAGCTGGCAAAAAACTCTACGCGGCTCTTTTCAAAGGTTCTGCCATCGATCTCAAGGCAACGCGCGAGCTGATTGTCGTACCGGACCACCTGATATGGTACGTACCGATGGAAAGTTTGCCGATAACGACGGGCGATCACAGCGAACCAATGATTTCCAACCTGCGCATCCGCTACGCGCCGACCGTCGGATTGGCGCTGTCACGAGTGGGGGAACAGCGCCAGCTTGGGCAGCGTACGGGCCTGGTACTGGGCAACCTGGTGCCGGGAGATAACGACGAGCAGCGTCTGGAAACGATCGCCCCGCTGCGTGAAGCATTGACTGGCCCGATCGAATTGAAGAATCCACTCCCTGCCCCTTCACCGATGGTTGCCGCGCTGCTCGACACGTTGCTGGTGCTGAACGAAATTGAGGTCAAATCGGCGTACCCCTTTTCCTGGTCGCCACTGCCTCTGGATCGTGGTATGGGCGGGTCGCTGGGCCGCTGGCTGGCGTTGCCGTCCTTTGGGCCCCAACAGGTTTTACTGCCAGGCATGCGTACTCAGGCGGAGCGGGGATTTAAAATATCGCGGAAGCAACGGAGCAAGGGGGCCCATGCGGCGCTGCCCGGAGACGATCTATTTTTTGCCAGTTGCGGCCTGATGTCCACGGGGGTTCAAACCGCATTGTTGGGCCGCTGGCGCGTGGGCGGCCAATCGATGCTCGATCTGGTCCGAGAATTCGCCCAGGAATTGCCACACACGAATGCTGCCGATGCGTGGCAGCGAAGCGTGCAACTGGCCATGGAATCTCCCATCGACCCGGTGACGGAATTGCGGGTGAAAAGCGACTCCAAAAATCGAGCCCTTACGGCCGCGCACCCGTTCTTTTGGAGTGGTTACCTGGTGGTCGATACGGGTGAAATCCCACCGCAAGAAGAAGGCCAGCCTGGAAATAATAAGGCCGACGGCAAGCAACCGGCCAGGCCAAAGTCGAAGGTTCTCCAGCCGGCCAAAAATGGGCCGAATACCCCCAAGCCGGCTCCACAAAAACCGGCTCCAAAAGGGCCGCAGGCGCAAGCCTCGCCGCCTCGCGGACAAAAACTTGCCCAGGATCAGCAGGCCGCCCAGAATTCGCAACCAGATTCTCCGCCAGTGGATGAATAAACGGGTTATGCAAGATTTACTCGCTCGCGATTCGCACTTCGAATCCCCCGAGGTTCTGTGTCAAAGTGGCGCGGTTGAACTGGGAATAATGGCAAAGCAGTAGCCGTATCTGCGTGAGGAGAATCACAAGGGTGACGCCAGTAGTGTTCGGTACAATATTCGAGGGCCCCTTTTGCCTTGTTTACAGGCCCGTAGGGCCGGCATATCCCTAGCCGGTGGTGCCAACCACCGGATGGAATCATGAAAGATGCGGGCAGGCCCGTAGGGCCGACACATCGTAGTAGTTGTTTTGTGTCGGCCCTGCGAGCCGATATCAATGGGCCGAACACTTTTGGCGGCGGCACTGGAAAACCGCCTGAATTCAGGTTATCCTGGAGCCAATCGATTTCGTATCCGAACGGTCGCAGGGACTGTCTTGGGAACTCGCCTCACCCGTTTCGAGGTGGCGAATCGGCTATTTTTGCGGTTTTTCTGGCTCTCCCTACCCCTCTCGACACCCCTTGCGGAAGCTTTTCACCCATGCACCGGATCATCAGCCTGAAAGAATACGGAATCAACGTCGACACCGTCCTGCGCAATGCGTCGTCGGCGGAATTGTACGAACGTGGCATCATCGAACACAACGGGATGATCACTTCAACCGGCGCCTTCGCAACCGATTCCGGAGAAAAGAAGGGTCGCAGTCCCAAAGACAAACGGCTGGTCAAGGAACCTTCAACCCAAGACGACATCTGGTGGGGCGATGTGAATGTGCCGATCTCGGAAGAATCCTTCGCTAAGAATCACAAACGAGCGATCGATTACCTGAACAGTTGCGAGAAATTGTACGTGATCGATGGCTATGCCGGCTGGGACCCGCGCTCGCGGATCAAAGTGCGAATTATCTGCACCCGGCCTTACCACGCCCTGTTCATGCACAACATGCTCATCCGGCCCACGATTGCGGAGCTGCTCGATTTCGGCAAACCCGACTACGTCGTTTTCAACGCGGGCCAAACGGATGCCGATCCCAGCGTGAAAGGGGTAGATAGTAAAACAAGCGTAGCGCTGAACCTGGCCTCGGGCCAGTTTGTCATCCTTGGCACCCAATACGCCGGGGAGATGAAAAAGGGCATCTTCACCGTCATGCACTACCTGATGCCCAAGCAGGGTATCTTTTCGATGCACTGCTCAGCCAACGAAGGTTCGGAAGGAGCCGTTTCGCTCTTTTTCGGCCTCTCCGGTACCGGCAAGACGACCCTCTCGGCGGACGCCAGCCGGGCACTCATCGGCGACGACGAACACTGCTGGAACGACAAAGGAGTGTTCAATATCGAAGGAGGGTGTTACGCCAAGTGCATCGATCTTTCGGAGGAGAACGAACCGGAGATTTTTGCCGCCATCCGTTTTGGCACCGTGTTGGAAAACACCGTCCAAGATCCGGTGACCCGGGCCGTCGATTATACGGACGTTTCGCTCACCGAAAACACTCGGGCGAGTTATCCGATCGAATTCATTCCCAATGCCAAGATCCCCTGCATGGGCGGCCATCCGCAAGACATCATTTTTTTGACCTGCGACGCTTTTGGCGTGTTGCCTCCGGTCAGCCGGCTGACGCCCGAGCAGGCGATGTACCATTTTATCAGCGGCTACACGGCTCGGGTTGCCGGCACGGAAGTGGGCATCACCGAACCTCAGGCAACCTTCTCGGCCTGTTTCGGCGCTCCGTTCCTCGTCTGGCATCCGGCTCGATACGCCGAGTTGCTGGCAGAAAAAATGCGTCAATACGGCTCCCATGCCTGGCTGGTCAACACCGGTTGGAGCGGCGGCGCCTACGGCACGGGCCAGCGGATGAAACTGGCCTACACGCGGTCGATCATCGACGCCATCCACGACGGGGCCTTGTTCCATGCCACCAGCGCGGTCGATCCCATCTTCGGTCTGGCCGTGCCGACCCATTGTCCGCACGTCCCCAGTGGAATCCTCATCCCCAAGAACACCTGGGAAGAGCGTGACGAATTCGATGAGACGGCCAAAAAATTGGCTGAGTTGTTCATCGAAAACTTCAAGCAATACGAAAGCGGCGCCTCGGACGAAGTCAAAGCCGCGGGTCCAAAATTGGCCGGTAAGGCATAACGGGCCAGCTTCGGAATAGTCACTTAGGATCCGTACGGCATTAAAATACCGATATCGAACCACGTAAGGCGAGCGGCAAGTGAAAATTTACCTGCCGCGTGGCTGTCAAGCATTACCAGCCGTTAAAACCTGGTAAGTTCCCATCTGCCGCTCGCCTAAACCCTGAACCGCTGAGGTTTCGGGCAGCTAATCCGGCAACTTATTTCCGGACAGCACCTTAGTCCTTTCTCAGTCCCGAAGGGACGGTCCTGTTTCAGCCCAAGGAGGAGTAAATGCGAGCTCCGCGAGCGTTTGCGCAACCCTGGTTTACTGTGTGGCACGAGAATTGTGTGGCACGAGAATTGTGTGGCATGAGTTTTGTGTGGCATGAGTTTTGTGTGGCATGAGTTTTGTGTGGACGCGTCGTCAGAGAAATGTGTGGCCAACCCTGGGTTTTTGTGTGGCACGTCCCAGAGCTTCCGGCGATGGGCGTGGTAGATGACGCGTCATTTCCCCAATCCCGCGCAGAGCACATTTGGGCAACCACGCCCTTCGTACCTCTCACGACGAGCCACACTTGTCACGCATGTTGTCAGACCTGTTGGGCATGTTGCCACGCCCAGAATCGTGCGTGTCTAGGCCGTGGCACGTCGTCAAAGTTCCGTGTTGCGCGTCGTCAGAGAAATGTGTGGCGCAACCCTGAGTTTTTGTGT
>JAJRWS010000167.1 GCA_024276705.1 Planctomycetota bacterium | reverse complement strand
TTGCACTAGGGTGTGGTTAGGTTCGATGGGGGCAGTGGCTCTTCCTCCCAGTATTGCAACCTTATCTCTCCAAGGATTCGCGTCCATTCGCGGTTTTTTCTTTTTTCTTTGTCGGGTTAACCTAACGCTGTAGGGTTAGGGGCAATACTGTTCAATTAAGCAGCGCTATCAGTATTATTCCTGTCATCCTGATGGAGCCTAGGCGACGGACGGATCTCTCGTAATCTTCATAGACACCTGGAAACAAAGGAGATCCTTCGCCTCGTGCTACTCGGTTCAGGATGACACGCGTGTGTTTGGAAAGACCGATTGGCCCTTAATTCAACGGTATTGGGGTTAGGGTGTAGAGGCTACTCGGTCAAGGAAGATCCCGCTCCTTATGATGCATTCGCGGAATTCGATCCCGAGTCCCGATCCCGATTCCCGATATCGAGTCCCGATCCCGATAGCGATCCAGATAGCGATGAGTCATTGCACGTAGTCGAGAAAGGTTGTCCCGTTTTTCCGAAAATGCAGAATGTTGATAAACGTTAGTAAAAAGGGCTGCTCCTTCCACTGAGTAGATGTGGCAAGGCAAGGGGCCTTAAGCTATGGTAGGGAGAGTGCTGCATGGCGTGGCGCTGTCCGACATGGTTCACCCTGTTAGGCGTTCCCTGTCAGCCCGGAGTATCGCCCAGAATGAATTTCCACGATGAATAAACAGCAGACTATCGATTTGATCCGAAATGCCGGGGTGGTTGGAGCCGGCGGGGCCGGTTTTCCTACCTGGCGCAAGCTGGAGGCCTCCGTTGAGCAGATCATCGTCAACGGAGCGGAGTGTGAACCTCTACTGGCAAAAGACCGGGAACTGATGTTGCAGGCGAGCGAGGCCTTGTTCCGCGGGCTGGTGATTATGCAGGAGTTGACCGGAGCGCGTCGGGTGACGATTGCGGTGAAAAAGAAAAATAGCGATGTGCTCGACTTCCTCGATCAACAGGTACGCGAGCACCAGTACGATACGCATGTGATGGACGATGTCTATCCATCGGGCGATGAGTACGTGCTGGTCTATGAGATTACCGGGAAGCGCATCCCACCCAAGGGGATTCCACCGATGGTCGGTTGTCTGGTGGACAACGTGGAGACCATCGTCAATGTGGCTCATGCCGTCGATGGGCAACCGGTAACCCAAAAATGGGTAACCGTATGCGGTGCCGTGGCCCAGCCCGTCACGACCGTGGTGCCGGTTGGAACCAGCCTGCGAGATTGTATCACGTTGGCCGGAGGCCCCACGACGGACAATCCGGTCGTTCTGACCGGCGGACTGATGATGGGAGGCATGGAAACCGACCTCGACCGTCCCGTGACCAAGACGATTGGTGGTGTGATCGTCTTGCCGGGAGATCATTACCTGGTTCGTCGTAAAGGGAGTTCCCAGGCGACTTACACCCGGATTGGCCACGGCCAGTGCGATCAGTGTTCCTTGTGCACGGAGCTTTGCCCTCGCTATCTGCTCGGCTATCCGATCGAACCGCATCGCGTGATGCGTACCTTGCTGATGACCGGATCGGATAAGACGCGGGGAAGTCTGTGGGCCGAGCATTGTTGCGAATGCAATGTTTGCTCGCTGGTGGCCTGCCCCGAAGGTCTCGACCCGAAGAATATCTGTGTCGACGCCAAGGGCCTGTTACGAGAGCAGAATCTGACCCGAACCGAAGAATAACTGAACAGGCTGTTTCAGGATCCTCATCCGGTGCGCAAAGGCCGCGAAGTCCCCATCAGTACCCTTTATCAGCGACTGGGCCTGACTCCTTACGATCGGAAAGCACCCTATCAGGCGGAGTCCCTGTCACCAGGTACTGTGACCCTGCCCCTGGATAGCCACATCGGGTTGCCCGCGCAGGCGGTTGTTCAGGAGGGGGACCAGGTCCAGAAAGGGCAAATTCTGGCCACGGTGCCCAAGGACCAACTGGGCTGCGGCGTGCATGCGAGTATCGACGGTCAGGTTGCCGCGGTCGGAGAACGCAGTATCCAATTGGCCGCATTTTAGGGGCGCACGTTATCCCAGGCTCCCAATCGTACCTACATCATAAAGCCCGAAATCTGAAGCACGAAATCTCCAACAAATTTAAAATCGTGAATCCAAATATCATGAACAACTTAATACATGGCACGGCCGTCGGTATTATTGAAACATCCAGTATCGCCAAAGGTTTCGAGATCGCCGATGTGGTGCTCAAGGCGGCAAACGTGCAGATGGTGGTCAACCGGACCATTTGCCCCGGCAAGTACATGGTGATTATCGGCGGAGATGTCGATGCCGTGCAGGCCAGTATCGAGGCTGGCATCGTGGCCGGTGCCCATACCGTGGTCGACCATTTTATCATCGCGAATTTGCACCCGGCCGTTTTTCCCGCAATCAGTGGCGTGGCCGAGTTTCCCGATTTGAAGGCGCTTGGCGTCATCGAATCGTTCAGCGTGGCGTCGATTATCGAAGCGGCCGATACGGCGGTGAAAACAACGCAGGTGGAGCTGATCTCGATCCATCTGGGGATGGCGATAGGCGGCAAAGGGTTTGTGACGTTGACCGGAGATGTCGCCTCGGTGGAGGCGGCGGTCCAGGCGGGAGCGGCCGTGATTGAAAAGAAGGGCTTGCTGGTGGAAAAGGTGGTGATTCCCTCGCCGCGGGAAGAAGTCATTCGGGAATTCGTCTAGTGTCTGTCCCTTAACCGGCGGTCAGCTTCACATAAACTTTGATGATCGTCCGCAGGGTGAGCAGGAGCGAGAGCAAAAAGCCGATCGACCCCATGACGATCATCCAGCGGGGAACTTTGCGGTCGCCGGACAAGTCGGGGCGAGTGGCCAGATAAATCAGGGCAGCCGCCAGGGCCGGCAGTCCGAGCACGGTCGAGGCTTGTGCCACGGTGATGACATTCACCACGCTGTAACCCTTCGTGATGGAAACGATGGCCACGGTCATGCCGATGGCCAGGGCAAGCACCGTTGCGTTCCGCGCGCCTCGATCGTTGATGGTAGCCCCTTTGCCGAAACCGTCCGAGAGCATATTGCCACCGATCATGGCATTGACCATGAAAGCGCCAAAACCACCCGCGAAGATGCCGCAGGCGAAAACGTATTTCGCATTGGGGCCAAACAGTGGTTCCAAAGCTCGGGCGATATCACTCACGGACCTGAGTTCGTCCGGATCGACGGTGCCGTGCAAGGCGGCGGCCGCCGTGGACATGACAATGAGTGAAACCCCGAAGAGGACACAAGTCCCTACCAAAGAGTCGATCATGCCCTTGTCGATGTCTTGAAGTTCCCAGCCTTTGGCGCGAACTCCGTAAGCCTGGTAAAAGGCTCCGGCAACGGAGAAGGTCGTGGCAACCAATGCCTGCAAGACCAGCACGTTCCCACCACCGGTCGGGTCGGAAAAAAAAGCCTGGTAGCCACCTTCGGGCGGTGAAGGGATCAAGCCGCGGAACATGGAACCTACGTCAGGTTGGGCCATGACCAGATTGATAACAAAAGCAGTGACCATCAACAGCACGATGGTCTTCATGATTTTTTCGATCGGGTTATAGAGATTACGGAATCCGTAGAGAACCATGACGATAAAAGCATTCAGGGCCAGCAGAACGCCGATTTTCGCCTCATTTCCCAGGTCGTTGGTAAATGTTTCGATCGCCGCGACGATGGCGATATTGTTACTGACCTGAAATCCGGCCACCACGAGGAAGAGCGTCAAGCCAATAAAAATGCCGACCGGTCGTCCCAGCCGGAGTGAGAGTTCTTCGATCAAAGTATGCTCGTGCACCACGCCAAGGCGGGCGGAAAGAACGACCATGCACCACATGAGCAGGGAAGCGGTGGCGAGCACCCAGATCATGTTGTAGCCGTATATGGCGCCCGTTTTGGCACTCATCAAGATACTGCCGGGACCGCATACGACCGCGGCGATGATGATGGCAGGGCCAATCGATCGGAAAAACTCGTAGATTTTGTTCATGGGTGCTCGCGTTTCGTGTTCGTGGCCCGCATCTTCACGAAAACTACGGCGGTTGTCAACTTCTCGGCAACTTCTCAGTGTTCAGAACTATGCAAGGAGATAGAGGGTGCCACTGCCGGAGATTGGTAGAACTTGATAGTTCCGTAGTCAATTACATCGCTATCGGGATCGGGATCGAAACGACATGGGTTTGAGACACGAAAAGCTGGAGGTTTACCGCCTCTCGATGAAGCAGAAAGTCAGCAACGAAAAACGGAATGGGACCGTATTGCCGCCATGCAGTCGCTATGTATTCGCGGATTTCGATAGTGATAGCGAGTCCCGATCCCGATGAGTCATTAACTCGTGTCGAGAAAGGTTACTCCGCGCGCGGAGACGATCCCTTAAGGCGGCGCAAATACGGTTCAGCTCATCAGTCTCTAGCCCGTTTATTTCGTCGACGGTCGTTACAGGGTCACCTGCGATGCCAAGTGGCATGGCCGGTTCCTTGGAGTGCAGTAGGGTGGACCGTGGTGGCAAGCATTCTATCCGACATGACTCCGGAAGACCAAGAGAATTACCATGCCCAGGGGCCGCTGTGCGGCCTGATCGAGCAGAGCAGGCAAGTGAGTTTTAGCGTGATAGACACCGGCTTGAGTCATGGCATTGCACCGTAGCAGATTTAGACCAGTCTAGACCGTCCAGTGCTACTAAGTCAGCGACCACCGGCAGAGCCGGTGGTTTGAGGAAAGCCCCTAAAAGGGCTTTGGAAGGGAATCTCGTGCTCAGCGAAGCGGTGCTCGTACTCGAATGCAAGCGAGAGGGAATGTTGGTCATCATCAATAACAAGGCTCTTCACCAGCATTGTATTGTTCCATTCGATTACGAGTACGAGCACGAGCACGAAATTCGACGGAACGCCCGAAGCCTGATGGGTACTCACCAGCAGAGCTGGTGGTTTACGGACGGGAATTAGGGCACTCACTTATCACGCGATAGTGGCCATATCCAGCCAAACAAAAGACAAACAAAGGGGACGCAACCAATACTGTTCGGCACGACATTTGAGGTATGCACGAGATGAACATTGCTTGAAAACTGATATAGCCGCGTAGCGGCGGCAGCATTTAGCCGTGGGTGGTAACCCACGGTATGGGTTTTAAAGCCACAAAGCCGCGTAGCGGCGACATCGAATAAGTAACAGTGCCCGTGGAAAAATTGATGTAACCGTTCATTGCGCCAAGAAGGCCGTTGATTCCTGTTCTTAATCTTAATCTTAATCCCCGATCTGCACACCCCGTTTGGCCTTCCTCCCTTTTCCGTCGGCGCTTTGTTTCTTGGACGGTGGCTTTACGATGTCACTGGATGGCGATTTGGATGAGTTGGAGGAGTCCTTCTGCGCCTTTGCCAGTTTCAATTCCAGCTCGGTTATGCGCTTTGTCAGCGTGTCGATCTGTTTTGCCTGCGCATCGACAATCCCACGCAATTCCACAATAATGTCGTCTTTACTCGCCATCCGCAGACAATAGCAACTTCCTCAATCTAACGCGCTATCATGCCACCATCACGTTCGTGGTTTGGGTCTCCGACCTGTTGACCGACATTCCAAGGAGTATTTCGGTCCACAACCAATTCGACCGAGCGTCGACTTCGATTCCGTTGAACATCGCGGAAGGGAATGGAAAATATACTTCAGCAGATCGTTGCCGCTTCTTCGACAATGCTCGTGGCTCGGCACTCGAGTGTGCAGCTTGCCTGAGGAAATCGGGGAGAGGAAATCGGGGAGAGGAAATAAGGAAATAAGGAAATAAGGAAATCGGGGACACACAGCAGACTACTCAAGAAGGAAGGAAATCGGGGACACACAGCAGACTACTCAGGGCAGGAGCCTAGCAAACAATGATCGCGTATTCTCGGAACAGTTCCCATACTTATTGATTAGCATCGAGCTTCTAACCAAGCACAGACTTGAAGAGAGGGTACCCTGAAATTAGGCGCCGCGTCCTGTGTGTATCAGGAAAAATCGGAAACGATAGAGTCCGCGCCGAGATAAACCGCCCTAATATCAATCAATTGGAGACGCTGCAACTTCAAGTTGTGATGCGCCGGGGGATTGGAGCCAGTGACGGCCATGGCGGATGGCTTCGTGACGGGTTCGTTGGGGGTTGCCCGCGACCGTCCGGAAAAGACGGCCGAAGTTATCGACCACAGCTCTGAATGCGCGGGCGTCAATGTTCATGCCACGGGGTGTTGGTAGCGGACTGCCGGTACAACACTTCTCCGAACACAATCTCTCCGCACTCGCCAGCCATGTGAGCAGGCGGATGTATTCGTCAAGCTCCATAGGTAAGCAACCTCGATTGCTGGGACGTCGGGCTGTACCAGCAGCCGTTTCTGAAGAAGCTACGTCCGATTCCATCGCAAACTCTGTTTGTTGACCGGAAGTCTCTCCTTCTTGGTTGTTCGGCCCTTCTTGTCTGACTGACAGGACATCCTCCATGGACGTGACCGACTGCAACTTGATGGGGGCCAGCCAACCGGCCGGGTCGACCGGCGAATCATCCAGCGATTCAAGCCGATCACGTATCGAAACATGTCGGTAACCATCCAGGGTATCGGTCAAACCAGCCCGGATTGGGTTCAAGTCGACATAGGCCATGCAGGCCAGAACGGCCCCTTCATCCAAAAGTCGCGTCATCTTGTATCGACCCTCGAAAAAACGGCCGGTACATTCGTCTTCCCGATTGCTGCGTCTTGCAATGTTCTCGCACAACATCTTCATGAGCCAGGAGGGGTGGCTCAAACGACGACGAAGCTCAGCCATCCGCTCGGGATCACCAGTCAGCATGGCCAATTCGTACCGGTTCGGCTCTTTGGGAGAGCCATCCTCCTGTTTGCGAACTGGGCAGAGGCGGTACCAGCGCCGGGCGACCTCCAAGTCGCTCCAGCGGGCCACGACATCAGGCCGATTCCGCAATACCAGATGGACCTGGTTGCTGAGGATTGCGAAAGCCATCACATCGAGGCCGAAACTACCGGCCAGAAATTCCAAACGCTGGCGAATCCAACCGCGCCGATGCTCATAGTTGCAGCCGGTGAGCGGATCGGCTCCGCATAAAAAGGCACGCCGAACGCACCGATTAACGCAGTGGTAAATGCCCACAGTATCGAATTCGAAGATCTCACCACGACAAGAACGTGCCATCATTGCACCTCATGTTCGGGAGTGGAGAAACGTAGGGGTTACATGGGAATTACAGCGCCCATGGAACGAATAATAATATACTTGTGTACAGTATCCATAAATATGAACACATGTCAAGTAATTGATGGAAATTATTTTGTCGACATTGCGCTAAGGTTCAGGCCTGAATGCGAGACAATAGATGTGTGTCCCCGAGTTCCCTATATGTGTGTCCCCGAGTTCCCACCCCCGAGTTCCCACCGAGTTCCCACCGAGTTCCCGTTCCCGAGTTCCCGATGTGTGTCCCCGAATTGCCCTATCGATGTGTGTCCCCGAATTGCCCTCCCGAATTGCCCCCTTCGATTTTCACCACCGGACACGAAGAACGTCTCGCCTGTCCTTTTTCAAGGCGGGAAATGTTGGGGTGGTGTAAAATAAAGACTTGACATGCCCCCCCCCATGGTATTTTGAACCCAGGGTAGCAAAAAGGAGCGTAAGCGATGAATCTTCACAAGCCCCAACGGTTGGCAACATCTCGATTGTTGATTTTTGTTGCCGCATCGGCGTCAATCGCCATGACCGCCAATCTCGCGGCGGCGGCAACCATTTTTGAAAGCGGCACGCTCGGGCCTACGGGTGTAGAGTGGCAAGACATCTTAGACCAGAAAGTACTTGGTGAAAACGTAAAACCGAATGCGTTTACTGGCGTTCGATTCCAATTAAATCAACCTAGCATCACTTCGAAGGTTGGAGGACATTTTGCTGGCCCGTCCCCCAATGCTATTATTTTTAGTGCGATTATACGCCTTGATAACGAAAACGACTTTCCTGATTCTGTTGATCTGTCAACACCTGATGTCCTCGGTACTACACTGCTTACATTTACCGAACTATCCGACGAGATATTTGGAGATCTCACTGTTTCATTGGATCCAGGCTGGTATGCCCTGATCTTCGGAAGTGGGCTCTTCGGTGCCATTGGAAATGGCGCTGCTCTCTTGAACAACACAGATATAGGTTCTCCGGACTATATCGGTTTCATGTCGGGAATTGGTTGGGGCCATCGTTTACCCAACAAGCGGTTCGTCATCGATGGCATCGTTGTCCCCGAACCACCGGGATATACGGTTACATCTATTGTTTTTTTATTGCTGTTATTATGTAAGACATCATTCAGACGTTAGTTTCGAGGTATCTCTCTGCCGATAGCTTTCAAATCGCAGTTTGAGAAATTGAAAGGAATTCCAATGCGTAGTCGATCACATTCTTGGAGTACGTTGTTCGCTCGCCTCGGGGTATCACGCAAGCAATGCCTTTCTAATCCTATCAAATGTTATAGCCGGAGACTTCAGTTCGAACAAAGCGAAGACCGTCGTATGCTTGCACCGATCATTGTTACAAACCTTAGTGATGGAGTTGTTTTTGGTCCAGGTGATCAACCGGGGACATTGCGCCAAGCTATCTTTGATGCTGAAAATATCGCTGGTCCAGACATAATTAACTTCCAACAAGGTCTGAGTGGTACGATCACACTCACAGAAGGCGCCCTCCTGAATATCACGGATTCTCTCACCATAAATGGCCCTGGGGCAGACATAATTACCATCGACGCCTCGGGCAACGACTCCAAGACTGACCCTGTTCCCGCCGACGGCGATGGCACCCGGGTATTTACCATTACACTGGTCCCTCGCAACGAAAGCCAACAGGTCACGCTGGCCGGCCTCACGATCACCGGTGGCGATTCTTCGGCTAAAAATGATTTTTTTGGTAACGGTGGTGGCGGCGTCTTCTTTTCCAGCTCAGGGCAAGGAGCGGAATCTGCTCTAAGCACCTCCCTAACGATTCGTGACACGGTGATTCGTAACAATCACTCGGAAGTGTATGGGGATGGGAATGACATCGTTGGGGGATATGGCGGTGGACTTCATGTCGATGCCACCGATTCAGGATCGGAAACGAACTGGGTAAAGACAACGATTGATATAGTGCGGTCTGAAATTTACGAAAATACTGCTGTACGCTCCGGAGGTGGCATGTATGTGAATTTCCATGGACCAAGTGCCGTGCCACCTTCCATGAAGGCCTTCGAGCTTACGGTCGACGAAAGCACCATTTCGGGCAATACGGCTACCGGTTTTGCCAATGATCCTCA
>JAJRWS010000166.1 GCA_024276705.1 Planctomycetota bacterium | reverse complement strand
GGCAAAGGGGGACACCCACAATACTGTTCGGCACGATATTTGAGTGACCCCTTTGCCCCTTTGTCTCCGCTATGCCTTTATGTTTGTGAAAAAGGCCCGGAGGGCCGACATATCCATAGCCGGCGGTGAGAACCGCCGGATGGAATCGTAAATAGACAAATAGGCCCGACACAAATACGACCATAGTGATGTGTCGGCCCTACGGGCCTAAAATAGATGGGATGCATGTCACGGTGCCTCACGGCAACGGCTGGGGTTGTGCCAGCCCTACGGGCTTATTCCCTTGAGAAAACCCCCGGCTTTGCCGGGACTGGCAGAGTTCGACAGTTCCGTAGTGATATTGTTCGTGCTCGTACTCGTACTCGACTGGAACCATTGCATGCAAAAGAAACAAGAGGCCATGGATATTGATGATGACCGGCCTTGCCTCCCAGTCGGGTTTGAGTACGAGTACCGCTTTGCTGAGTACGAGTACGATATTCTCTTCCCGGCTCCTTTGAGGAGCCTTCCTTAAGCCACCCGCTATGCGGGTGGTACATGACTTTGTGTCGCAGCGATACCCGCGTTCCCCATCCCCATCTTTTGTCCTCCATCCCCCTTCTCATTGCATGCAGCAAACGCGGTGCCGAACAGTATTGGCTGCGTCCCCTTTTTTACGCCACCTTCGCTCGCGCCTCAGCGAGTTCACGCTGATAAGCGCGGAACTCAGTAAGGGCTTCTTCTAAACTCGAAATGCTACCGGTTTGGCCAAATCGGTTATCGATAAACGCATTGAAAGCGTTACGTTCAGTGTGTAGGTTGGTATTCACACCTGCCAATGTATCACCGCTTGCCGATACTGGCCAAGCTCGTTTCTTCAACACGATACACAGGACAAGTTCTGGGGCAGGCTCCAAGTTCAGGTAGTGTTGCGAGAGATAACCCATGAAATGCCAAGTAACCCTGAGGGCTTGCGGTGTTGCCCGCCAGTGGGATCTGAACGAATGGTCGGTGGTCGTGCTCCTTGCTGCGCTCTCCGCCGATCCCGAAACATTCGCGGAGATGGACGCGGCCCTGCGACGTTACCAGCCAGCGCACCGGCTGTTTGAGTTGGGCCGACCGGTTGCCGCGGAGGATGATATGATTTCGATCGACGCTCCCGCCGCGGGCGTTTTTCCTGGCGAGAATCGCTGGTGCCTGATCGATCTGGTGGGCCAAACCGTGGTTGCCGGAGGCGGCCTGGTATTGCCGGAGATTGGCAAGGCGTCTGCATTCGAGGAGAAGACCATTGCATCGATGGCGGAGGACCCCTTGACCGTTGGGGCCGGCCCCCTCTGTCCGGTCGGGTGGCTGGATTTGGCGGATACCTGGCTATTTCGGCTAGAGGATGACCATTGGCAAGCGATCGTTGCGGCACGAGCCAGGGCGGCCTGCCAGCAGCCACGGATCGATACGCGACGGGTACTGTTCGGCTTCCCGCTGTTGCAATTCCTGGCCGAACGGGTGATTTCTCTTGTCGCCGCCAGAGGTTCGGCGGCCGCGAACAGCTTGCCGGACGACACGGCTCAGACGACGCATAGCCGAAGGATTCACGCGGACTGGCTGCTGACGAAGCGTGACGATTTGGGAGGGGTGACGCCCCGGCAAGTTTTATTGGCCGACCACGATCGGATTCAACGCGATCTGGAACACCGGGTAGTTCAGTGGATGATCCAGGGGTTCCCGCCTCCGGCCCTGCCCGGCGATTCGGACGCGTACCGCTTCGGTTCGTACGGAATCATCGAAGTGATGCATTACTTCGTCCTGGTCCGAGCCTTGCTCGCCGAGGCCTGGCGCCGGGTGAAATCGGACCGGTCGCTGGTTCCCGAGGCGCTCGTCCAGAAGCTCGCCGCCGAACGTGAGCGATGGCTTGTCACTCCGCTTGATGAGGCTACCACCGAGACGCCGGCGGAATGGATCGAGTCGGAACGTCGCCGACTTTCCATTGTCGAAGAGAGAACGCATCTCGACGGCAACGGCTCCATTTGCCGGGCTCCCAGTACCCAAGCTTCCAGTACTCAGGATATGAGCATGGACCAGACTGGGCCGATATTCCGTTGGTTCGAAGATCATCTCCAGGAGATGGAAGACGAATTTGCGTTTTCACTCATTCGCCTGCGCCATGACTGGGAACAGGAGCAAGGGTATGGGGCCAACTAAGGTGCACCATATTTTTTCGGATTGCTGATGAACATCTTGCGTTGTTCCGCCGAGGGGAAATAGTATCGCAGGCCGCCCCGTGTGGTTGTGATGCGGGCATCGCCGGGTACCTCCTTGTGCATTTCCACACGGCAAACAGGGCAGTTTCCATTCAGGGCCAGGTCGGCATTGGCATACGCTTTTGGGTCTTGCAAAAACATCTTCTTCTGATCTTCTCCGGCAAACAGATAGAGTCGTCCCTGATGGTAGGCTGCATGTCGAATGTCTCCCGGCATCCGCTTGCCCATCTTGGCCAGACAGGTGACACAATCGCCGCCCAGGACGGGCACGTATTGGTCAGGGTTTGCTAAAAAGGTGTTTTTCTGCTCTTCGCTCATGAAGGAATAAACATGACCATCGTACACGGCCTGGTAAGCCGGATTGCCCTTGACCCATTTCTTCATGTCCCGCAGGCAGACCGGACAGTATCCTGCCAATCCAGGTTGCGCCTGGCCTGGCTTTCGCCCGCTAGCCTGAGCATGGGAACCCGACCCGGAATGGGCCGAGCCTTGTGCTGGCCTGGCTCTGGGTTGCGTCGCGGTGGCCGGGTGCGAACTGCCGGAGCCTGCGCTTCGGTTGCCACTTTGGCCCCAGGTCGGTTGGTTCCAGAAGCTGCTGACAAAGGCGACAAGACAGACGGCGGTGATTGAGAAGTACTTGGACATTTTTGCGTGCTCCGATGGATGAGGGAAGTGCGTGGAATAAAGGTCGTGGATAGGCCGCTCGGCCCATTGTTGCAGCCAGGAAGCTTGCGGGTCTGTGAAATTGGGTACAGTCGCCGTAGGTACATGGTATTTATCGGCTAACCCTTAGCGGGTTCCCCACGCCGGTACAAGCTGCGTGTTCGTGCGCGCGTAGCATGGTGGCTGGCGATGGACACTGTGGGCCAGACGGGCTGGATGGGTGAGCACGATCCTGCGACGACCGTTTTCGATGGTTCCCTCGGCCTTCAACTGGTTCAGAATGACCGTTACCGATTCCCGCGTGCTGCCGATCAGACTGGCCAGATTTTGATGGGATAGCTTAACACGCAAATGAATGCCATCCTCCGCTTCCCAGCCAAACTGTTGGGCCAGGTCGAGCAATAAATGAACGATTCGCTCCCGATTGGACATGAACAGTAAATTCTTGAGTCGCCGCTCGATACTTTGGCGTCGCAGGCCAATCATCTTGGTGATCCCCATCGTGACATCGCTACATTCGTTCATGAGCCGATTCATCTCCCCGGCCGGGATCATCACGACGGTCGATTGGCCAACCGCCTCCACGTATTCGTCTCGCGCCTCGCCGTTGAAAATCGCCAATTCCCCAAAGAATTCTCCGGGTTCCACGAATGCCAGGATCGACTCTTTTCCTTCAGGTGTCAGGTGGCAAACTTTGACCAGGCCGCTTGTTAACAGAAACACCGAGTCGGCCTTTTCCGCCGGAAGATAGATCGGAGTGCCCCAGGACCTTAAAATCCACAACGACAAACATGCTGTCGTAAGAATGAACGGAGTGGCCGGTGGATCCAAGCACGCCTTCCCAGGAAAAGGCCGTCGATCCTGAAACATGGGTCGATTTGTATGGCGACTATCTCTATCGCTATGCCTTTTCCAGATTGCGCGATGCCAACGTGGTCGAAGAAGTCGTCCAGGAAACTTTTCTGGCCGGTATTCGATATCGAAAGCAATTTTCGGGGCGCGGATCCGAGCGTGCCTGGCTGCTGGGAATTCTAAAACGCAAGATTGTGGATGCCATTCGGTTGCGGGCAAAATTTGATCGTGCTGTTGCGTATGAGGAGGATCCCGATCCTGGTAGCCAGTTGTTTGATGATAAGGGCAATTGGCGGCTTCACGAAGTGCCCTGGCCATCCGCCGTGGACCAGAACGTCACATCCCGCGAGCTCTGGGGGGTGGTGCGGGAATGCCTCGGTCACCTGCCTCCTGGCCAGGCGGATGTATTTACTTTAAGTGTGATGGAAGAAATGAACACCGATCAGATATGTCGCGATTTACGCTCAGTTTACTCAATCGGTCATGCGGCAAAAGCCCGAAGAGGTTTTTGTCGGGCTACCGGCCTTGTCCGAAATGGACGAGATGACTCCAAATCGTAAGCATCGACGTCAACTCTCTGCCGGTGTGCCAGTATTCGACGAACGGACTGAAGAGGCATTCGGTTTCGTCAGGATGGAATGCGACTTGCAAAGAATTCTCGAAGGTGAGGCGAGAGATCGCGTGCGCACGGCCCGGCAGGTCCTCATGCTCGATCCGAGTGGTTCCATCTGGATACATGATTCTCTTGCCCATGGTCCGATCGGGGAATCCGTAGGTCAAAACGCCTCGGATGTGATCCCAGAAATGGCTACCATAACCAACGTGGTTGCCCGGCAGGCCGAATTTATCGATGACACCAACCGGGAAATCTATGCCACCCGTCTTGACCTGTCGGGCAGCGAACCAGGACTTGTTATCGTCCTTCTGCGGAAGCCCGAACGATCGTAGCGGGGATCGAGCGTTGGCCCGGATGGGTCTACTGGATGACATAGTACCCCTTTTTGCCGACGCGGAGCAATTGCCGCGTGCCGAGGTGTTGTTGGTCGTGCCGTTACCACAATTCATTGAGAAAATAATCGCAAATTGCTTGCATTATATTCAGCTAGGAGGAGAATGGTTGTCAGCAATGGTTGGGCGAATTGCTAGAGAACAGGAAAGGGCAAAGCACATGTTTTACCGAAAAACATTCGGTATCTGTATTGTCGGCTTGATGATGTGTTCGGTCTGCACGGCGAAAGAACCAGGCGAATCTACTGGAATACCTGGCGACGGGCTGGTTAAAAATGCCAAGGCAATTCCAGAACCCATCGAGCCATTAAAGCGGTTACCGATCGAGCCGATTGTATGCGCTGGGCATGAAGGGCGAGTGACTGCGGTCGACATATCACCCGACGGCAAGCTTGTTGTTACAGCCGGCGTGAATGTTCCCACAATAAGGTTCTGGAATGCAGACAACGGTGTCGAAGCACAAGAAGTGCGAGTCTATGATCAGCCATCAGATCAATCGCTACCAAGTATAGGAGTCAGTCACATTGAATTTACTTCTGATGGCAAGCATGTGGCTATACTCAAGAGCGGCAACTCTGTTCGATTCTTGGACGTAGAAACTGGAAAGTATTTGAAAAAAAACTGTGACGTCGGAAAAATCGTTGCATTTTCTATTTCCTCCGACAATACAAGACTTGTCTTGGGCCGGTTATTTGGAGTCGAAATATGGCAGTTTGTGGATTGCAAACAAATCCATCATCTTCAATTGGACTCAAAGCAAATTGGACCAGTCTCCCAACTTACTTTCTCTCCAGACGGAACACTCTTGGCTGCGGGCATGTGGCCCTATGACAACGGTCTTACTACTTCATCTACTGCAGAGGTCCTGCGAGTGTGGGACGTGGAGAGTGGCGAACAAATATGTGCTTTCTGGAAAAATCGATTCGGGCACACTATGGATATTGCATTCTCGCCCAACGGCAAGTTATTAGCTGCAGTCAATAACCGTGGAACGCTTGTGGTCTGGGACATCATCAAAAAAGAGCAATTATACAAAATCCAAGTAGGTGATAAGGTTGCTTATTGTGTAGCGTATAGCCCTGACGGCACGACATTGGCAACCGGCGGCAACAATCCTTCTATCAAGCTCTGGAATGTCTCTTCCGGCAAAGCAATCGGAATTCTCGTGGGACATACGGCAGCAGTTTTTGATCTTGCGTTCTCAAGCGACGGTAAGATACTGGCCTCCAGTAGTGCCGACAAACTCTTGCTGCTTTGGCCGTTGAAAATTTTGAAAAGACAAATTACGCAATGATGCATTATGTGATTCAGAGCGTCCTTTACTTTTTGAAGTCATGAGTAATTTGAAGCATTTTTAAGCCCTCAGCCTCAAGAATATGCGTAGGGAGTATACGGATGAGTCGCTCAACGATATACATAGGTTGGACATGTGCACTATGCTTGCTCGCTATCAGCACGTCACATGCATTGGGATTAACGGGATCAACTCTAGTGGCCTCGGGCTGACTGGAAGCGGTATCAACATTGGACAAGTAGAGATACGGCGCCCTCTTAAATTCGGTTTCGATACGACAGGTGTCAACGTGTCGATAAAACCAAAGGAGGTTTATTTTCGAGATGCTCTAATAACAATACCTGGTGAACTTGATGGCACACATCCTACAGAAGTTGCAGGAGTGATGATTTCAACCGATTCGGATCAGTTGGCATCAGGCGTTGCTACTGGTACGGACCTCTATGCCTCAGCGTATGGGCCAGACTTTTCTGTCACTCAGGATGATATCGAGATCAGCTTTAATCGCATCGCTTCAATTAACGACAACGGGTTACCAAGTAACGCAAGCATTGACGATGTGCGGGGGATCAATGCAAGTTTCGGATTTGATCTTGGCCAGAATTCTATAGGTGATGGCAATTCGCAGTTATCGCTATTTGTAGATTGGTCTGCCAAAAAGCATGACGTTCTCTATGTGACTGCCGGCGGGGAAAGCGGAAAGGTCAACATATTTCCGCCGTCGGACAATTTTAACGGTATGACCGTGGCAGCTTCTACGAAGGCCGGTGGCGTCTATTCACGAGTCGCAAGCTTTAATAATCAGGATATCGATGCCGATGGAGTCCGTAATTCGATTGATATTTTAGCTCCTGGTGAAGGCTTCCCACTAGCAACCGTAGGTAATTTAACTCGAACAGCCAACGGCACCAGCTTTGCTGCGCCGCATGTGACAGGCACCATCGCTCTGCTACAGCAATTCGGCGACGCAAAAATTGCTGCAATCGCTCAAAACTGGACTGGCACCGTTGCTTCCGGCCCGTCAGCCCGTAGACATGAAGTGATGAAAGCTGTGCTGATGAACTCGGCCGATAAGCTGATCGACAATGGAACGGTCAAACTCCCCGGCGCGACAACAACAATCCCACAAGGCAATTTGCTCGGCATGTCGCGGACCGTGCTCAAGGAGGATGGAACTTCGAATTGGTTCGACTCCGATGCCTACTTAGACGGCGGTTTCCTTGACGAGGACACCCCCTTGGATGAGGAAATGGGTGCAGGTCATCTGAATGCCAAGCGTGCGTTGCAACAATTTATCCCTGGCGAACACGATTTCAATGGCACTTTTAGCACGCCAATCGTGGGCGATGTTCCAGTCATCGGCTGGGACTACGACACGATCAGCGGCACGAATTTCCCGATTAACAAATATTTGCTCGATGAAACACTGGAAGCCGGCAAATTTATTTCGATCACGCTGGCTTGGGATCGCGAGGTCGAATTTGCTAACGATGCCGATATGGATGGCAATTTTGACACGGGCGATACCTTTCAAATGTACACCAATCTGGACGATGTCTTAACGGATTTAGACCTCTATCTTGTCTCCGCTGGGACGAACGATATTGGCGAGGATGATATCGCGATCTCACTTAGCAGCGTAACCTCCGTGGAGCACATCTTTACAGAGATTCCATTTGATGGCGAATACGAAATTTGGGTCTTTCGGAACGAGCAGTTTGCTCCCGCACAGGACTACGCCCTCGCTTGGTGGTATGGCCTTGCCCCCGAACCGCCAATTGACGGGGATTTCGACGGCGATGGCGATGTCGACGCGGCCGACCTCTCGCAATGGGAAGGCGACTTCGGCATCAACGGTGACAGCGATGCAGACGTCGATGGCGACTCGGACGGGACCGATTTTCTGGTGTGGCAACGGAATTTTGGTTTGGGTGTTCCCTCGGCTCAAAATTCACTAGCCGTGCCTGAACCGACTGCATCCCTGCTATTCATGTTGGGCCTTTTGTACGGCTCTTCTCGAAAGATGTCTAAACGCGTTGGGACTTGAGATATCTTTTTGGGTTTCAACACACTATGATTTTAGGATGTGAGCTGCGGGGGCGCTGGCGTCGTGCGGATTATTTGCTTGATGTTGGAATACGCTGCGCTTGCAAGCGGAACTTGTCGCTGGACTGGAACGGTTCATCCATGTGATGCGCGAGTCGCAGGCAGGTCGAATCCCAATCTCCTATGGCACACCGGAGACGCTAAAGCAAGTGGAATCGTTTTATCGGAAGCTGAACCCTTAACCGGCCGCCGCGGTACCGGCCAGCCAGCCTGTGCTGAAAGCGGCCTGGAAATTGTATCCGCCAATGGGACCGTCCAAGTCGAGGATTTCTCCGGCAAAATAGAGTCGCTCGACCCGTTTGCTGCCCATCGTCCGAGAGTCGACTTCATCGAGGGCGACGCCTCCAGCGGTGACTTCCGCTTTTTTGAATCCGCGCGTTCCGCTTATGGGCAGTTGCGTGGTTTTTAATTGGCCGCCCATGGCGGCCAGTTGTCGTTTGGATAAATGGGCACAGCGCGCGTCGGGTTGGATGCCCGCCAAAGAGCAAAGGGCGGCCGCCAGGCGACGGGGGACGAACTGGGCCAGCAGGGCCATTGCCGATTGCCTGGGATGCGACCGTGCCGCATTGACGATTTGCCCGCGGAGAGACTCCTCGTGGATGTCGGGGGTGAAATTGCATGCAACCTGATGGGGCATGGGAGTGTTATGCCGGGTGAGTTCACGACTGATATCCATGGCCGCGGGGCCCGATAGGCCAAAGTGAGTAAACAGGAGTGAACCCCGGCGCGTACCACGCGGTGGGTCTTGGCCCCGATTCCCGGAAGTCATGGGTACGCGGAGGAGGACGTCCGGCAGAGTGATTCCCTGCAGCGACGCGATCCAGGCTGCGTCCGAGGTGATCGGTGTCAAGGCGGGGCGGGGTGGTACGACGGTGTGTCCCCATGCGCGGGCCCACGCATAGCCATCTCCGGTGGTCCCACAGCCAGGGTAGGATTTCCCGCCAGTTGTCACGATCAGTTTGGACGCGGCCAGGGTCCGTGAGTCGGTTCGCACCAGGAACAGTTCGTCCGAAGAGGATGCCTGTCGGGCCGGCTCGTTCAGTGCGAACGTTACCCCCGCGCGCGTCGCGCGGCGCAGCAGGGCGTTGCGGACATCGATGGCCCGGTTGCTAACGGGAAATATTTTGCCGGAAGCCTCCGTTTGGGTTGGCACGCCCTCATCGGCCAGTAGCCGCAGCAAATCTTCGGGAGCGAGAGCCGCCAGCGCGGAGTGTAAGAACCGGCCTTTGGGGCCAAAGGCCTCGACGATACCTTGCGCGTCGGTATGGTGCGTGACATTGCACCGGGTGCCTCCTGACATCACGATCTTGACACCGGCACGCGAGTTTTTTTCCAGGAGCAGCACTTTTTGCCCACACTCGGCCCCGCGGCTGGCGGCCATCAAGCCGGCGGCCCCTGCGCCAAGGATGATGATGTCGTATTGCATGTTTTGCTTTCCATGATCTTGAAGTGTAGGATGCATGGTTGATCCGTTGTCTCCCCTGACCTACCTCTGCCATGGTTTTCTCTTTTAATGGGTTGCGCCGATTGCCGCTATCTGGCCTGCTTTGTCGGCGCCACGATTTTTCGTGGAGTGTTTGCTGGATTAGGGTTGTGGGCTTGCTGGTGTTTGCCTGGCTTAAACTGCAGGGGGGCGCGGTTGCCATGGCGGCTGACGAAACGAAGATTCCCCCCTTCGAATATCTCAAAATGGCCCGGCAGGTGACCATCCATCGCGACGCGTGGGGCGTGCCGCACATCTTTGGAAAAACCGACGAAAGTACCCTTTTTGGGTTTGGTTTTGCCCAGGCGGAGGATTTTTTCTGGCAGGTCGAAGACTCGTACATCCTGGCGCTGGGACGATACGCCGAAGTCCATGGGCCACAGGGGCTCAACTCGGATAGGCTCAACCGGGCTTTCGAAATTGTGCCTCGTAGCCGACGGGACTTTGCCGCCCTCGATCCGACTTCTCAGCGTCTCTTTCGGGCGTTTGTCGAAGGAATCAATTATTACTTGCAGACGCACGCTACCGTGAGGCCGCGGCTGATTCGGCGGTTTGAGCCTTGGCATGTGTTGGCCTACCATCGACATATTGCCCTGGAAATGTGTTTTCGGTTCACGGGCCTCTCCGAGAGTTACCTGCCCCGCCGCAATCCAATCGTCTGGGCGGCCACCGGTTCCAACGGTTGGGTGCTGGGCGGATCTCGGACAGCATCGGGCCATCCGATGCTATTGGCCAATCCACACATGCCATGGTATGGATTTGGCCAGTTGATGGAAGCGCATTTACGGAGTGAGGGTTCGCCTGCGCAGACGGCGGGAGCCGCCGGCTGGAATTTTATCGGAGCCGGCTTTTATGGGAGTCCGTCTTTGGCGATGGGGCACAACCGTCGTCTGGGATGGACTTTGGTTACGAATGAGCCGGATATTGCCGATGTGTGGCGAGTGCATTTTAATCACCCCGAACGCCCACTGGCTTATGCCTACGATGGTGGTTGGCGCGAAGCGGAAGTCTGGGATGAAGTCATTCGGGTGCGCAAGTCACGTGGTTTGGAATCACGCAAGCTCACATTTCGAAAAACGCACCATGGCCCGATTGTCGGGCGTGAGGATGAGCATACGTTTCTGGCAGCTCGAATCAGCGGCCTGTTCGAAGGGGTGCCCATGCGGCAATCGATGCGTATGTTTCGGGCCAGTAATCTGGCCGAATTTCGCGCTGCGCTGGGTGAGATGCAGCTTTTATTTATGAATGTATTGTATGCCGATTGCGATGGAAATATCTGGTATTTGTACAACGGGCGAGTACCACGACGCAATCCACAATTCGACTGGTCTGCTCCGGTTGATGGGGGCGATCCTGCCACGCAATGGCTTGGCTTTCACAATCTGGACGAGTTACCCCAGGTCCTGAACCCGGCTGCCGGTTTTGTGCAAAACTGCAATTCGGCTCCCTGGATTACCACGGATGGTGACAATCCCCGGCCCGAGGACTATCCTGCCTATCTGGTGGGGGAGAAGTATCGGCAGGTTGCCATAAATGTTGTGGCTGGAGGGCATGAGGGAGAGGCCGCGGAGTATGCAGGTGGTTCGTATCGGCGCCGCGCGCTCCGTTCGTTAGAGCTTTTGCGGGCCATGCGGAAAGTTACCTTTGCCACATGGCAGGCAAGCGCGTTCGATACGGACGTCTATTGGGCGCGGATGGAACTGCCCCGCTATGCTCAGCATCTGCAGCAGTTGCAGAAAAGCGATCCGGAGTTGGCAGGTCGTGTAAAGCCCTATTTGGAGCATCTGTTGGCATGGAACGCCAGGATTTCCACGGATTCAACGGCGGCGACGTTGTGCCATGCATGGTATGAGCAATTGTATGGCAGCGGTTATCCGGGTGAGCGAATGCGCGCTCTCTACCTGAACGATCCGGCCAGGCAACTGGCCGCGTTACCACGGGCAGCGGACCGTCTGCAGGCCATGCATGGTGATTGGAAAATTCCCTATGGCAACGTCTATCGGATTCAACGGCAACCGTTCGTTGCCGACTTGATCAACCTGCGGTTTGATGATGCGGCTCCCAGTTTGCCCTCGCTGGGTGGACATGGGCCGATGGGAGTGGTGTTTACGCAATATTATTCGCCGAGTCTCAATATCCCCTGGGTGTTAACCCAGCGGCGGCGGTATGCTCTGGTTGGAACCTCCTACCTGGCGGCCTACGAATTCATGCCGGACCGGATACGCGGCGTGAGCCTGGTCCCCTTGGGTACCAGTGGCATGCCCAAATCGCCCCATTTTTTTGACCAGGCGGAATTGCTATCTCGGAATAAATTCAAACAAGAGCTTTTTACAAAGCAGGAAGTGCTCCAGCATGCAGTACGCAGCTATCACCCAGGGGAGAAATTCCCGATAAAAAGGGCCCGATAAAAAGGGCCCGATAAAAAAGGTCTCGAAATGAAAGGATCCGCCGGAGGCGTCTGTTTGGTGTCTACTCGACGGGTGAGGCTTGCAGTATACTGTTGGCAACCCTATGGGGGTGGGGACGAGGCCTATGGGGGTGGACGAGGCCTATGGGGGTGGACGAGGTGCGGTTGCAATCGGTTGCCAGGGATGCAGTGGGTATGAATGTGGTGGATAGGGAAATGGATCGGTAATGCCCAAATACGTAGTCCGTCATGGCGTGATGAGGCAATTGGGGGTTTTCTCAACCCGGAGTGGTGAGACGTATGCGCGCAACCAGCGGGTCATTGCCCGTACCCATCGCGGACTGGAAGTGGGTGAAGTGCTTTGCGAAGTGACCGAGCAAGTCCTCGCGAAGCTGGCGGAGGCAAATCAGGCAGGTGGTCATAGTCGCCAGAAAGACAGTAAAAAGGGCGTGGATGGCAAAAGTGGGAAAGAGCTGCGACATGGCCAAATACTCCATGGCCAATCGGAGGAAGATCACCACGAAGCGCAGAAACTGTTTGAGCAGGAGCGGAGCGAATATGTCGTCTGCCAGCAGCGAATTGTCGAATCGGGGCTGGAGATGCAGTTGGTCGAGGTCGAGCATTTGTACGGTGGCGAACGGATTGTGGTATACTATCTGGCAGAGGGCCGAGTCGATTTTCGCCAGCTTGTCAAGGATTTAGCCAAAGAATTCCAGACCCGTATCGAGATGCGACAAATTGGTGTTCGTGATGAGGCCAAGCTGCTGGCCGACTACGGTGACTGTGGGAAACCGGTCTGTTGCAACACTCATTTGTCAGAAATGCCTCCGGTTTCCATGCGGATGGCCAAATTGCAGAAGGCGACGCTGGATCCCAGTAAAATATCGGGCCGATGTGGCAGGTTGAAATGCTGCCTCCGGTATGAGTACGAAACCTACCAACAGATGCAAAAAGACTTGCCGCCGGTGGGCTCGGAGATTATCACAGAGGAAGGGAGGGCGCGTGTTCTCGCCCAGGAAATTCTGGCCAGCCAATTGCTCATCCAGACCGAAGACATGCGTCGGATTGTAATCGACTCGGCCGATGTCATTACCGTGCTCCAACGAACCCATTCCACAGTACCCAAGACGGAATCCTGACGCCTGAAAAAGATATCCTGAAAAAGGAGTGCCGCCATTCCCTTCAGGATTCGTACGACAGCGTACTTGCCATCATGTTAGATCCCACCCACCCCATTGCCGAACTGTTGCGTCGCGATGCGAGATACCATTTCGATGCCTATGTTTTTGTATTTGAGGCATTGCGGTTTGCCCACGATAGGCTGGGGATGGGGGTTGAGCAACCGACACAGCAAGATGCGGATTACCAGCAAGGTTTCCATGAGTTGGGCACCAGTGGTATGAATCTTGATGCCGAAGAAGGGGATCTTGGAGCCGAAGGGGAACTTGGTGCTGAAGGAGAACTGGGAGCCGAAGGAGAACTGGGAGGCATCGGCAGCGATGAAGAATTTGAACGACATGTTTCCGGCCAGGAACTATGCGAAGCGATGCGGCTTTACGCGCATGATCAATATGGCTACCTGGCAAAGAATGTGCTGAATCATTGGGGTCTGAAATCGACGAGCGATTTTGGGGAAATTGTTTTCAATCTTATCGAAATAGGCCAAATGCGCAAGACGGCAAGCGACACCCGGGAAGATTTCGATGGGGTGTTTGATTTTGACGAAGGTTTTCAGCGCAGTTATCAAATCTCGCTGCCCGATGCCAGCGAGGAGGATCGTTCTTGAATCGATCGGAGCTTCGAACCCACGCCAATCGCTGGCAGGTGCTTGTCTCGGGTATCTCGCTAGTGAGTTGGATATTATTTTTAGCCTGGATTGTCTGGGCCGGTTGAGAGATGCCAGTCTTGGCCAAACCGTATGGGGCCAAACCGTATGGGGCCAAACCGTATGGGGCCAAACCGCATGGGTTGTGGTTTGTACCCTAGACAAATTTCAGCAGGGCGAGCGTTCCTGGGCGGGCCTTTTCCGCATGAGGAATGGGCCCGCATGAGGATGAAAATTATGAAAGTTGTACCATTGGGCGATAAGCTGGTAATCAAACGAATCGAAGCCGAGCAGGCAACAGCCGGTGGTATTGTCCTGCCCGATTCCGCTCAGGAGAAACCTCGGCAAGGCCGGGTACTCAGCGTGGGCGACGGTCGGTTGCTGCCAGACGGTTCGCGTGTAGCGCACGAAGTGCATGAGGGCGACCGAGTGGTATTCGGTGGCTATGCCGGCACGGAAGTGACGATTGACGATGAGTCGTTGTTGATTCTCCGAGCCGAGGATGTGCTGGCTGTGGTAAAATAAGTCGTTCCATGCAGTGGCCGATGAAGCCGACCTGGGCAGCGTGCTAGCGGTTAAATGCGTCGGTCTCCAGGCGGCTTATCGCCCTGGGCCATGTAAGGATGGATGGGAATTTGAAAGTAATGGAAGTGGTTTAGATTATTACAGCAAACGGTCTTGAAAGTTAGGCAATCGAGAGTCCCCATGATTCGTCCCAACACGGTTGTTCGTTTCTTTGGCACGCATGCATGGCTGGCGTGTGCTGGATTACCAGTATCCGGGATACTATTGTCTGGGATACTCGTGTCTGGTCAGGCCGTACTATTGGGGTTGCCGTGTCAACAGGTGCAGGCAGGTCAAGCACAGGTAGATCAAGCACAGACGGGGCAAGCACAGACGGGGCAAGATCTGACAGGTACTGTCAGTCGCGCGATTGCCTATTTGAGGGCGACCCAAGCGGATGACGGTTCGTGGAGTGCCCGGCTGGGGCCGGGAGTCACGGCCCTGGTGGCCACCAGCATCTTGCACCAGGGGCGTTCTCCTGCCGATCCGCTGGTGGCGCGTGCGCTCGATTATCTGCAACGGCAAGTTCGCTCCGACGGGGGTATCTATGCCAAAGGTTCCCGCTATCGCAATTATGAGACTTGTTTGGCCATTCTCTGTTTCTCCGCGGCCAATCGAAATGGACATTACGACAAAATTCTGCAACGCGCGGAGTCACTGGTCAAGGGAATCCAGTGGGACGGGACGGAGAGCCACGATCGGAACAGTACCAGTTATGGTGGAGCCGGTTATGGAAAACATGGGCGCCCCGACTTGTCCAATACGACCTTTTTGATCGATGCACTCCAGTCGCTGGGGCGGGGGCCCGACGATCCGGCGATCCAGAAAGCGCTCCTTTTTGTTTCACGCTGTCAGAATCTGGAAACCGAGTACAACGATACGAAGTTTGCAACACTCAATCCTGACGGAGGGTTTTACTACACGGTTGCCGCGGGTGGCACAAGCCAGGCGGGCAACACGGCCAGCGGCGGTTTGCGAAGCTATGGTTCGATGACCTACGCGGGCCTGAAAAGCATGATCTACGCAGGGGTGGGCCCCGACGACCCGCGTGTGCAAGCCGCCACCCAGTGGATTAAAAAGCACTTCACCCTCGCCGAAAATCCGGGGATGGGAGACGCGGGCCTCTACTACTACCTGCATACGCTGGCTAAAGCACTCGACGCGGTGGGGGAGGAAACTTTGGTCGATGAGCAGGGGGTCGCTCACCTTTGGCGGCAAGAATTAGCCGCGGCCCTGGCGGCATCGCAGCAGGCCGACGGTAGTTGGGCCAACACGAATCCCCGCTGGTTCGAAGGCGACCCCCAATTGGCTACCGGTTACGCGTTGCTGGCACTCTCTTACTGCCGGTAACTGCTCTTTGCCTCGCTTTGCCTATTTGCTACTTAACGCCACGACGGCCGGCGCGCGGAGATCGCCTGGCCGCGGCAATCGTTTCTCTTGTGGTTCCGGCCACCGTCCGGCTCGGGGCGATTACAAAGGCAGTGCAAAGAAAAAATCCCATGGCAAAAAAAGTCCAATCTCGCGGACTCATTCGTCGGCTGACTCGGGTGGCTTTAGCGGCGAGCGTCCTCGCAGGAAGCAGTTGGGGCATCTACCAATACTGGTCTGGTGACGAGACGAGCCAGGTCGTTGCCGGGCAAGGTCAGGTTGGACTGGAACACCCAGGTGACAAGCAGATTTCATCGTCCAAGGGACTTGACGGAGAAGCCGCCGTGACGGAACTCAAAGCGCTGTTACGCAGTGCTTCGACACCCTCGGCAAGCCAAACCGTTCGGAGTGCGTCCAGCGTCGACGATGCGGTCGATGAGACTGCCGCGAAAGCCGACGTGGCGGACGGCGGTCGTTATGCCCGCCATTCGGGTACCGGACGGCCTCTCGCAAGTCCGCCCCCCACGGTGCAATTACCTGCCAGCACAAATCAAAATCCATTTTCCGCGGCGCCTCCGGTTGTATCCCCCCCCCGAGAATTGGAGGCCCAAACAGTGCCGGCAGACGACCGTTATGGGGCTGCCGCCGGCTTGCTGCAAGCTTCCACGGCGGCTGCCGCTCCGGCGCCCGCCGCCAGCCTGTCACCCGCTCCCGTGCCAAACCCCGTGCCGGGGCCAGCGAGCGCGAATTCCCCGGCTCCACCGAGCCCTATGGAGGTCGTGACTCGAGGCCAGGAACCGGTAAATCCACTTCGGCCTGGTGTTGCACCATCGGCAGAGTCTTCACTGCCCGCAGATTCTTCACTGCCCGGAGAGAGCCAGCCTCTGGCAGCCACTCTCCAGGATCGGTCTCCCACCGAGCAAGGACGTGCGGATGGTCGGCAGACTGGCCAGGAACCCGACAGGGCACCCGCCAATGAGAATGAGAAAGTCAACGAGACCCTCAAACGGGCGCGTCCTCTTGTGCCAGCCACCCTGGTCCCGGCCAAAACCCGCTACCGGACCGACGCTACGGTAGCCACGGTGGCTCCCTCTCAAGCCCAAGCGAACTCTCCAGTCGATACGGAATCTGTTGCCGGCGTGGAGTCGGAGAGTAGCGATCCGGGAGAGAGCCTTTCCGGTCGAGGTGAGCTTGCGCCACGAAATGCCGCGGGGAACCAGACGGCTGGCCAGATCCCGGCTGGTGTGTCGGTAGCCAGTTCGGCTCGGCCCGGGCAAAGGCCATTGCCACCCCGACAGCCGGTCGCCCCATTTGCCCTGGGCAGCGCTGCCGCCCAGGCGGCAGCCAGTCCGGGCGTGGAACCGCCGGTCGCATCGTTGCCTCCCAACAACATTTCAACACAAGAGGCCAAACTATCGGGCAAGATCGCGGAAAACCCATACGATTCGAAGCGGCCAAGGTTGGCGAATCCTACTCCGACGCCTGGATTGACCAGCCGGGAGGGTACCGGCCGACCTGGTGAACGATTGCTCGAAGGGCTACAGAACCCGTCGATTACCATTGAAAAATTGGCTCCCCCGGAAATTCAGGTAGGGAAGAAATGCACTTTTGCCATCCGTGTGCAAAATACGGGCCAGCATACCGCGCAAAATGTAATAATCCGGGATGAGGTACCACTGGGTACCGAGTTACTCGGGACCGCGCCACGGGCCCAAGTCAGCGGTTCGAATCTAATTTGGGATTTGGGTACCTTGTCGGTTGGCGAAGAGCGAATCGTCGAAATGGAACTGATTCCCACCGAAGAAGGGGAGCTGGGGAGTGTGGCGACGGTCACCTTCGCCACGCAGGCAACCGCCAAAGCGCGCTCGACGCGGCCTGAATTGGCATTGCAGTTAACCTGCGGCAAACCAAAGGTGCTGGCGGGTGATCAGCAGCAGATTCAAATAGAAATTTCCAATCCGGGAAGTGGCGATGCGACCGGGGTGATCTTGCTGGCAACGATCCCTGTCGGGGTCAGCCATCCGGCTGGTCCGGCGTTGGAATTGGAGATTGGTACCTTGCCTTCGGGCCAGTCAAAACAGTTCGAATTGGTACTCGGTGCGGAGCAAGCTGGGATGGTGAAGAACGTGATGACTGCCCGGGCCGACGCCAATTTGCAAGTGGAAGCTTCGTGCGAGTTTGAAGTGATCGCGCCCCAATTGCGAGTGAATGTGAAAGGGCCGGAAAAACGGTTCCTGGAACGGCCCGCCACCTACCAGGTCGATGTCGAAAATCCGGGCACGGCCCCGGCAAAAAATGTGCAATTGGTCACCCATTTGCCCAAGGGGTTGCAATTTGTCAAAGCCAACAACTTGGGTGAATACCATGCGGCCACGCACAGTGTCCATTGGAGCTTGACGGAGTTGCCGGCCAAACAGCAGGGGACGGTCGAATTGGTTGCCTTGCCGGTCGAAGCGGGTGAGCAGACCTTGCAGATCGATACCCAGGCGAGTCAAGGGTTGACGGACCACACCGAAAAGCGCGTCCAGGTGGAAGGTTTGGCGGCGCTGATGTTTGAGGTGGTCGATACGCAAGATCCGATTGAAGTGGGCGGCGAAACGGTTTATGAAATACGCGTAACCAATCAAGGCACCAAGTCGGCGGCCGAAGTCCAAGTAGTTGCCCGGATGCCGGCAGGTATCCGGGCCATTTCCGCCGAGGGTGAAACGGGGCATTCCATCCAGGGAGAGCGAGTCGAATTCGCCCCACTTGCCCGGTTGGATCCCAAGGAAATGGTGATTTATCGCATCAGCGCTCAAGGGCTCCAGCCCGGCGACCAGCGAGTTCGAGTGCAAATCACCACCGACGAAATTCAACAGCCGATCACCAAGGAAGAGAGTACGCGAGTCTATTCGGATCAATGAGCAGAGAGCTGAGAGCTGAGAGCTGATTGTCGTGATCTCGCATTTGTGATTCCGGAGCTACTAATACACTTTTCGTAAACCACATGCTCCGCAAGTGGTCATTGACTTAACAGGCTCGCTCATACGTGTATGTCAAACCCTAAACCACTTGCCACTCGCCACTCGCCACTCGCCCCCCCCTTTGCGTCCCTGATTCTCCTGGCCCTGCTGGTCCTGGCCGGATGCCAGCAATTTCAGACACCACCGCTGGAAGATTTTCAGTCGTTCCTGCGGCCGGTGGAAACCTCGGCCAGGAGCGTCACGTTGGACATCTTCCAGTTGCGCTTTCCCGAGGACGATCGATCTCTGGTTGAGGATCTTTGGCAACAAGTCGATGAGCAGCGACTGCCGGCCGACTTGCGGCGCAAATTGATCCGCAATGGTTTCCGGGTCGGAGTTCTCGGCGGCGCATTGCCCGATTCGTTGGCCCGCGCCCTCGACTTGCAGAGCGAAATTCCTGAAGCCTCGTCCGCAAGATTACTGACGGGACAGTCCGCTCAGCCGCGTGTGACTCGGCGTGTTTTGCAACTGGGATGTGAAGAGCAGGCAACCATTCAAGCGTCCGAATTACGCCAGCGCATCGACCCGCTGATCAGCGATGAGAGCGGCTTGCATTGCAAGACTTTGACTCAAGCCGAAGCGGCCTATGCGTTGCATGCCGAGTTGACCGATGGGCAACGGGTTGTATTGCGTCTGACGCCTGAAATTCACCATGGAGAGCTCCGGAACCGGTACACGGGAGGCGACCAGGGGATCTTCTTGATGACCCCATCGAGGGAACACAAGGTGTTCAGCGACTTGCGAATCCGGGCGGAACTGGCTCCCGGTGAGCTGTTGCTGGTTGGTTGCCTGGCCCATGCGCCGGGAAGCCTGGGGCATGTCTTCCAAACCGTTCGCCGGCAGGGGCAACTGGAGCACAAGCTGGTTCTGGTCCGTCTGTTGCAGGTCCCCGCCAGCGAAATTCTGGCCCAGCAGTGAAGGCTGGTTGTGACAGGCTTATGTGTGCTCCTGTCATCCTGAACCGAGTAGCACGAGGTGAAGGATCTCCTTTGTTTCCAGGTGTCCATGAAGTCTACGAGAGATCCTTCCGTCGTCGACCAACGCTGCGCGTCGGTGCCCGCTCCTTCAGGATGACAAGATAGTGCCGATAGCACTGCTTCATCGGCCATTCTTGGAACTACTGTATTTGCCCGGTAACCACACTGCAGCGAGTCGTTCTGGGTTGTCTGCTCTCAAAAAGAGAAAAAGCCCCAAGTATTCCGCCCTCCGCCTTCCCCCTTCCGCCCTCCGCCTTCCACCCTCCCCCTTCCACCCTCCCCCCCCTGCGCGACGGGCCCTGATCGTGCTAGAATGGCCGTCTCGGGTGGCTTTTCGACGGACGAACCGATTGGCTGCGTCTACTGAAACACCGAAACACCGTCCTGCCGAAACACCGAATCCGGAGACACCTCCGGTCTTCCTATCCCTCCCCCCACCTTAGGAGCACACTGTTATGTCACTGGTACCTTTACGCCTGCTGCTGGATCATGCGGCCGAGAATAACTACGGCCTGGCCGCTTTGAACGTGAACAACATGGAACAGATCCAGTCGATCATGGAAGCCGCCCAGGAGACCGATTCGCCGGTGATTATCCAGGCCAGTCGAGGCGCCCGGGCCTACTCGCAAGACAACTATCTGCGTCATTTGATGCTGGCTGCCGCGGAACTCTATCCGCAAATTCCTATCTGCATGCATCTGGACCATGGTAACAGCCCGGCCACGTGCCACAGTGCGATCGAAAACGGTTTCACCAGCGTGATGATGGATGGCTCGTTGATGGACGATGGCAAGAGCCCGGCCGATTTTGCCTACAACGCGCGTGTTACCAAGGAAGTGGTCAATGAAGCGCACGCCAAGGGAGTCTCCGTGGAAGGAGAGTTAGGATGCCTTGGCTCGCTGGAAACGGGAGAAGGCGAGAAAGAGGATGGCCATGGTTTCGAAGGAAAGCTTTCCCGCGACCAATTGCTGACCGATCCCGAAGAGGCTCGGCAGTTTGTAGAAGAGACCGGCGTTGACGCGTTGGCGGTGGCCATTGGCACCAGCCATGGAGCGTATAAATTTACCCGCAAGCCGACCGGCGAGGTGCTGGCGATGAGCCGGATCGAGGAGATCCACGAGAAGCTGCCCAACTGCCATCTGGTCATGCATGGCAGCAGCAGTGTGCCGCAGGAGCTTCAGGACGTCATCAACCAGTATGGTGGGAAGATGCGGCAGACGTATGGCGTCCCCGTGGAGGAGATCCAGAAGGGCATCAAGCATGGAGTGCGCAAAATCAACGTCGACACCGACAACCGGATGGCCATCACCGGCGCGATCCGCAAGGTATTTTCCGAGTCGCCCGAAGCTTTCGATCCTCGGGCCTACCTGAAACCGGCCCGCGAAGCGATGAAACAGGTCTGCGTAGCCCGGATGGTCGCCTTCGGCCAGGCCGGCAATGCCGGCAAGATCAAGCCGGTGTCGATCGACAAGTTCGCCAGTATTTATGCGTAAGTGTAGCGAGTGCCGAGAAGCCAACAAAGCCCAGGGGCCTGAAGGTCCCTGGGCTTTGTCGTGGATAGGATGTTTGGACGGTGACTTTAGAAAAAACGGGGCGTTATCGGCGCCGCAGGCTAGCTACCGAGACGATGGCCATTCCCAAAAGCACGAAGGCCGATGGTTCGGGAACCGCGTTGCGTACCGTGAGTTGAGTCTCCGCGGCGACCGCTGGGAATCCGGAGCTAGTGTAGAGATTCGCCGCAGTTGGTTCGGGATTTCCCGGAAGGACCGTCCAATCGGGCACCGCGCCGGGATCGAACGTTCCGGTTGCCAGGGCGACACCCCCGGTGAAGGAACCCAAGTCGAGATACCCGCCAAACGACATGAGGTTCGGATCGTCGACATAGTCCGAGGGCCAACTACTCCCGATCACACCAACGCCCAGAAGGGGCGGTCCCGCGCCGTCGTCTCCGATGATCACATTCAGGACGATGCCACCAAAATAAGCTGCTAGCTGGACAGCATACTCTTCAGGCGCCAGAAAACCGGTCGACTCATCGAAATTCAAGTCAGTCAGAACCAGGCTAACCCCCGCCAGGCCAAATTCATCGGCCTTACCAACAGCGGTCCAGGTTCCACCAGAAGAAAAGTCGTTGGGGTCGTTGAATTCAAGGTTCAGGCTGAAATAAGCATTTCCTGCCATTGCCACGTGGGTTGTGATTGCCATGCAGGCCAGCACGGCTACCCATAACAAGGTGCATTTCATTAGACTCTCTCTTTCTCTTTAACAAAACGTGAAAACCAATGAGTAAAAAATCCATAGGAGTAAGCTTCGTTGCCGATTCGTTTAAATAACCTGAGTACCATGCTAGCATATGCCGAAAGGCAGGCATACATAATTCCCGTCTGGTGACCAACAATTTCGTGAGCGTGGAGTTGTTTGGCTCCGCCGTTGGCGCCGAATTGGCTCAAGTAGAGAAAAATGCGTGAAAGGGTATAAGGCATGGCCACTCAAGAGGTTATGGCAAATCAGCAGAAAAATAGCGGAACTCCGTCCCCATCGTCGGAAAGCGGTGATCCTGGCAACGGCCCGGGAACTCCAGGAGCAAGGCCTGCTGGCCCCTGGCTGCTGCCGTTGCTGCTTTGCGTGGTACTGGCCGGGATTCTGCTTCTGCTTTACAGCCGGCCTTGGGCCAACGAGAGTCAGTCTGGTGCGGTGAGGGTTGAGGAAGGAGAATCGCGAAGCGACGGATTGGCCACCGGCAGCGCCTCCGCGCCCAGTGGTTGGCTGCCTGCACCCCGGCCAGCGGGAAAAACCGTGGCCTTGAGCATCGATTTTGGCAATGGGGCGACGCGTGAATTTGCTGCGTTGCCTTGGCGTGACGGGATGACGGTTGCCGATCTGATGGAGGCGGCCCGTCATTTTCGGCCCGCGGTCAGATATACGCAAAAAGGGGTCGGGGCCCAGGCCTTCCTGACGGCCCTGGAGGGAGTGAGTCAGCAGGCGGATTCGGGTAAATTCTGGTTTTTCGAGATCAATGGAAAACGGGGAATACGCAGTTTTGGAATTCAGCCTTTGTTGCCTGGCGATCGCGTCTTGTGGATGTTTGGTCCCCAGGAGTAGAATTAGGGTGAGATTGGAAATGGGTGGATGAAGCCGACCTGGCAGTATCTATCGCAGATGGTCAGGTCCTTGGCAGGCGGCTTATCCACCTGCCTAATAGTGGGTCCACCTGCCTAATAGTGGGTCCACCTGCCTAATAGTGGGCCCACCTGTCTAATATGGGTCCACCGGCTTGAAATGGGTCCGCTGGCTTGACAACGGTCCGCGTGTCTATTTAGCGCCTGGTGTGCATTGAACGCTTGGAAATGCGGTGGATAGGTTGTACATTGTAGCCATGAGCCCGTGGGGTCCTTCCCTTGGACCATGAAATGCCTTAGCCGGAAACCGGTAGTCTCTCCTCAAACCAGCAATGAGACAATAACGATGAAACAAAAAATTTTAACCTCACAGAATGCACGCGATTTGACCCTGTTTGCGCTGCTATTGGCCATTGGCGTGGTCGGTCGACTGGCCTCGCCGACCTGGAATTTTACCCCATTGGCTGCGGTAGCCATCGTGGGCGGATTCTATTTCCGCCACATCCTGGCGGCCCTGTTATTGCCTGTGAGCGTCCTGGCATTGAGCGATGTGATGTTGCCCGCCCACGACAGCCTGCCGGTGATGTTTAGCGTCCATCTCATGCTGGTCGTGCCCTTGATGCTGGGACGTTTGGCCCGGCGTACGGCTGGCTGGCAGCGGGTGGCCTCGTGGGGCCTGTGCGGTTTCGTTCCGGCAACCGCATTTTTTCTGGTCACCAATCTCGCGGTGTGGGCGTTCAAGAGCAGCTACGAGCCGACCCTTGCCGGCCTGGCAGCCTGCTATACGGCCGGGCTCCCCTTCTATCGGGCGATGCTGGCGGGCGACCTGTTCTACCTGGGGGTCTTGCTGGCCTGCTTCGCTGTTGCCCGGGCTCTATCTGGGCAAGCCGAACCTTGCCGGTAGCGGCCGCTGGAAGCTTTGCGGAACTCTGGCGTCTGTTCGGCCACAACCGGCCAAGATTCGTTTGCCACGGAGGTATCTGGGCAAGCCGAACTTTGCCGGTAGCGGCCGAGAGAAGCTTTGCGGAACTCGTACTCGAGTCGCATGGCGAGTATCATACGGCCGTCGAGTACGAGTACCGCTTCGCTGAGTACGAGTACGAAGAGAAGCCAAAATACCCAACTTGAAATGGGGAAGTTATTCCTCGTTCGCTCCTTAGGTGAACTCATCCACGGTCTTGGCTTCGTCCTCAGCCGGCTGATCGGCCGACTTCCAACTACGAATTACCTGGTCGACATTGCTGGCCAATTCAATGACTGGATCCGCGATATCGACATCGGTGGTGCCTTTTTCACTCGCAGTTGCGATGACTGGCCGAAGAGCATCTGCCAACCCTTGCAATTGGCCTTTGACTTCAGGGTTCGCGCCCGCCGAAACGGCGTCGATCCCTTGCGTGAGTGCTACCAGGCGGTCCAGTAGTCGACGTCGCTGGTAGTG